>JAISWW010000209.1 GCA_031270705.1 Deltaproteobacteria bacterium
CCAGTTCTTTTAAGAGTATTCGCTTCGCTGAGGAACTCAAGGAAGTTATGAAGGGGCGACGGTATGTTGATGGCCAGGCCGTTGTCGAGGCGGATGGAAGCAACGGTTAAATAAAAAAACATAACCAAAATAATGGCGTAAATGTGTATACATATACGCCATTTTCATTTTTGTCGCAAAAAAATAATGACATGGCGGATCTTATAATATCTACCATGATTATTTTTTTTGTAAAGTATTAAATATGTTACTGAAAAATAAGTATATATGTCTATTGAATTAATTAATGGGACAATATGAAATTGATTTTTGTATTTAAGGTGGTGTATCCTTCAAAAACCAAACACGCTTTAAGCGTAAACACCCTGTTAAGGGGGAAGGAACACCACCATGTTCAAGATAGCAAAAAAAAATGGCCGGGTCAAAAAAGATACCGCCAAGGCCACTTCTCAGGTTTTCAACTCCACGTCCGCTAGCGCCAATACTCTCACCGTTAAGGATAGTGGCAAGGCGCTCGAATCCACGGTGGCCGCTAGCGTCGCTCCTCTTCTTGACACCTCTATTGGCCGACCTCTTGGTCTGTGTGGATCATTATTATACTTAATTAGGTTAAATTAGACCAAACGGTTTTTATTGCCCGATGGCGAAAATTTTGTCTCAAAATTATGATCAGTTATATGAGTATATAATCATATATTTAATTTTTTTTCTTAATGACTTGGCGATTTAATGTCTTCTTTTAGGCTACTTCTATGGCTACCCAACTGTGGTTTAGCCAGGCTCGCCATTTTCTGGGCCAGTTTCTAAAATTTATAGCTCTTGACAAGGAACTCTGAACTGTTATAATCGTCTTTTAAACTGGTCAAAAAGAAGGCCCAAGTGGCCAAGGGGATCATAAGGGTTACTAAGGGTTTTTAGTTATGAGGCTCAGTCCTCGTCGGCTGTCCGAAGCGTTTTGAGGTTATAATATATGGTTAGCGTTGGCCTGGACATCTCGCTTTTCATCCAGATCCTCAATATTTTGGTCTTGATGTTAGTGTTGAACCTGTTCCTCTTTAAGCCTCTGCGGAAGATCTTAAATGAGCGGGCCACTTTGTTTGAGAGCTACCGGGAGTTGGCTGACGTGGCCAAAAAGCAGCTCGAGGACGGGGAAGAGGAAAAGGAAAAGAAACGCGCCCAAGCCTTGACCGAAGGCCAAGAAAACATTAATACCCTCCGCGCGGCTGGCCAGGAGAGGGAAAAGGAAATTCTCGCTAGCGCCCAGGACGCCTCGGCTCGGCGTTTGGAAGAGTCTCGGTCGCGTTTGGCCGAGGAAACCGCCCAAGCCAAGATCGCCTTAGAGTTGGAAGCCAAAAATTTAGCCGCTGATCTGGCTAGTCGACTTTTAGGTCGACAAATATAAAGGCTTTGTAGTATATAAAAGAGTTGGAGAAAAAAATTCGCTCGCGGCGAGCCTAAACCTTTAAAGTTTTGAGCCAAACCCGAGCCGTCAATATTATTGGCCAAGGCCTATTTTTATGGGGCTGGCTTTTTTTGGGGACACAATAATGCGAAAATTCCCGTTCCTCTTTGGCGCTCTGGTGGCGATGGCTGTTTTGGCCTTTTCGGTCTCTCCGGCTTTAGCCGAAGGGACGGGTTACTCTCCAGCTCAATGGCGGGATTTTTTTTGGCGGGCGATCAATTTTGTCGTTTTTGTCGGCCTCCTTTTCTTCCTGCTACGCAAACCCGTGGGCGCCTTTTTTCGAGGTCGTCGGGATAACATCGCTCGAACCATTGAGTATCTAGAAACCCAGACCAAAAATTTAGAAGAGCAAAACGAGGTTATGCGGCGGCAATTGTCGGAATTGACCTCTGAGCGCGAGGCTATTTTGGCTCAGTATGAGCGCGATGGAGCCCGGGAAAGGGATCGGATTGTCGCTGAGGCCCAAAAAACGGCGGATTTAATCATCCAAAGAACTGAGGCGGCCATGGCCCAAGAGTTAGTGGTGGCCAGGCGCGCCTTAGCCACCGAAACCGGGGAGTTGGCCGTCAAATTAGCTACTGAGCTGATCGCTAATAACATTCAGCCGGAAGACCAATCGCGCTTGAACCATGAATTTATGGAGCGCGTTATCCGTCTCCCGGCTCGCCATTAATTTGGCTTAGGCTTAATTTTTAAGCTAAATCCTCTTAGAAAGGGTACCCAATGCGAGGCGTTTTAGCCAAAAGGTACGCCCAGGCCCTTTTTTCCATTGGCCTGGATGACCAAGCCCATGAGGCCTATGGCCAGGAGCTAGCCGGTTTTTGGGCAAGCTTAAAAGCCGCCGGCCAAATTGGCCAGGTTTTGTCTTCCCAGGCTTATCCCAAGGAAGTTCGAAGTCAGGCTCTGGAGGCGATTTTAGCCCAAGCCAAGCTCGCTCGCGTGGTGGGCGATTTTTTAAGGCTTTTGCTTCTTAAAGGACGTTTTGGTTTTCTGGAGGCCATTGTCCAGGCCTACCAAAAATTGCTTGATGACAAAAATGGCCTCATTCGGGGGACAGTCACCACAGCCGGGCCCTTGGACGATAGCCAGTTGGCGGCCTTAAAATCCGCCTTAGGCGCCTATATTGGTCGCCGAGTGGAAGTGACAGTCAAAAGCGATCCGGCTATCATTGGCGGCGTTGTCGCCCAATTGGGAGATTTGGTTTTGGACGGCAGCCTCAGGGCCAAGCTCAATCGTTTGGGCCGCCTTTTGGGGACAACCTGAGAGCCACAGGCTCTCAAGACATGCCCTCAAGGCATAACGCTTAACTCGGTTTTTTTGTGTGGGCTTAGGTCAATTCCTTAGGAGCGCGTATAAATGGCCATCAGAGCTGAAGAAATAAGCGAAATCATAAAGTCGCAAATCAAAGACTTCGGTCAGGACATTGAGTTGGCCGAAACCGGAACCGTTATATCCGTGGGCGACGGCGTGGCCCAGGTCTACGGGGTGGAAAAGGCCATGGCCATGGAGCTCTTGGAGTTTCCAGGCGGCGTTTTAGGCATGGTTTTAAACCTGGAAACCGATCAAGTGGGCGTGGCTGTTTTAGGCGAAACCTCCCACATTAAAGAAGGCGACCTGGTTAAGAGAACTGGCCGAATCGCTCAGGTGCCGGTCGGCGACGCTCTTTTGGGACGCGTGGTGGACTCGGTGGGCCAACCCCTGGATGGCAAAGGCCCCATTGACTCGAAGGAATTCGCTCGTATTGAGGTTGTGGCTCCGGGCATCATTGGCCGCAAAGGCGTTCATGAGCCCATGTACACGGGGATCAAGGCCATTGACGCCATGACGCCCATAGGTCGAGGCCAGCGCGAGTTGATCATTGGCGATCGGCAGATTGGCAAAACCGCCATCTGCGTTGACGCCATCATCAATCAAAAGGGTCAAGACGTGGTGTGTATTTACGTGGCCATTGGCCAGAAGAAATCCACCGTGGCCCAAGTGGTCGATAACCTTCAAAAGCATGGGGCCTTGGATTACACCATAGTGGTGGCCGCCAACGCCTCGGATCCCGCTCCCTTACAATATATCGCTCCTTACGCCGGGGCCTCGATGGGCGAGTACTATCGCGATCGCGGTCGACACGCCCTAATCATTTACGATGATCTTTCCAAACAAGCCGTGGCTTATCGCGAGGTCTCCTTGTTGTTGCGCCGCCCCCCAGGCCGCGAAGCTTATCCAGGCGACATTTTCTATAACCACTCCCGTCTTTTGGAAAGAGCGGCCAAATTGAGCGACGAGCTAGGCGCGGGCTCTCTGACGGCCTTGCCGGTCATTGAGACTCAAGCCGGCGACGTTTCGGCTTTTATTCCCACCAACGTTATTTCCATTACCGATGGTCAGGTCTTTTTGGAGCCCAACCTCTTTTTCTCTGGCGTGCGGCCAGCCATTAACGTGGGCATCTCGGTTAGCCGAGTCGGCGGGGCGGCCCAAACGAAAGCCATGAAAAAAGTGGCCGGCACTTTGCGCTTGGATTTGGCTCAGTTTAGGGAACTGGAATCTTTCGCCCAGTTTGGCTCGGATTTAGACAAAGCCACCTTAAGCCAGATCAATCGGGGCCAGAGGATGGTGGAGCTTTTAAAGCAACCCCAATTCCAGCCCATGCCGGCGGAAAAAGAAGTCGTTAGCTTATTCGCGGGCACGAGGGGTTTTCTGGACAAATACCCCATCGCCTCGGTCTTGGATTATGAGACCAAGCTCTTTGAGTTTATAGAGTCTCGCCACTCGGGCATCTTAGACGAGCTCAGGGACAAAAAAGATATCTCCTCGGAGCTTGAGGGGAAAATTCGGGCGGCCTTGGACGAGTTCGCGGTCATTTACAAGCCTTTAAGCTAGCTGACTGATTTTTTAAGCGGCCAGAAAGGGGTTTTCCATGGCCTCCCTGAAGGACATCAAACGCCACATTAAGGCGGTCAAACAGACGCAAAAGTTGACCCGAGCCATGAATATGGTGGCGGCGTCAAAATTGCGGCAAACGCAGAATCGCGCTGAGCGTTTTCGTTATTACGCCGATGAGCATGAGCGCTTGATTCAAGAGATCGCCAAACGCTCGCCGGAAGACGCTTGCTCTTTATTGAGCTCATCCAAGAGCGAAAAAAGCGGAACCGCCAAAAAGGCTTTGATTTTAGCCATCTCCTCGGATCGGGGTTTATGCGGGAGCTTTAATTCCAACATCTTCTCCGCGGTCGATAAAGCCAATGTCTCTTTGCTCCAAGAGGGCTTCGATCCCGAGTTTTTCTTGATTGGTCGCAAAGCCCGGGACTATTATCAGAGGCGGCGGGTGGTCATTCACAATAAAATGGTCGACGCGCTAAATTCGTTTGACTATGTCTTGGCCAAGGCCATCGCCGATGATTTGATTGAAGATTTCCTTTCTGGGCGTTACCAGGAAATTTGGCTGATCTACACGCGCTTCTATTCTTTAAATAAGCTCGTGGTGGAGTATGATCGGTTTTTGCCTTTGGGCCCAGAGCCAGAAAAAGGCGCTTCCGCCGTTCCCGAGGCTTTGGATTACTTGGTCGAGCCGTCGGCGCAAACGCTTATGGAGCGCTTGATTCCCCGGTCTTTGGCCATTTTGGTTTACCGGGCTATGTTGGAATCGGTGACCAGCGAAAACGCGGCTCGGATGCAGGCCATGGACAACGCCAGCAAAAGTTGCAAAGACATCATCGAGAGTTTGACCATGGCCTATAACAAGGCCCGTCAAGCCGCCGTGACGAGCGAGCTTTTGGATATCGTCAATGGCGCGGAGGCCTTAAAAGGCTAAAAATTTATAATGGCTAATTGGCTTAATAGATTCTTCCCCAGGAAAGGCGGACGATAAATGAACGAGGGCAAAATCACGCAGGTCATTGGCCCGGTGGTGGACGTGGCTTTTTCGGAAGGCCAGTTGCCGCGGATTTTAAACGCGCTGAGCGTCTCGAACCCAGCCATCAATGACCAACCGGACAATTTGATCTTGGAAGTGGCCCAACACTTGGGCGACAACACCGTGCGAACCATCGCCATGGATATTACCGATGGCTTAGTTCGGGGCATGCCAGCTAGGGATTCTGGCCAGGCCATTGTCGTGCCGGTGGGACCGAGCGCCTTGGGCCGGGTTTTGAACGTGGTTGGTCGACCCGTGGATGGCTTAGGGGAAGTCAAAAGCGAGAAGTTTTATCCCATTCATAAGCCTTCCCCCGAGTTTACCGAATTGGACACCTCGGTGCGCGTTTTGGAAACTGGGGTTAAGGTCATTGATTTATTGGTGCCTTTCCCTCGGGGCGGCAAGATGGGTCTCTTTGGGGGAGCGGGCGTTGGCAAAACCGTCATCATGATGGAAATGATCCACAATATCGCCATGCACCATGGAGGCATCTCGGTCTTTGGCGGCGTGGGCGAAAGAACCAGGGAAGGGACGGATCTTTACAATGAGATGAAAGAAAGCGGGGTCATTGACAAGGCCGCTTTGGTTTATGGCCAGATGACCGAGCCGCCAGGCGCCCGGGCTCGCGTGGCTTTGACCGCCTTGACCCAGGCTGAGTATTTCCGGGATGAGGAAGGCCAAGACGTTCTATTGTTTGTGGATAACATTTATCGCTTTACCCAGGCGGGTAGCGAAGTCTCGGCTCTTTTAGGCCGCATGCCCTCCGCCGTGGGTTACCAGCCCACCTTAGCCACCGAGCTGGGCGAGTTGCAAGAGCGCATCACTTCCACCAACCGGGGCTCCATCACTTCAGTGCAATGCGTTTACGTGCCAGCTGACGACTTAACGGATCCGGCCCCAGCCACGACCTTCGCCCACTTGGATGGCACGGTCACTTTGTCGCGCCAGATCGCGGAATTGGGTATCTACCCCGCCGTCGATCCCTTGGACTCCACTAGCCGCATTCTCGACGCCACTTATTTGGGTCTCGAGCATTATCAAACGGCTCGCCGGGTTCAGCAGACCCTGCAGAAATATAAAGATCTCCAGGATATCATCGCCATCCTAGGCATGGAAGAATTATCCGAGGAAGATAAATTAACAGTCTCTCGGGCTCGCAAGATCCAGCGCTTTTTGTCGCAACCGTTCTTTGTGGCTGAGGTTTTCACGGGCTCGCCAGGCAAATTTGTCAAAGTCGCTGATACTGTCCGGGGTTTTAAAGAGATCTTGGATGGCCAACACGATGATTTGCCGGAACAAGCTTTCCATATGGTCGGCGGCATTGAGGAAGTCCGGGAAAAAGCCGAGCGCTTAAGTAAGGACGCGGCTTGATTTAACCGCCATGATCGCGGGAAGGGCCAAACAATATGAGCGCCAAAGAATTTAAGTTGACCGTGGTTACGCCGGACAAAAGTTTTTTTAAGGATGTGTCCGCCATGGCCGTGGGGGCGATCGGCACGGAAGGGGCTTTTACCGCCTTGCCTGGTCACGTGCCATTTTTGACCGACTTAAAGCCTGGGCCAGTTTGGTATCGAGATCTGGAAGGCGTGGTGGACACCATTTTTGTGGGCGGCGGATTCGTGGAGGTTTTGCCAGAAAAGGTCACTATTTTGGCTGACAGCGCCGAAAAATTGGATGAAATAGATAGAGATCGGGCCGAAAAAGCCATATTAAAGGCTCAAGAACGCCTAGCCGCGGCTAAGCGTCAGCCGCAGGTGGATATACCGGCCAATCTTTCTCCCGAAGAGGAAGCCCGATTAAGACGGGAACGGATAGACGTGGCGATAGAGGAAGCGGCTCTGCAAAAAGCTTTGGCCCGCGTCCGAACGGCTCGAGAAAAGAGCAAGATTCCGCACAAACACTAAGAGCATGGCCACGGCCAACGGCCTGGGGTACCCCGGGCCGTTGGTTTTTTAATTATTGGTTTTTCCCTCCCCTTTTTTTCGATTAAAAAAATTATCTACCCATTTTAGGCTAAGCGTTAAGGCTAAGGCGTTAAAGCTAGGGCGCTAAAGCTAAGAACGCCAAAGATGGAACGTCATGAGCGAACGCGGTTATTTCCTAAAGCCTGGAGCCACTTTAGGCTTGTTCTTCCCCTCAAGCCATATGCCTCTCCAAGAGATCGATCGTCTGGTTGGCGCGCTGACGGATTGGGAATTTAATATTAAGATTCCCGTGCCCTGGCCTAGGCCCAAAGGCTATCTGGCTAGCTCTGACGCCGAGCGGCTGGCCTCTTTGCGCGATCTCATGACCGACCCCAAAGTGGACGCTTTATTGGCCATTCGAGGCGGCTATGGTTCTTTAAGGTTATTGCCGGCCTTGGCTCCCCTTTGGAAATTGTATCCCCAAAAACCTATTATTGGCTTTTCCGACATAACCGCTCTTCATATGGCTCGTTGGGCCGCCACTAAGGTTGGCGGTTGGCATGGGCCTAACCTTAAGGATCTGGATCAACCTGGGGCTCGCCAAAGGTTAGCTAAGGCTCTTTGTGGCCAATTAGAGCCTTGGAAAATCAATAAACCCGCCCGCTTAAAATATGGTTTGGCCCAAGGCCCACTTATTGGGGGGAATATGAGCTTGGTGTCTAGCTTAATTGGCTCCCCCTATTTTCCCGAACTCTCGGGGGCCATCCTCTTGTTGGAAGATAATAACGAGGAGCTTTATCGCTTGGATAGGTTACTGACTAGCTTAAAGCATAGGGGCGTGTTTCAGAAAGTGGGCGGGGTAATCTTTGGCGATCTGGGCCAGGGAATCGCGCCTCTTTTGCTTAAACCTTTATTAAAAGAGGTGGCGGAGGTGGCTAAAGGTCCGGTGGCTTGGGTACCTTTTTTTGGGCATATTTTACAAAATCAGCCCTGGCCAGTAGGGGCCCTAGCTACCTTGGCCCTCACCAAGATTAGCGGCGAATTAACTTTTAACCAACCCCAGTCTTTGGCCTAAGCTGGAATGGCTATTTAAGACAAAAAAGCCGCGAAGCGGCTTTTGTCTTATTAAAGGGCCCTCAAGTTTTAAGGATGTCCGGACAACTTTTTGAAAGCCGCGCTCAGTTCGGCGTCGCGGCTCTTTAGAAGTTCGATTTCTTCTTGGCTGTACTTAAAAAGCGATGTAGCCAAAGCTTTATGGAGCGCGTCATCGGATTGGTTAGAGAGCTTCAAGAATAAATAATTGTTGATTTTGCCCATCACCCCGGAGAAATAGGTCGGATTGGCCCTTTGGTACATACCAAGGTCAGGGCGCGGGCCTCTAGAGTTGGTAAAGGTCAGATAAAGATCGATTTCTTTTTCCGTGAGGGTTACGCCCACGACCTGGGCGGTTAGGCTGGCGGCGGACAAGACGAAGGCGCCCAGAAATAAGGCTAAGCTCAGTTTTTTCAGCATGCTCATCAATCCTTTGACCATAAGCTATTTAAAAACAGCTGATGAATGTTAAAAAAACAATAAAAATGATAAATAACAGCGACTCGTTAAAAATTAAAACTGAAAAATAGAACTAGAACAATAATAAAACTAGATCCAGAAAAAACTGGTATAATTTCCCCGAGAGTCTAAAGACGGGTCAATTTCGTTCATGAGCTAGATGGCTGATTAAAGCAGTTTTAGAGACGATTGTCCAATTTTAAGCGATCCAATTGTTTTTTTGGCCCAAAAAAAAGCCGCTCTTAGAAGCGGCTTTGGTCTGGCTAAAGGGCGCGGACTGTTATGGTTGTCCGGTCAGCTTCTTGTAAGCCGCGAGCAGATCGGCCTCTTTGCTCTTAATAAGAGCGACTTCGGCGTCAGAATACTTAAAGGGCGCGGAAGCCAAAGCTTGTGTGATAATGTTATCCGGTTGACCAGTAGCCTTTAAGGCGACATAAGTCTGGATTTTGCCGACGGCCGAGGCGAAAGTGGCCGGATCGGACGCTTGGGCGACCTTAGCTTGAGCCTCAGGGGAACCAGCGGTGGCGTATTTGATATAGAGATCAATTTCTTTGTCAGTAATGGTTATGTCAGCGATTTGAGCGGTTAAGCTGGCGGCGGCAAAGGCGAAAGCGAAGGCGCCCAGAAATAAGGCCATGGTCAGTTTTTTCAGCATGCGGATCAATCCTTTCATAATAGCTATTCAATGACAGCTGATGAATGGTTAAAAATCAACAAAAACAAAAAATGACTCGTTAATAATTAAAACTGAATTAAAAAACTAGAACGATAGTAAAATTAGTTCCAGAAAAAAACAGTTATAATTTTTCCGAGAGTTAAAAAACAGAGAAATTTTATCAAAAACGCCAGACAGGGCCAGACGACTGAAACGGAATTAAATCAAATTTAAAAACGTTTGTCCAATTTTTTTTTTTTGGCCAACGGGCCAATGGCACTGGCCAGCCCACTCTCCCTAAAAATCGGCTAGGGAGTTTAAGATAGGCGGTCTGACTATAATTAAGCCTAAAAAGAGCTCCTTGGCTGAAACATAGCCTTTTTAGCGAAAAAAGTGGCCTATGATTTGGCCAATGGCTCCCACGACGTTCTCGAAAAAACTGACTTCGCCTACTGGAAGAACTAACCGGCGGCGATTTTGGCTATCTGTTTCCGAGTAGGTCTCCAAGAGATCGCTGATAATTTTTTTCGGGCTCGGCTCCAGTTCTTCGCTGGGTTCGGCCTCTTTGTCAATCAAAGAGTCAAAGAGCTCTAAAGCGGCGTTTTTAAGTTTTTCGCCCGCGTCCATCACCCTTTGGCGCCGGGCCATACGCCGGGCCGGGCCTTCCACGTCTTCCATGGCTTTATCGGGTTGGCGGCCTAAGAGAATCTCCAGCCTTTGCTTTAAGGCGTCCACCCCCACGCTCATGGCCACCTCATCCACGTCGGAGTCCAGATCCAAGGCGGCCAGGGCTAAAGCGCTCTTGGCTCCCAAGAGATCCAAGAGCCTTTCTTCAATGGTGTCTTTGGTCACCAGCAAAAAGGCTTGAACGGGTTTAGTTTGGCCTAAACGGTGAGCTCGCCCAATCCGTTGTTCAATGATGGCCGGGTTCCAGGGCAGATCGAGGTTGACAATGGTGTCGGCGGCCTGGAGGTTTAAACCCGTTGAGCCGGCGTTGGTGGCCAAAAAGACCCGCATTTTGGGATTATTGGTAAACTTTTCAATGAGAGCTTGACGCCGAGCTTGGGGAATTGAGCCGTCTAGGCGGATCCAAGATTCGCCTAAGGCGGTCAGTCTCGCCTCAGCCAGATCCAAGGTTCCGGTCCACTCGGAAAAGACCAAGATTTTGCGGCCTTCGGCCAAGAGCCTTTCCATTAAGGACTCAAAGGCCATAAATTTTCCCGATACGCCCTCAGATTTATAGTCAACCAAGGAAGCGCTATTGGCGGCGAGACGGGCTTTTAAAAGGTGCTTTTTTAAGCGCAAAAAGTCCATCTCCGTTAGGAAGGGCTTTTTAATGACCCGCGTAACCATGCGGATATGGTGATTATGGATTTCCAGTTGCTCTTCCGTGGCTTCCACTGGAAAAACGCTGACTTCCCGGGGCGGCAATTCCGTTAAGACTTCCGCTCGGGTGCGGCGCAAAAAGATGGGCCCCAGAGAGGCTTTTATGGCGTTAAGGCCTTGCCAAGACAAAAGCCGACCGCGCTCATCCGTTTGTTTATGAGTGTTTAAAAAACGAAAGGCTGGGCCCAAAAGTTGGTTGTCCACCAGCTTTACCAAGGTGTAAAGCTCATCTAAGCTATTTTCCATGGGCGTGCCGGTTAAGGCGAGAAAAAAACGGCTATTGAGTTCCGCGACGGCTCTATGGCTAGCCGACTCCCAGTTTTTTACTCTTTGGGCCTCGTCCAAGATGATAAGATCCCAGTCGGTCAGTTTGGCCACCGCCCGATCGCGAAGAATCTGCTCATAGTTACAAATGGTAAAAAACGTTTTGCCAGAATATTGCTCCCGGCGATGATGGGCTTGCCCTAAAACTAAGCCCACCGAGCGATCGCAAAAGCGTTGGATCTCGTCTCGCCATTGCGATTTAAGGCTGGCCGGGCAAATGATGAGGACTTTTTCGATGCCCGAGGTCTTGGCCAAAAAGACGGCTAGGCCCACGCCTTGGATGGTTTTGCCTAACCCCATGTCATCGGCGATGATGGCTCGCCCAGCTCCAGCCGCGAAGGCCACGCCATCCATTTGATAAGGCAAAAGAGGAACTTTTAAAAGGTTTTCGCGATAAATGTGGTTGGCGGGATCCGAACGAATCTCTTCGGTTAGGCGCCGGAGCTCTTCCCGATGGAGGGCCAGCTCAATAAAGCTTAAGGCGTCTGGAAAAATAATTGGCTCATGACCTAGTTTTTCCAAGAGTTTTATGGTTTGGACTAGAGGCTGGACGTCAGTTATGGTTTTTTCTAGCCAGGGCTCCAAAACATTGGCTAAGCCTTTGGGGAGATTGGGTGGCCATTGAGCCCTTAAGGCGGGCGGTCTTTGGCTATAATCTAAGTAAACCTCAATCTCGCGCGGCTCCCAAGGGGCGATTTTTTTTAGGTTTTTGCCTTTTTGCTCCAGAAATCGCGTGACGGCCATGGTATGTTTGCACAGGCCCAAGGTGTTGACCTTAAAGTCTGGACACTCGCAAAAGCATTTGCCTTTTTCCCAGCCCCGGATGGAGACCCGATAGCTTCGACCGCTTTTGGGGTTATCGACTTGGTAATCGCCCCAGACCCCTTGGGCGGGTTGTTTGGTGACCGTGAGGTTTTCGGCTTGAACCCTTTCGCGTCTTTCGGCGATGGCTCTCTCCACCAAAGCCTCTTCGGAAAGCTTTTCCAAAGGGATTTTCTCCGGCGGGGGGATAGCCAGGCCCAAAGCCACTTTTTCATCTAAAATGAGCAACAAAGCGGCGGCCACATGTTCGCAACCCAGGGGTTTGTGGCGATGACAACTTGAGCAATGATAAGATAAAAAAGCTTTATTAGGGGCTTTTAACTCAAAAACAACCTTGGCTTTGTCAATTTCTATCTCAAAGCGCTCGTCGGTAATCTCATAATTTGTTGCGTCAGAAAATACCACGCTCTGGACAGCGCCAGATTTTAGGAGCATTCGGCCTTCGGGGCCTAATAGTTTGCTAGCCTGAGCGAAGGTCAGGCGCGACAGGACGTCTCTAAGGGTTAAGGACTGGGATTTGACTTTGCCCACAGTTAATAACGGCGCGGTTTTTCTTTTATAGGCCATGGCGGCGCTCATGCTGAAACTCCCACTCGTGACTTTGACCCTAAGGACGGCTAATTCGAAAGAACATCAGGTGAAGTTATTTGTAACCCCAAAGGAGTATAACTATATTTAAGGAGTCGATCAAGATTTAGGAATTGGCTTAGGCCTTAAGAGCCAGAGAAGAGCTGGGGCTAGGGCTAAAGCTAGGAAAAAAGGCCCAAAAAAAACGCTGGCTTTAGCCAGCGCGAGAAAAGAAAGGCTTAAGGCTTAAAACTGGCCCGAAAACGGGTTTTCGGGCCAGTTTCAAGAGTTTTGGCCAAAGGAGGGTTGGCCTCTATCCACCGCTCTTTGTCAGCTACTCTTTGTCAGCTACTCTTTGTCTTCTTGGGGCTTATACTCGCTAATGACTTTTTCCCGAACTTGAGCGGGAGCCTCGTCGTAGTGAGCGAACTCCAAAGAAAAAGAGCCCCGACCACCAGTCATGGAAGTTAAGGACGGAGAATAGGACAATAACTCCATTTGGGGGACGTGCGCGTTAATGATCTGGCGTTTGCCATGGCTTTCGGTGCCCAAGAGCTTGCCGCGGCGGCTAGAGATGTCGCCCATGACGTCGCCCATGAACTCGTCAGGCACAGTCACGGTTAACATCATGATGGGCTCCAAAATGGTGGGCTGGCACTCCAGAAAGGCTTTTTTAAAGGCCATGGAGCCAGCGATCTTAAAGGCCATTTCCGAGGAATCCACGTCATGGTAGCTACCAAAGACCAAGGCCACCTTACAGTCGACCACCGGATTGCCGCTGACCACGCCCCCAGCCATGGCCTCAATGATGCCTTTTTCCACGGCCGGGATGTACTGCCGGGGAATGACGCCGCCAACAATCTTATCCTCAAATATAAAGCCCCCGCCTCTGGGCAAAGGCTCCATCTCAATGACCGCGTCGCCATACTGGCCTTTGCCGCCAGTCTGCTTTTTGTATTTGCCCTGGACTTTGGCTCGGCCTTTGATCGTCTCTTTAAAGGCCACTTTGGGGGCCTTTAAGACGACCTCAACGCTATATTTGCGCTTAATCTTCTCTAAAATGGCGTCCAGATGGACTTGACCCATGCCGGAGAGGATCATTTCCTTGGTTTGGTTGTTGCGCGTAAGCTTTAAGGTCACGTCCTCAACCGTCATCTTATTAATGGCCGCGAAAACTTTTTCCTCATCGCCTTTGTTTTTGGCTTCCACCGCGAAGGAGACCACAGGCACCATGGGGGGCGTCGCTTTAAAAACCACCGGATTGGCCTCATCGGCGATGGTGTCGCCGGTCAGGACGCTTTTTAGCTTAGAGACGGCCACAATATCGCCCGGGCCAGCTTCCTCCACCGCTTTTTGAGCTTTGCCTTCCAAGGCGAAGAGTTGGCCAAAGCGCTCTTTTTGCCCGCGGTTAACATTTAAAAAGCCGCTATCTGGGGTTAAAGTCCCAGAGATGATCCGGAAGATGGTTAACTGGCCAGCGAAAGGATCCACGGTCGTTTTTATGACTAGCGCGCTAAAGGGGGCCGCGGGATCGGGGGCTTTTTCGATCTCTTCGGGGCCGTCAACCGCCAAGGAGGCTAGATATGGTTTCCTTTCCAGAGGGGAGGGGAGGAAATCCAAGATCATGTCCAAGAAGAAATCTAAGCCAATCAGTTTTAGGCTAGACGTCACCGTGACCGGAGCGATATGGCCGTTTTTGACCGCGGCTTTTAGGGCTTGGTCGAGCTCGCTATCGGTTATGTCGTGGCCTTCCAAGAACTTTTCCAATAAGACGTCATCGGTTTCGGCGATGGCCTCAATAAGTTTTTCCCGATAGGAGTCGACTTGATCTTTTAAATCTGCCGGAATGGGGGTCTCGGAGGCTTTGCCGGCGGCGTCATATTTAAAGGCTTTGAGTCGCAAGAGATCGACTAGGCCGGAAAAGGAGTTCTCCGCGCCAATGGGCAAAGCTACGGGAATGGCTTTGGGATGGGAAAAAGTCTCTTGGACGCTCTCTAAGGTCTTCTCAAAATCGGCCCGCTCGCGATCCATTTTATTGATCGCGATGATTCGGGGCAAACCGTATGAGTCAGCGTAAGCCCAGCCTTTTTCGGTTGACACCTTAACCATGTCCACGGCGTCAACTAAAACCACCGCCCCATCGACCCCTTGCATAACTGAGCGGGTGTCATTGAGGAAATTTTCCCCGCCTGGGGTGTCGGCGAAAGTGATTTGACTCTTTTTCCAGGGAAAGGAATGGAAAGAGGCGTTAAGGCTGCTTTTGCGCTTGACTTCTTCGGGCTCGTAATCCAGGACGCTAGAGCCGTCAACTACTGAGCCCAAGCGGTTGGTCGTCTTGGTGAGATATAAAAAGGCCTCGGCCATGGAAGTTTTCCCTGAGCCGCCATGCGAGATGAGAGCGATGGTTCTCTGTTTTGCGACGTCTTTCATCCAGTAATTTCGCGCGAAAAAACTCGGGGAACGTATTGTCCCGAGCGCAAACGCAGCCTCCTATTTATTTTTTTGGCCAATGGTCGGCCAAGCGGTTGATCCCCCACAGGAGGGCCTAAGTTCTGGCTTAGGAGCCAGATTATCAGCCAATCCAAGTCCCAAAAGACTGGAAAGGATTAGAATAGTTGAGACGTTTTAAACCAAAATAATAAAAAATCATAAAAAATAAGCTTTATTATAATTTTTTACTAAACCCTACTTAGGTCATCTGAGGTTAAGCCTTGGATCTTAAAATAACCAAAACTGATTAAGCGAACGTCTACCTTAGTTCATAAAAATTGATAGTACAATATAAAAATTATGTATCTAATTCAGATTATTTTTTCATAGGTTTGTGGATTCCTCGCTTAAAACTGAATTTAAAGTTACCCAGGGGAATTGGCCTCCTGGGGGCAAATTTTGATATAGCTTGAGAATTATGGACAAAACTCCAATTTTTGTCAAGCGTGGCCAAAAAGGCCAGCGGCGCTCAATAAGACCCTTCCGTCAAAGGATTCCAAAATACCGGCCTGTTTAGATGACTCGTCAACGACCGACAATTTTTCTGGCCATAGCTAATATCCTTGATTTTTATTCTAACCGAAAAACAAAAAAATTATAATTCGATCTAAATATGCTGAAATTGTTAAATATTTTCATTATATTCTCAGCCTGGAGTTCTGATCATGTGAGCGGTTAAGTTGGCCTAGAGCCTGACTTCGAGCGCGTTGGCGTGGGTGGCTTATTATCAAGCGTCTAACTGAGCTCGCGACCTAAAAACGCCGCTGGAGTTTTTTTCGTTACTGAAGACTCAAAGTTAGATAAAAAATGAAGGAGCGATTCGTTAATTCCATTATGATTGAAGAATCGAGGCGATTGAATCCTGAGGGGCTAAGAAGTGAGATCCTCCGCGTTGGCCACGAGGAGACCCATCAAGCGTTTCGAAGGAGGCCGGTTATACATCTAGGCCAGCTTAACAGAGCCGCCATAAGGATTGGGTTAGTTTGTCGTCCAAGCGCTTTAAAATAGAAATCTATTTCGGCAACGCGGGCGTTGTAGGTGGCGCGGGTTGAGTTCATTGCCGCTCCTCCCCATACAAAAGCATATTCTTGACGTACTCTACGCGAGCGACTACACGGCTCTTATTATACCTCGCGCGCGTGGTTGTGAGATACTTGAATCGTGCGCCTTTTTCAGTAGTGATGTCAGCCCAATCCGTCCGAACTGTGGGATATAAATCACCTTTCTCTCGCAAGGCTAACGCGGCGCCTACGGCTATGGCCTCAAAACGCGCGTAAGGCGCAAACTTACTATTCGCGTCGCGCCTAAAACCACCGAAGAAACGCCTATCAACGAAGTCCAGCATAGCGTCAAATTCCGTCTCAAACGCCGTCCGGTCGAACTCGTTTTTATGTTTTTCAACAAAGTTATCCAAAAAATCGCTGACCTCGCCCTCAAACGATTTGTAATCGTTCGTAAACGCGAAAAAGCGCGTAATAAGCTCAATGTCCTCAAAACGTTTTTTTGAGTTCTCACTAATCGGGCATAACTGTTTAAAGAGAGGTTTCTCCGAACACTCAGTCATAAACTCCATAAACGCGCCCTTAAACGCGTCGCGTCGCGATTCTGTTTTCTTCAAAGCCAACGCGGACGTGTTATACCTGTTGAATATTTCTTGCCTTAATTCGAGTGAGGAACTCGCCTTCAAGGTAATGACACGTAAGGTGGTATCGCTAAATCTCCGTTGAATCGGCGGAGGCAGTCGCTTGAACGTAAAGCCGTTCAATTCGTTGAGTATTTTCAAGTCCGACAGCGCCAAATCGTCGTTCAAAAACTCCTCCAATGTGGACGCTCGTTGGGCGCCGTCAACGATGTCGTAACGACCATCATCGTTACCCGAAAAAAACATAATGGGTATGGGACACTCAAGGAGTATTGACTCTATAAAGTGGCTCTTGCGAGCGGTATCCCAAAAAAAGTTACGTTGATATTCGGGATTGATAAAAAAAGCGCCGTCATTAAACCGCTCGACCAGGAAATCGACCTCGAAGTCGCGGGTATTGTAATCAAGCACACGGCGCAAATCTATAATCTGAACGTTAACGCTTTCGGCCTTAGTTGTTACGTTAGCGTTCGCCCCTGTGTCGTTATTGGTCATTGCTGTTTGCCTCCGCGATATGATTTAGAACGCTCACGCCAATGGCTCCGCCAAGCTCAAAACTAACGTCGTCGCCAACGCGCGCGCTTACCTCGCGTAAAATTAAGGCTCTGTCTCGTTCGGGATGCCCGAATTGACTGTTGCCATATCCGTAGAAGCGCGTTGTGATTGTTGGCGTAGGCGCGTCCCAAATTATACGTCCGTAAATCAATATATAGGTCTTGCCGCTCCCCTTTTCGCGCCACTTCAATTTAAGGCTATCCTCCCAATCACGCCACGTTCCTCTCGGAACAGAACTATGAATCCTGAGCGGATTATTTAAGGACAACCTTAAACGTTGTCGCGCGTGATTTCATCCTCGTCGTTCTATCCTCCGAAAATATTTTCATTGGTCATATTATAGCTCTTTTGGATCTGTTTTTCCAGCGCTTTGTCATCATCTCCAAAAAATTTACAATTCTGGCTTCAAACCACCTTGGCAACGCCTATCGTAAGTGAAGCGTTCTTTTTTAGAGGAGCTAAGACGCTAGATCCTCCGAGCGGGCCACGAGGAAGGCTTTGAGGATGGCTTAAATGTTGGTCTTGAGGTGGCCTATCAGACGTTTAGCGCGGCGGCCAAATGTTTGTGTGCTGTCGCGCCGCCTTTTGATGACATAATCAAGGTTATCAACTTGAGTTTAGAAGAAGTATTGGAGATTTAAGCCGAACCCAGTTCAAAGGGGTTCTATCTGACTCATTCCATAAGATCATCACCCACCAAACCAGCGTGGTCTTCATCGAATCAATCGCGTGGACACCGTCCGCTCAATTAGCCACGGAAACCCATGATTGCGCGGACAGTATCCGCGTCATTACCCCCGGATGCCCTTGATTACCTGGACACTATCCGCGCAATTGACACTCGAGATCTTGACGTTCTCGTTAAATATTTTCTCTAATTAGATCTAACTTTTATTATATTTCTGTAATATTTGTAATTAACTAATAAAGTTTAAATTTTATTGTTATATATATAGTATTTGATACTCCTTCCATTTCTTTTATGGATGATATTTAGAAATATTTTAATCATTTTATTATTGATAATTTTATGGTAATAATAGGTGTTTAAAATTATAGAAAAAGTTCTTTGTTATATATAAATATGAAGACAAATATTCGTTTGAAGTCTAATTTGAAGTGGGCGAGAAATTGGCCCCCCTGTCCAGACAAAAAAGCGGACAAAAGGGCAAACAAAAAGGCTACAAGGGGCCATTTTGTCGATTAGCTAGCTGGCTGAGGTTAATTGGCGTAGGCCAAAGGCTCGCCTTCTGGGGCTAGGGTCAAAGGATTTAAGGCCCCTAAAGAGATCTCGAAGTTTCTGGTGGAGCGTTGGGGCTCGGCGATGTGGTCGCTCTTTTCTAGATAGCCAGGTAGGCTTAGGAGAGAGGCCAAAACTCTTTGATTTAAGGCGTGGCCGGATTTATGGGCCGTGAAATGACCTAAAATGGGAGCTTGGGCTAAAGAGAGATCGCCAATTAAGTCCAAAATCTTATGCCGGGCGCACTCGTCAGGAAAACGTAGCCCTTCGGGATTTAAGACGCCCTCGTCGCCAATGACCACGGCGTTGTCCAAGCCGCCACCCAAAGCTTTGCCGTGACTCTTCATGTATTCCACGTCCTTAAGCAAACAGAAGGTGCGGGCGGGGCTAATCTCGCTCACAAAGGCCGATTCGGAAAATTTAAAATGCCGTTTTTGGGTTTTTAAAAATCCTGGGAAATCAATGGTAAAATCAACGGAGAATTCCGAAGCGGGCTCCACGGCCAAAAACTTGTCCCCATCGATCAACTTAAAAGGTTTGGCCACCCGGTAGAAAGGCCGAGGGGCGTTGAGGATTTGAAAGCCGGCGCAATTTAAAAGCTCGACCCAAGGCGCCGAGGAGCCGTCAAGGATGGGGGCTTCCGGGCCATTGACCTCGACCATTATATTGTTGACCCCGAGGCCACCCAAAGCGGCCAACAGATGCTCTAAAGTCGAAAGGCGTTGACGGCGCCAGCCAATGGTCGTGGCCAAATTCGTGTCGGAGACGTTGGCTGAGGAGGCCAAAATTGGGCTAGGATCGCTCACGTCGGTTCTTTTAAACCAAATACCCGAGTCAATAGGCATGGGCCGGAGAGTCACGTCAATCATCTCTCCAGTATGGAGGCCCTTGCCCCTAATTTGGAGGCTGTGCTTAATGGTTTTTTGGTGAGCGTGCATGCGAATCCTCGTCTAGCCAGGTAATCCGAAACCATTTTCAGATTGTTGCCTAAGAATATAGCAAAAAGGGCGCCATATAAAAACCAACCTAAATTAGTTTTACTATTATCTTAAATGATAATAATTTAAATAAGTAGTTTAATTTGTAGCTAATTAATTGAAATGGCTGTTGTCAAATCGCTACAGCCAAAAGAGGATGCCTGGCGACATAGGCCTTATTAAGGGTATATTATCTACAGCTGGCTGAGCTTAATCAGCGGCCTTTTTTAATGTGAATGAAGATTATAAGATGGTTTTATATAGCGAATATACCATTAATTTTAGTTAAATTATCTGATTAATATTTTGACAAATAAATAAATGTCTAGCCTATCCGTTCAAAGGCTCGAGGCTCAGGCTAGCGGAGATTTTTGGCTTACGGGCCTGGGGTGGCTGCGAGGTTTTTTAGGTTTTTTGGCGAACCATATTGTAAACAGGAAAAGGAAAGGCTGTCATCTCCGCGGAGAAAATCTTAAAGCCAAAATGTTGATAAAACTTTAGGGCTTTTCGGTTGTCAATGTTCACGTCCAGCAGGTAGGCGTCTTGGCTTAAGGCCCATTCCATCAATTGGCGACCTAAGCCCTGACCCCAAAATTTGGCGGCCAGAAATAAAGCCTCGATTTTTGGGCCCTCAATAAGTATAAAGCCGACTTTTAGGCCTTCGGGATTGACTAAGACCGCTAATTTTTGGAATTTTTTTATGACCTCCCGAACTTTTGGGCGCAAATCAAGGATATCGTCCTCATCTAAAAAAAAGTGGCTTTGGCGAACAGAGTCTTCCCATATGACCAGGAGTTCTTCCACTAGCTCGTTGGGACGATTATTGGGGGGGTAATACTCGATAGAATGAGGCTGAAGAATTTTTTCGGACATATAGCCTCTGGCCTCTTTAGATAATAATAAGCCTTAGTTTTTTTGATTGTGGCTTTTATAAAGTAGGCTAGCCAAATTTCTTTAAAAATGGCTAGAAATATTATATTTTAAAAGGTCATAAACCACAAGCGCGCCCGCGGCGGCCAGGCGGAAAAGACTAGACATAAAGGCAAATAAATTTTGATTTATCAAAATTATTTAACTAACGATCTGTTTATCTATTCAAATATATCTTAAAGTTGGTATTTAATTAAATTTTAGATTTTAAAGATTAACTTATAATCTGTTCATAATATCAGCGAGCTCTTCCATAAATGAAATTTTTAAAATGCTTAATTTGTCATGAGCCCACTATTCCATTATGTTTTAAAATTTGGTATCATTCAAAGATTAAAGTTACCTCAAAGACGGTTAATGGTTAGTTTGGGGATTGGCCCGATTTATGCTACATAATTCGCTAACATGACCCTGAACCGCGTCTTTTGGGCTCGAGCCCAAATGAGGTTAAGAAGGAGCGAAGATGTCTAGGCCTTTAAAAACCACCCTTTATATCCTATTGGCCTTGGCCTTTTGGCTGTCCTTGGGCGATTTCGGCTTGGCCCAAGGCCGCGATAATAGGCGCGACAATAACCGATCTAGATCTAACCAAGCCCAACAGAATTCTGACCGCGAAGAGCGGGAAAAAGCCAAAGCTGAACAGAGACAACGCGAAGAGCGCCGAGACAATAAGGCTCGCCAAGATCGCGGCAATCGAGGGGTACGGCTTGATCGGGATAATCGCTCGGCTCGTCCTGACCGCGACAATCGCTCAGCTCGTCCTGACCGGGATGGCCGCTTTGACAGAAATGATCGCAAAGAGCGAGATAATCGTTTTAATCGGGATGGCCGCTCTGACAATCGTTTTGACAAGAATGACCGGAGAGATCGAGATAGACGTTTTGATCGGGATGGCCGCTCTGACAATCGCTTTGACAAAAATGATCGGAGAGATCGAGATAATCGTTTTGATCGCGATGACCGTAGGGATCGCGACGACCGCTCGGCCTTTAAGCGGCCTGATAGAGATTCCGTCCGCCATCGGCCCAAACAAGCTCAAGCTAAAAGTGACCGCGATAATCGTCGTGACGATCGCGGATCGCGCGATTTCCGCGAGCTTCAAAGGAGCTTTGAGGGTCAGCGGGGTAGGCGGGATCGCCCAGAGCCCCTGGCTCGACCAATGGATCGGCCCAATCAGCCACCCAGGCGCTTGCCGCCCAAACCCCGTCGGCCAAGGCCCAAACCGCCAACTTGGTGGCCGAAACCCTATTCTCATTACACTATTTATTTACCTAAAACATACTCTTGGACTCGTCCCAAACCGCCTTGGTATAACTCGCTGTTTTGGTTGTTAAATTTAGGGGTTGGGACTATAACTGGCCTGAACTCCCCGGCGGGGTCTATTTTCTCCAGAACTGACCCAACTATTTGGATGTCAGCCTCGCGGAACCTAAGCTTAGGGTTATTTAACGAGTATAAAAGACATAGATACTTAAACACTATGAGTCCGGCTCCGGAAATATCCCTCATTTTTAACCAGGTCAACGAGGCTATAACCCTAAAGACTAGAACGAACCCCAATATGACTGGCCTAGAATCGGAGAGACTGGCTTACAGCTTTTTTCAGCAATATGTGGACTCCAATGTGGAGAATATTACTCTGATAGATGGCCAATACGCCATGAAGCTTAGAAATAACCCTGGCCGAACCAATGATTGGGTCAACACTCCCATAAAGGATTCGGAAATTTCCACTATTTATCAGGCTTTGCCGCCAGGTTTATTAGCTGGCGGCGGCTCAGTCCCAACCGCGCAACCATTTAACTCCATAGGTCTAGGAAATTAGCCATAAGGCTAGCTCATCGGCGGTTTAGATTTTAACTATCCGCTTGATTGCTCAGAAGAGTAAAAGATAATCTTCTGACCGGTCAAGCGGATACTTTTTGCCCAGGGGCGCTTAAAATTTCCCTCAGTCTTGGGTCTGGACTTCCCCATGGGGGTATGGGGACTTTTCTGACTGTTCATCCTTAAATTCGTGTTATTTAAATATATTGAGTAAAAAATTCTTTTTTTACTAAGATTTTATTTAATAAAAAAGTAATTTTAAATCTAAAAGTTATTTACTTTTCTGGGCCAAAAACTAGAGGCGCCTAATTTTGACTTTAAGGCTAGGCTTGAAGACGTTTAAAGCCCTTGCTATTTTCTTAGCCTGTGGTTAAGATAGCCAAAACACCGGCTCCAGAGATTTTTGGGGCGGTTTATTGATGGGCCTACTATTTATGGGCCTATTTATTTATGGCCCTATTTATGGCCATAGTTGGCTAGCTAACGCTAAATACATAAAGGCGACCCTAATGCTACTAGATTTTAAAACCGATATTAAAGACATTAATGAACAGATAAGCCTCCTTCGGGGGTGTCTTTGACCTGCCCGTCCTGACGGAGCGGATTGAGGAACTGACCCAGGTTTTGGCCCAGCCGGATCTTTGGGACAACCCCCAAAAAGCCCAAGAGGTTGGCCAAGAACACACTCGCCTGACCGACAAGCTCAATGTTTGGGGTCGTCTTGAGGCCGAGGTCGAGGATCTCTCCGTTCTCTACGAATTGGCCGTGGAAGAAAATGACGAGTCTTTGGCTCCAGAAATCAAAGACAAGATCGCCTCTTTGGCCAAGGAGCTGGAACTCTACGAAATCAAGCGCACTCTGTCTGGGCAAATGGATGGCAATAACGCCATCATCGACATTCACGCTGGGGCTGGGGGCACGGAAGCTCAAGATTGGGCCGAGATGCTCTTAAGGATGTACACTCGTTACGCTGAGCGCAATGGTTTTGAGGTGCGCTTGGTGGATCGTTTGGATGGGGATGAGGCGGGTTTAAAGAGCGTCACCTTGACTATCTCTGGCCCCTTCGCTTACGGCTTATTGAGCGTTGAGGCGGGTATCCATCGCTTGGTGAGGGTGTCGCCATTTGATTCCCAAAGTCGGCGCCACACTTCTTTCGCGAGCGTTTTCGCCACCCCAGAGATTGATGACGCCATTGTGGTGGAAATTAACGAAAAGGATTTGCGGGTCGATACCTATAGAGCTAGTGGGGCGGGGGGGCAACACGTTAATAAGACCAGTAGCGCCGTCCGCTTAACCCATTTGCCCACGGGCCTAGTGGTTCAATGCCAAGACGAAAAAAGCCAGCATCGCAACAAAGATATGGCCATGAAAGTCTTAAAGGCTCGCTTGTACCAGTTGGAAGAGGAAAAGAAGGCTTCCGAGATCAAGAAGATGCACGAGAACAAAAAGGACATCGCCTGGGGTAGCCAAATCCGCTCTTACACTCTTCAACCTTACCGCCTCATCAAAGACCATCGCACGGGTTTTGAGAGCGGCAACGTGGAGTCGGTTTTAGATGGCGATCTGTCTGGATTTATTAAGGCGGCTTTGCTTCGGCGAGCCGAAAATAATGGCTAAAGTCTTATAGGCTTAGACGACCTAACGCGGGCCAAAGACGCGTTTTAAGGAGCGGTCATGGGATTCTGGCTGCCTTATGTGACGTTGGAGCTAAACGCGGGCCGGGAAGTGATTTTGGGTTTGGCCCTAGAGCGTCAAGCGGCCAAAGCGGTGGTCGTTGACGCGGCTGGCCAAGTCTTAGTCGGGGCCAAAGAGCTCCAAAGCCTAATCGCTCCCCAAAACTGGGCGGACTTGGCCCAAGATATCCAGCTGGAAAGGCCTAAAGTCGTAACCAAAGGCCAAACGCGGCTGATTGTCGAAAGATTGGGCCCCAGCTCATTGGCTTTTTGGCTCGAGGCTTTGGCCGGGAAAGAGAATTTTTGGGCGGCCTGGCTTTTAACCATAGTCGAGGGCGCGGGCGAGGATCAGCGAGCGATTCGGCATATTTTAGCCGCTTCGGGGCCTTGGACAACTCCGCGCCTCCCTGATTTAACCAATGGCCAATGGTTATTAACGCCCTTAAACGCGGGGCTAGGCTCATTATTGATCTTTGGCGACGATGAGTTGGCTTTGGAAACCGCGGCCTTGGGAGCTCGAGCCGGGTTATTGGTGACCTTGGCCACGACGCGACCAGCGGAAGATTTAAAAGCCCCTTTGAGCGTTGGGGAGTTTAGTTGGCGGGGTCTAGACTCTTGGTCGCTAACCGCGGAACTCCTTACGGAAATTGGCCTAAAACCTGGGGTTTTTGTTCTCGTGACCACCCGGGACAACGCGAATTTTCTGCCCATTATCCAAGCCGCCCCGACTGGTTGGTTGGGCTTGGCTGGGGAAGCGGCGGTGGGCGAAGAGGAATCAGGCTTATTCCCAGAAGCGGTGACCTCGGCCCAAAAAGCCCTGGGCTTATTGGCGGCCATGCTGGAAAAGAATTAAACCCTCGCTCTCAGCGCTCGCGAAACTTTTAAGCGAAAAAATCTCCAACGCTCAAGCCAATTTGAGTATTGGAGATTTTTTTTCAGGCCTGGTTTTAAGGCCTATAAGCCATAAGGCCTTAAAAGGGCTTTTTGATTAGTTGGTTGGCGGCGCCTCTTTGGGTGGCGCCTCAATCAGAGTTTGGGCTCTCGCGGCGGCGAGTTTGCCCTGTTCCATCCTTTGGATAGCCTTCTCGCCCTCATTGGCTAGGACTCGGAACTCGTTAATGGTCGCCTGCATCTTCGGTATGGCCTCAGTTTTATAGCGGCCAATCTCATCCAAAGACCAGAGAACATCCTCAAAGGCTTTTTTCAGGACGTCCACGGAAACCGTGGATTCCATGGCTTGCTTTTGGATGGCCGTGCCTTGCTCTTTCAGCATGGTGGAAGTGGCCGCGATGATGTCGGCCGTAGTCTGGTTTAAGGCTTGGATTTTCGTGAGCACAATCTTTTGGTTATAGAGGGCGCTGGCCACCATGACGCTAGTCCTTAAAGCCGAGACCGTCACGTTCATGGCCCGATCCACGCCGCGGATGAGCTCTTTGTTGTTGCGCGTGATGACTTCCATGGAGATGATGCCCTGGTGATTAACGACGAGCATCTGGTTGAGATCCATAACGCGTTGGGTCAAGGGGTATTGGATCTCTTCCTTAATGAAGCGGATCTTATCGGGATCTTGGTTATCGGCGGCGGCTTTGTCCAGATGGAGTTGGATGGCCTCGCCCATCATGCCCCCCAGCTCGATTTCCCGGCGCAGTTTTTTGGAAAGATCTCTGAGCGAGGCTTGCTCTATATCTAAGGTCACGTTGTCGCGCTTTAAGGTCTCTTTGCCCGATTCCAGGGAGCTTAAAATATTGGCGATGACCGACTCGGCTTTTTGGTATTTGGCGAAATAGCCGCGAATGGGGTTAAAGAACCGGCCAAAAAGTCCCTTTTTAGTGAAATCAACCACGCTGGGATCGAGGTCTTTAAGTTCCTTTTGGAGATCCATGAGGCCTTTGCTGACCAGGCCGCCCTCATCCCCGGCT
The DNA here is from genome assembly GCA_031270705.1 of Deltaproteobacteria bacterium. Classification (GTDB taxonomy): domain Bacteria; phylum Desulfobacterota; class Desulfarculia; order Adiutricales; family Adiutricaceae; genus JAIROO01. The sequence goes on from JAISWW010000209.1 coordinate 25,826, forward strand.
TGGGCGAGCTTGCCCACCGAGATAGACAAGAGGTCGCTTTTGGATTTGCTTGACTGTAGGGACTTTAGGCCAAATTCCTCAATAGGCGTTAAAAGTTTGCGACGAGATTCCAAAGAGTCGTCAGCCGCGATAATGGCCTTGACATTGTTTTCGGCCATTTCTTTGAGCTGACGCTCTTCTTCGGAAACAGGCTTTTCCTCATTGACCACGGTCTCGGCGATGGCTTTCGGGTCGAACACGGTCATGGTGAATTCGGACATAGTTAACTCCAGCGTTGTTACATTTCGGCGGCGAAAAAACTTTGCATTTGGTAAACGATATCATCGATGTCGGCTTTCATGGTGGCCGCTTCGTTGATGGCGGATATGTCTTTTAAGGCTTTGATGTCCGCTTTGTAGCCAATGGTATGGATGGGGATCTTTAAGCCCCGCATAACCTGGGCGATATCTTGAAAAGTATGGCCCTGATCCGAGTCGCCATCGGTTAAGACGATGATTATGGGCTTCACTCTTGGGTATTTGGCTTTGGCGTCTTGGAGCATTTTAGCGGCCACGATAATGGCGTCATACATGGCCGTGCCCCCGCCCACGGACATGTTATTGACCGCTCCCGCGAAAATGGATCTCTGGGTTAAGTCAAACTTATTGATGGGGACGGCAATTTGCGTTTGGTCGGAAAATAGGACTAAGCCGACGAAATTGTTGGAATTAATGGCTTTGGAGCCCTGGATGAGGGAACGCTTTAAAAGTCGAATAGACGGGCCTTCCATGCTCCCAGAGTTGTCCGCCACCAAGACGGCCATAACCTCGCGGTCGCCAGATTTCCGGGCCTTATAAAGCTTCAGGGCCTCAGTCAGGTACTGGCCTTTGATTTGGCCGACTCCAGGGTAGTCAGCGTTTTGGTTAAAGCCGTAATCCAAAGCCAGTTTTTGCGACTCGGGGAAGTTACAATAGGCTATGAACATGGTCAATAACTCGATCTTTTCTCGCGAGGGGTTCCTTAGGGCGTAGACCGGGTTATCATGGCGAACCCCAAAAGGCGTAAAAGTATAATCTTTTTTGAGTTCCGGGGAGTTAGCGAACTGTTGATACTCAAAGACAAATCCGTCAAAAAGGCCCGATTTGGCGGCCTGGGTCATTTGGAGCGTGGTGTAGGCCACAAAAGGGATATTGCGTTGAAATTTCTCAAAACTGGCCACGGCCTCAGAGCTTAAGGGGTCATTGGGGTTGGTCTCGCACAGAAGCGACATTAAAAAATTGGCCCCAGTCGAGGAGACTAAGGGGTTGGCGTAACCCATGATAAAAGTCTCGTCATTTACGGCTTTAACAACAGTATCAACGCTTATTTTTTGATATTTTTTTAAAAAACTCTCAATCTTAGAATTTTTAATGACTATCCCGGCCACGTTGCCCACTAGTTTTTCGGCCATTAGTTTGACGGGCAAGCCTTGAGCCCTTAAGGCCTCGCCCCATAAGACATTGGAGGGCGAGAAGGCGTCTGGGACATGTTTGCCCGAGGCGATATAATCCATGGCCAAACCCGAGGGGATAGGCCGGATGGCGATGGAGACGGGTTGGCCTTTTATGGATGGTTTTAGGGCGTTAAACTTTTTGCCCATGGTCATTAGCCAACGGTTGTAAGTGCCGTTTTCCGAGTCCGTGGCTTTTTCCGAGGAAGAAAAAAGCTCCAGCCACAGCGTGCCCGAGATAGGGGAGACAGCTAGAGGGAATTGATCGATTTCCGGGAGGATTTCCATCATGGTCATGGACTCGCTATCCACGTTCTCATTGATGGGCGGCAAGGTGGTCACGTTAATCGTTTTATATAGCTCGTTTAAGAGACGATTGGCCTCTAACTCGCTTAAACCTTCGTAATGGTTGTCCGAGCCGCGGAAAAAAGAGGAGTTTTTCGCGACGATAACTATGGCCCCGATAAGAAGAATCGCGACCAGAACGGACAAGACCAAAAATATGGTTTTAGTTTTGGAGCCCTTGGATTCTGGGTTTAAGGTCGATTTAGGCGGCATTTCTCCACCAAGCGCTCTATTGGCGCTAAAACGTGAGGGCCTAAAAGCGCTCAATAAGGGATCCAAAAACCGCGCTCGTATCCTTTAGGCCAAGCAAAAAATAAATGAACTAATGTCAGATTTATATGCCGTTAAAAGAACTGGTTCTAAGACTTTAGATTCACTGGGCTTGAAAATTTGGTTTTCAATGAGGCTGATTTTAGATCTAAAAGCTTTATAAGTCAAACCAGGGCCGCTGGTGGCGAAAATTGACCAAGCCGAAATTAGGGCCTCTTATAAAAACCACATATTTTTAATTTTTATATATAATAATGTTAGTATAATACATTTTTTGAATAGTTAGTAGTTTTTAAGATTATTTTTTATAAAGCTGGCGGGGAGAATTATTGGAGCTGGGCTTTCTGGTGGGGATTGCCTCTCCTTGTTGTTAAAACCTAAAAGAGCGATAAAACGCTGACGATTTTCTTCGCGGAAGGGGCGCGGCTAGTAAATGTTAAAATTTTATAATAATTTATTGTGTCTATTAAGTATTAATATCTTTAATTTTAGATATTTCTAGTTGTAATATATAAATTAGACTTAAGAAAACATGTCTTAATATATGTTTTTAAAGATGATGATAGTAGAATAAATAATTAAATCTGAAAAATCAAGAATATTATTATTTAAACTTTATAATATTTCATATTATTAATTAAATTATCAATATCTTTTACTGTTTGTAAATTTTCAATTTTAGCAATATCCATAGATTTTATTTTAGATGTTTCAAGCTGTAATTTATCCATTTTAAGAAGAATTCCATCGATAAACTCAATCGAAGCGTCTATATAAGCGATATATTCTTGGAATATTTTTAGGCGTTCTTCATAGTTATTAGAGCGTTTAGGGGAATTCAATATCATTTCATATTCTTCTTCGTCAAAGGCGTGCAGACGTATCAAGACATCGTTGAGGTTTCTAGCTACGCTATCTTCTATATTTGATAGAATTGTTGAAAATTTAATGAAGCTTAGTTCATTTTTATCGAGGCTAGATAGAAGTGTTTTATCTAATAACTCTTTTTTATTTATGAATTTCCTACAATAAATTATAATATGTCCTAAATAACTTTTAAAAGTAGAACCATTAGAATTTATATAGTCAATATATAGTTCGATATAGCGAGGAATAGACTGGATAGTTTGGCCATCAAAAAATTCTAAAGCCTTTTTGGGCCCGGTCAGTTTTTCTTGAGGTGGCTTAGCTTTAAGGCGAGGCCAATTAACTCTAAACGAGGGGAGTCTAGGGAAGACTTGTGGTCGGAAAATTATGCGAAAGCAGACCACGAAGTAGGTAGTCGCGACGCCTATGGTCGAAAAAATGGCCATCTCAGAGGCAAACACATTGACCACGAGAGCGATGACACAAACAGCTATCACGCTAGTGGCGAAAAGCTTAAAGATTTTTTCAAAAAACCGTTTGAGCATTCAGTTGTCGCTTTTGGGTCGTTAAATTTTGGCCTCGCCCAGTCAGGCTAGCGACCGAAGTCGTCGAGGCGCGTATTGGTTGAAAAAAGATCCGAATGTAGGTAATTTGACCAAAATTAACGTCGTCAATAATTGGTTAATATAGCGCCCATTAGGCCTTCTTGTCAAAACCGGCTGGCCCTAAAAGCCTGGCTAGAGCGGTCTTAGGGAAGCCTTGGGTTCGGAAAAGTGGGGCATTTTCTTAAAAAAGCTCAGAAGCGTCTTAAAGAGGGTTTGTCAATGGAGTTTAATTAAATGTATTACGATATAATTTTAATCTAAAAAACCTTAAAATTATTTTAACATGTTTTTAGGCTTTTTATAATTGTTTATATTTCTTTAATTATTCATGTTTTTTGTATTATATATAGTCTTGACAGACGAAAAAAGCTCAAGTTTAGATCGGAGAGATTTCGAAATGACCCAAGTTTTGGCCATCTGAGTTCTGGAAGGGATAAGACCTATTAAAACTCTTGTCAGAGGGTTTAGAAAAAAATATTTGCTTTCCAAGGCTAGATTGGTTATCTATCAGAAGACGCTTTCTTCGACTAAAGCTCCGATGGCTTAATTGGGCTCAGGATTGCCTCTCGCGAGCTATCGAGTGAGGTTTCGCTTTAAGCTTTTCTCGCGCCTACGCGCCACGACATATTAAGCCGTTCGCTGAGTGGCCTGTCTACGGATCTAGGCGAACAAGACCGAATTGTGGTTTTTAGCGCGCGAAGTTTGGCTATCGCTTGATTGTTATTTACCTTATAAAGGAGTTAAATAACATGCATTCAAACGCCTATAATAAATTCTTAGACGATCTGTCTGACGGACAATTTTCCCAAGTCCAAAAAGAACTAGCGGCCAAGGACGCTACGATTGAGGCTCTCCAAATAAATGTAAGGTCTAGCGTCCTTAAGCTGTCCGCCAAGGGTAATACTGTAAAGGAAATCAGCGACACGCTGAATATAAGCCAAAAGAAAGTCAGAGAAATCATAAAAAATTGTGGAAAGCCCTGAGACTTTTGGCCAGCGTCTCTTTGCGCG
>JAISWW010000033.1 GCA_031270705.1 Deltaproteobacteria bacterium
TCTATCAAAGATCAACAGTTAAAGCTGTTATTGAAGAAATAATAGAATAATTTCTGTGCTTAAACCTTTACGGCTTATCAAAAAGACGCTAGTCAGTTTCATATCGCTTGTTTACATAATAATTAACGTAAAATATTTTTGATCTGGGTATACTGGCGCGCGTGGAAATATTGGTCACGGTCAGGAACGCCCTTTCGGAGGGCGCCTAGCGCGGATACCCCCGTCGACATGATTGACGTTTATGGGAAGTCTCGCGTTAGGAAGACTTTTAAAAATTCACAATAAAAACTTATAGTTATCACTAATTTTATAATTCTAATTGTCTTTATAACATGTATGATCGCGCCATAATCATTAAGTCGCCACCAAACTCTTCAATTCCTCTCTATAGTTCTTCTAATTCCGAGACTAACTCTCTCTGAGTTTGGAGTTCAGAGAATGGCCTGCTTTCCTTTGAGCGTATCCATCTCACAGCCTCCATACCCCCGCCTCGTGACAACCGCTCGGTTTGTTCGGCGCTTCCTTGTTACTATGAGATTATCCGACTTCTCTAAACTATTCGCGAGCGGATTCTTCTTTTGGCTTCCCTCGCCAAGCGCCAGGATCTATCTCTTCTAAAGGAGATCCAGAAATCGCGCCGCGCCCATCTTAGAACTTCGTGAGGTTTTATGACGTAGCGGGGCGCTTAGGCCTCGCCACTAGCTCTTGGATAAGGCGGTTCTCGCGGTCGCGTCATAAAAAATTTTTGACAATTGACCCGCCCTCTTCATAACCATAAGACTATTGCCCTCTCCCATCCTTAAGCCAGGATTTTTCCCAGGCTCAACGTCGCCTAACTATTATATATAGGCGCTACCCGGCCAGCTAGTTGCCCCCATAAAGCCAGAGCCTTAAAAAATTCCCAAATGATAGAAAGATTTCGAGAGTTTTTTCAGGCTTGAGGGATCTTAAGGGTTTGGGGGAGGCTTAGGGCGGACATCTCTTGACCTTCAAAGGGTCTTCTCGACTACTTTAACGGGAAAAAAATAGCGGAAAAAAATGACGAAAAAAATTTTATTTGAACTGGGAGCGTCAATTTTTGGCCAATTAGACATAACGAAAAAAAACTAAAAATCCAAATCGCGGCCAATTCGCCTGGCTAGATTTTATTAAATCTTTAAAAAAAGGCCCTTTAATCCAACTCCCAAAAACACAAAATATAGGGTCAAATCGGGATTTGAGCGCTAATCAATGGATCAAAAAAATTTTTCGGGTGGTTTAAAAGCCTATGAGGCTCGTCTGTGCGCCCTCCGTCCTCGCCAAAATCGAATTCGTCCTTTTTTTGGTCGGGCGCCCAGAAAAAAATCGCCCTAAATTCAGGGAATTTTATTGACAGATAAATTTTTTTGACCCTTATTTTTAGCCAAATTTTTCGATTCTGGCCTCGCTGTGAAACATGACAACCAAAATTTTTGGTATCATTATGTTCGTTTTTAATACCTTTTGGCCAAAATTAAACCTTTTTGCCCCGCCTCACCTCGGGCGTTTGGTTATGTTTCATCAAGGAACAAGTGTTAGTTTAAGGAGACTCTGGCTATCAACCTGGCCAATTTTTCCCGCGTGGCCAATTTGAATGACGTAAAGACGGCTTAAAATGATATATGTCATTTTTGACTATTTTTTACTTTTTCCTGTTAGTATCATATGGGTTAAATTATAGACTACCATAGTGACTCCTAGAAAGTTTTTGGCAATTAAGTCTCTTTTAGTAAAAATAATACTTGACAGAATTTTTGGTTATGGCGATAATGACATCCATAGGGAACAACAAGCCTTTGGGCCAGCCGTTCTCCCTCTTAGCGCCAGGTTTCTTTTGGAATATCTTTCGCCGGTGGGACTAAGGCAAACCTAAATTAAAATCGGGGAGTTTTCGGCCTTTAGTGGTTTTTTCCATTAGGGGATCGGGGTCTGGCATACCGGTTAATCCGGCCAAACGCTTTTAGTCTGGTATAAACTTTTGTAACTGTTGGGGCGCGCCCGTTTTGGTCGGATCAGCCCAGGCGGTTATGCTAATTCGGCATTTCCTGAGGAGGAAGAGGCGTATGACTATTCAAAAGAATATCTACGTTAACGGCATTGAGCAAAATATTTTCGTCGACCCGGATACTTTCCTGGTTAAGGTGTTGCGCGAGCAAATCCACCTGCCCGGAACCAAGGTCGGTTGCGGCGAAGGCCATTGCGGCGCCTGTAACGTGATTATTGACGGCAAGCTGGTCCGCTCCTGCGTTGTCAAAATCGGTCGGGTAGCCAATGGCGCGAAGATCACCACCATTGAAGGCATTGGCACTCCAACCAATATGCATCCTTTGCAAAGAGCTTGGGTCAAACATGGCGCCGCCCAGTGCGGTTTCTGTTCCCCGGGCTTTATTGTTTCCGCTAAGGCTCTTTTAGACACTAATCCTAGCCCCACTCGTGAGGAAGTTCGCGATTGGTTCCAAAAGAACCGTAACGCCTGTCGTTGCACCGGTTACATTCCTATCGTTGACGCGGTCATGGAAGCGGCCAAAGCTTTGCGCGGCGAAATTCCGGTTGAGGATCTTGATTATAAATATCAACCAGGCGCCGAGATCTGGGGCTCTCGTTATCCCCGCCCGACCGCCGTTCCTAAGGTCACCGGCACTATTAAGTATGGCGCCGACCTTATTCTTGACCTCCCGCCCGATCGCCTATATATGGCTCTGGTTCAAGCTGAGGTTTCCCACGCTAACATTAAAGGCATTGATTATTCCGAAGCTGAAAAAATGCCCGGCGTTATCAAGGTCGTTACCCATAAAGACGTTAAAGGCAACAACCGCATTAACGGCCTAGCCTTCCCCAGCAACAAGGGCGATGGCAAAGAAAGGCCCATTCTCTGCGATAAGAAGGTCTTCCAGTATGGCGACGCCATCGCGGTCGTCCTAGCCCAAACTGAGGCTGAGGCTCACGCCGCGGCTAAGAAGGTCAAGGTTGATCTTGAAGTCCTGCCCGCTTACTTGAACCTTATCGCCGCCAAAGCTCCGGACGCCATCGAAATCCATCCTGGCACCCCGAATGTGTACTTTGTTCAGCCGCACATTAAGGGCGAGGATACAGCTCCGATTTTCGCGCGCAAAGACGTGGTCATCGCTGAGGATTACATAATCACCAGCCGCACCCCGCACATGCCCATTGAGCCTGATGTCTCTTTTGGCTATATCGATCCTGATGGATGCGTTTACGTTCATTGTAAATCAATTGGCGTTCACTTGCACAAACTGATGATCCAGGAAGGCCTGGGTCTGGCCGATGACAAGTTGCACCTGGTCTCCAACCCCATGGGCGGCACCTTCGGCTATAAGTTTAGCCCGACCGTCGAGGCTATCGTGGCCGCTTGCGTTATCGCCACTGGCCGTCCTTGCGGTTTGATTTTCAACTATCATCAGCAACAACAATACACCGGCAAGCGGTCCCCGTTCTATACCAAAGTTCGCTTGGCCGCCGACAAATCCGGCAAGATCCTCGGCATGGAAACCGACTACGATGTCGATCATGGCCCCTATTGCGAGTTCGGCGATCTGTTGTGTCTCCGCGGCATTCAGTTCTTGGGCGCTTGCCACGACATTCCCAATATCCGTGGCGAAGGCCGCACCGTTTGCACCAACCATGGTTGGGGCTCGGCTTTCCGTGGATACGGCGGAACTCAAGCCAACTTCTCCTCGGAGATCGTGGCTGACGAATTAGCCGCTAAACTGGGCATTGATCCCTTGGAATTCCATTTGATCAACACCCACTATCCACCAAAAGATGGCAAACCCGGTAGCACCAACCCCAGTGGCCAAGAGCTTTGCTCCTATTCTTATAAGCAAATGCTTGAGGACATTAAACCCTATTATGAAGAGGCCAAAAAGCGGGCCAAGGCCGAGTCCACCGCCACCGTCAAAAAGGGCGTAGGCATCGCCGCTGGCGCTTATGGTTGCGGCTTAGACGGACCCGACTCTTCTAACGCTTACGCCGAGCTAAACCCGGACAATACCATCACCATCTGCACGGCTTGGGAAGATCACGGCCAAGGCGCTGATATGGGCGCCGTGGGCACGGCTCACCAAACCTTAAAGCCCATGAACGTCTGCCCCTCTAGGCTGAAGTTCACCTGGGCCGATACCCGCAACCCTGTTTCCGGTCCCGCTGGTGGCTCCCGCTCCCAAGTCATGACCGGGGGCGCCATTAGAGTCGCTTGCGAAAATATGCTAGCTGGCCTCAAAAAGACCGGTGGCGGCTACTATGACACCTACGAAGCGGCCAAACTGGCTGGCGTCCCGACCAAGTACGATGGCACCTTCTCCGTGCCTGGCGTGCCTCTAAACGAAAACGGCATTGGCAAGCCCTTCATGGTTTACATGTATGGCGTCTGCTTAGCCGAAGTTTCCGTGGACATTAACACGGGCAAAGTCCATTGCGACAACATCGTCTTCAACATCGACATAGGCAAAGTCAACAACCGTTCCGTTGTCGATGGCCAGCTCTATGGCGGCGTGGCTCAGGCTATTGGCTTGGCCTTGACCGAGGATTTTGAGGACATCCAGAAACACCGCACCATGTTGGGCGCCGGTATCCCCTACTGCAAGGATATTCCGGACACCATTAAGCTCAACTACTATGAGAACCCCCGCGAGTTTGGCCCGCACGGAGCCGCCGGCGTCGGCGAAATTCCGCTCTGCGTGCCCCACCCGGCCATTCTCAACGCCATCTATAACGCCTGCGGCGCCCGGGTCACCCGGATTCCCGCTCTGCCCGAGAGAGTTTTGGAAGCCCTAAAGGCCAAGAAGTAACCGGTAATATACCCTGAACCTTAACCCCGTCTTCCAAGGAAGACGGGGTTTTTTTGACGAATTTTTCCTTCTTTTTCGACCCCCTAACGGGAGGTTTAGGCGGGGCCTGGGGGTTTTAGCTTAAGGAGATCTGGCTTTTGGGCGCCCCTTGTGTTAAAATAATATCTTACTGATATTTAAGGCCTTAGGTCATTAGGCTTTTTTGTTGACGCTTTTTGGCGAGCCTTTAACTTTAGTTTCGCCGAGCGGGTTTAAGGTAATTTATGGAAAAAGAAGTCCTCCTGGCCCTAGAAAATCGATGTACCTATGAGGAGCCGCCAGTTTGCCAAAGCTTTTGCCCCCTCCATGTTGACGCTCGGGCCATTGTCCAGAGACTTTTGGAAGGCAAACCCGCGGAAGCCAGAAAACTTCTGGATCGCCAAATGCCCCTCGCCCAGTTGACTGGTTGGCTCTGCGAAGGGGCCTGTAAAGAGCGTTGCCTAAGGCGCGATCTGGGCTCTAGCGTCAATATGCCTCTCCTTGAGCGTTACGTCATTCAAAACTCCAAATCCGTCAAACCCTTTCCCATGCCCGCTTCGACCAATAAGATCGCGGCCATTGGCTCGTCTTTGGGCTCCATGATTTTAGCCTCGGAGATGAGCCGCAAAGGCCATAAAGTCACTTTTTACTTGACTGGGCCCCAAGGCGGATCTTTACTGAAGGTTAAGGAGCTCCCCGAGACGGTTTTAACTGAGGCTTGGGATCTGCTCTCGAGCTTAGGCAATTCTTTTGAGACGGCTCCCGCGCAAAGCCCAGAATTTTTGGCCGAGCTTTTGGACAACTATCGGGCCGTGATGGTGGATCAAGGCGATCCTAGCGTCAATACCCAGGCTTTGGGCCTCACGGACGAAGATTTGGCCACGGATCCCCTAACCAAGGAAAGCCCGAGGGCCAATATTTTTCTCGCCCCGCCCGAGAGCGTCGCCTGGCCCTTTTTAGAGGCTATGGCCGCCGGCAAAGGCGCGGCCATCTCTTTGGATCGGATTTTTCAAGGCGTCAAACCGAACCTGGCTCGCGAAAAAGAGCTACCCTTCGCCACGACTTTGGTGGTGGATACCGCCCAAGTCACTCCCCAAGAGCCCTTAACCCCGGCCAACCCTTGGGAGCCGAGCGCTGAGGAGATAAAAGCCGAGGCCGAGAGATGCTTACAATGCTCTTGCCAGGCTTGCTTAAACGTTTGCCCCCATTTGCGCCATTTTAAGGGCTATCCCAAAAAATACGCCCGCGAGATGTATAATAATATCATCACCGCTTACGGCATTCGCTCCTCCAACATCATTATCACCAGTTGTTTGGAGTGCGATCTTTGCAAAGAAGTTTGCCCCCATGGGGCGGACGTGGGCTCCTTCATTCGCCTAGCCCGCAAGGAGATGATTGACACCAACCACATGCCCGCCGCGGCTCATGAGTACGCCTTAGAGGATCTTGTGAGCGCCAACGCGCCGGACACGAGTTTTTTCCGGCCCCCGCCAGGTCAAACCCAAGCCGAAAGAATATTTTTCCCGGGTTGCCAATTGGTGGCTAGTCGCCCGGAAACCCTCCTAAAAACCTATGAGCATCTCAATAAAGCCTTAGGTGGCGTGGGTCTCTTCTCCAGTTGTTGCGGAGCTCCGGCTCGTTGGTCGGGTCGCGGCCAATTGACTGGGCAAATCGCTTCGGCCATTCAAAAGGTTTGGCGAGAAAACGCGGAGCCAACTTTTATCTTGGCTTGCCCCTCCTGCCAGTTGTTTTTCGCGGCTGAATTGCCGGAAATTAAGGTTGTTAGCTTGTGGGACGTTTTGTCCCAACTCCCGCCACCAGCTAAAGTTTCGCCCTTGGCCTTAACTTTGCGCGACCCTTGCGCGGCTCGTTACGACGAAAATCTCCAAAAAAACGCCCGTCGCCTTTTAACGGTCTTCGCGCCTAATTTTAAAGAGCCCCATTTTTCTGGGCGTTTGGCCAAATGTTGTGGCTATGGGGGCTTGGGAGGCCACGTGAACCCACCTTTGGCCTTAGAATTTACCCAAGACGCCATCGCCGAAAGCCAAGGGCCTTTGGTCGCCTATTGCGTCATGTGCCGCGACCGCTATCGTCAGGCTGGCGCCCCAAGCCTCCATCTTTTGGATATCCTCTTTGAGACCAATTTAAATGATATAATGGAGCGTCCCGGCCCCAACTTGACCCAAAGAAGGGACAATCGCCTATTGTTTCGACGCTTGGCCCTAAACGCCTTCTGGCGGGAGGAAGAACCCATGCCTTCGCCATGCCCCTATGAAATTGTCATCCCCGAAGAGCTTTGGGCGAAGATGGAAAAACGCCGTATCTTAAGGCGGGACGTTGAGGCCGTCATTGAGAGCGCGGCTCAAACTGGCCCCCTCTTCTTTAACCAAGACACCGGCCATAGCCTAACCAACTTAAGGCCCCGCCAAGTGACTTTCTGGGTGGAATACGAACAAGATCCCGCTGGTCGCTATCTCATCCATGACGTCTGGTGTCACCGCATGGTCGTGCCAGGCTCGTCAGGCGAAGGGGCCGAAAGCCCAGCCACCTTGGAAGGCTACGCTCGAACTGGCGGCCGGGTTTAGGCTGAGGGTTATAAACTGGGGGCTATATAATGGATCGCAAAATCCCGGACATTGATATTACTGGTTGGCATTGCCACAAATGCCAACAGCCTTTGACCATGGTTTCCGTTAAAGTCACTTACATGGGGGCGAGCTTTGACGTGGAACTACCCTCTTGCGCTAAATGTGGAACCACTATGATTCCGGAGTTCTTGGCCTTTGGCAAAATGCTGGACGTGGAAAAACTCCTCGAGGACAAGTAAAGCCCCTAAGCTTATAAGGCTAAGGAAAATTCGCTCAAATTACGCGAGGCCAAAAAATTGACCGACTCGCCTAGCCCTCTAGCCATCCCCCTTAGCTCCCCCAACCCTTACGAAAACCCGGAGCTATTGGCCGCCTTTCCCGAGGGCTTAAGGCCGGGGGGCTTGAGTTTGACTAGGTTGGCTTTGGCTTTTTGTCAATTTCCCCGGGGCGCCTTTTTGCTGGACATGGGTTGCGGAAGCGGGGTGACTTTAGAATTTTTGGCTCAAGCTGGTTTTCAGGTTCTGGGTTTAGACAAATCGGAGAGCTTAATAAAACTGGCCCGTTTAAAAGGCCCGGCCCAATTGGCCTCTTTTGAGAGTTTGCCTTTGGCTGACCAGGTCGCGGATGGGCTTTTTAGCGAGTGCGTCCTAAGTCTAGCCCAGGACAAGGCCCTGGTCTTGGGGGAATGGCGGCGCGTTTTAAAAAAGGGAGCTTTTATCGTCATAAGCGACCTCCTCTTAAAAAGCCCAAACCTGACCCCCAAGCCGGCCTCTTCCCCTTTGACTTGCGCGGCGGGAGCTCTAACTAGCCTCGCTCTATGTCAATTATTAAATGACGCGGGCTTTCGCGTCCAATTGGCCCAAGATCATGGGCCGCTCTTAAAAAGCCTGGCCGCTTCTCTCCTGTGGCGGTTTGGCTCTTTGAAAAAACTCGCCCAACTCTGGCCAGGAGCCTGTTTGGGCGAATTTGAGGCTAAAAACCTCACTTATGGCCTCATTATTGGGGAAGCCATTTAGTTTTGGCCTTAAACTATATTGTTCTGGCTATCTTGATCTTAATGACTTGATCTAGACAATATTTAAAAGTTTGAGGCCAATTTAGATATTTTTCCGCGATTAAGCTTTTTTGGTTTAATTTGCCAGGAGTTTTGGTTATGTTAGATGAGACTCAGGTCGCGGTTCTGGAAATGGCGGCCAAAGGGTTCTCCTGCGCCCAGATAGTGGTTCTCTTGGGCTTAAGAGTCATGGGCCGAGAAAACCCGGATCTGACTAGAGCCATGGCCGGTTTAGCCATGGGAGCCTCTAGTGGCGACATTTGTGGGGCTTTGACGGGCGGTTTGTGTTTATTGTCTTTGCACACGTCTAAGGGTTTAGAGGATGAAAGGCCTTTGCCCATCGCTCGCTCGCTCATGGGCGGCTTAGTTAAGTGGTTTAAGTTTGATGAGCTTAAAGGCGAGGTCAAACCCGATTGTTTAAGGATCTTTGAGAAAAATGGCCAGCAATTCGACGCCAACGCCAATCCCACGGAATCTTGCGCGGATCTGGTCATACACACTTGGCAAAAGGTCATGAGCTTATTGGTCGAAAACCAGATCGACCCTACCCAAGGTCGCGAGGAGTCATGAAAGGCCAGCTTTTGGAAACCACCCAAAGCTTGTGTCCAGAATGCTTAAAAGTTTTGCCCGCCGAGCTCTGGGCCCGGGGCTCGGAGGTTTTTTTGGAAAGGGTCTGCCAGGAGCATGGCCCCTTTAGCGTAGTGGTCTGGCGCGGGGAGCCGAGTTTCGCCTCTTGGAAAAGACCCAAAAAACCCATAAAAGTCAAGGCTCAAACGCCCATAAAAGATGGATGCCCAAGGGATTGTGGCCTTTGCCCGGATCATGGCCAAAACCCCTGCACGGTTCTTTTGGAGATTACCGAAAACTGCGACTTAAACTGCCCGGTCTGTTTCGCCAGTTCTGGTAGCGGCGGCCCGCGGACAGATCTAGCCGCTTTGAAAGGTTATTTGGCCTGGCTGAGGCCTTTGGTGGGGCCAGTAGTTCTCCAGATTTCCGGTGGCGAGCCCACGACCCATCCGGATCTGCCCGAAGTGGTGGCCGCGGCGGCGAAACTTTTTCCAGCCACTCAATTAAACACTAACGGCCTAAATCTGGCCAAGAATCCCTCTTTAGCTAAAACTCTGGCCCAAAATGGGCTGTCCTGGGTCTTTTTACAGTTTGATGGGCTAGATGATGAGGTTTATAGGACTTTAAGGGGCCAACCCTTATTGGACATCAAAAAAGCCGCCATCAAAGCCTGTCAAGAGGCCAATCTCGCCGTCGTCTTAACGCCGACGGTGGCCAAAGGCGTCAATGACCAAAGCCTGGGCCAGCTGGTCGACTTCGCGCGGAATATTCCCATTGTCCGAGGAGTGCATATCCAGCCCATGACCCAGGCTGGTCGGCATCATTTAAGAGGCTCTAGCTACCGCTTAACCATCCCCGAGATTTTACGGCTTTTGAGTCAGGGAACCAACGGCTTAATTCAGCCGGAGCAAGCTTTTCCGCCGGGTTGTGAGCATGAGAGATGCTCTTTCCACTTAAGGTTTCGCCGTCTAGCTGATGGGCGATTGATTCCCCAAGTGCCCAAAGCCGACGACTGCGGTTGTGGCCCTTTAGGTTGTCCGCCCAAAACCACCGCTGAGCCTTCTTCGCCTGAGGAAACGGACGACAATCGCCTCAAAGCCGTGGACATAATCATTCAAAGCTGGAAAGCCGACGACCCTCAGCCCTCCCCGCCCCTCAAAATTCCCATGGCCAAACCTAAATCCTTAACTTTGGACGATTTTTTGGCCCAGGCCAGGCGCGAGACCTTTAGCGTGACCGGCATGGCTTTTCAAGACGCTGGCAACATGGATCTGGCTCGCCTTAAGGGGTGCTGTGTCCATATTTTTCGGCCCCCCGGCCTTCTTATCCCCTTTTGCGCCATGAACCTAACTGACTCCCAAGGCCGCTCTCTTTATCGGAGGAAATGATGCTCCCTTGGCTGGATCAAGAGTTTTTGGCTCGTCTCCAAAGTCTAGGCGAGCTGGAACAAGAGCCTCAAAGAGCCAAGTTAGCCGCGCGTTTGGCTTTCTGGCGCGTCCAAAAACTGGCCCAAACTCTTTTGGCGGCCCTAGAAACCGCCTTTTACAAAGACGCCCCTAACCTCAAAGAGCTAACCCAGACTCTGGCTCGGGCCATAAACGCGCTTGAGGGATCTTCCGAGTCTTTCTGGATCCGCCTCTTAAACCAAACCTTAAGCCAATTGCCTTTGACCGAGCCAGCCGCGGTAGCCGAAACCCCCGAGCTTTTTTTAGCCGTCTCCCAGTCGGACGTCGCGGGAGTGGTGACGGTGCCCACCTCAGGCTCCACAGGCCAAGCCAAAAGAATCTACTCCACTGTGGCGGATCTAGAAAACACGGAAGATTTTTACTATTTTGGCATGCGCAATATTGTTGACCCCGGCCAAAACGATCGCGTGGCCTTACTGATGTCTGGAACCAGGCCTGGGAGCGTGGGCGATATGCTGGGCCGAGCTCTAGGTCGCTGGCCTATTGAGTTCTCGGTTCCTGGCTTTCCGCCTTTGGGGCGAGAAGAGTTTTGGGGTTGGTATCAAGAGCTTTTGGCTTGGGAACCCACCTGCCTAGTGGGGGTGCCCGCTCAGGTCTTGGCCTTGGCTCGCCATGACTTAGGGCGACAATTGGCCCAAACGGTTCGGGCCGTCTTATTGAGTGGCGACGTGGCTCCCAAAGGCTTATTTCGGGCCATTGAGGAAGAGCTACCCAAAGCCAAGGTTTTTCTCCATTATGGCCAGACTGAGTTTGGGCTAGGCGGGGCGGTGGAATGTCGCTTCCATCTCGGGCCGCATTTTCGCGAAGCGGATATCATTCTCGAAATTCTTGGCCCTAATGGCCAAAGCCTTCCGCCTGGAGAGATTGGGGAGATGGTCTTAACCTCCTTAAGCCGTCAAGCTATGCCTTTAATTCGTTATCGGACTGGGGATTTGGGGGCTTGGGCGGTGGGCGTCTGCCCTTGTGGCTCGATTTTTCGGCGTATAAAAACGTATGGGCGAGTGGTCGATCAAGTCGTTTGGCGCGATGGGCAAAAAGAGCCTTTTTGGAAAATCAGCGAAATCCTCTATAGCCTCCCGGGCGTTGTGGGTTTTAAAGCCCTCGCCCCAGAAGAGCCAGATGATTGCTTAAAGCTAATTGTCAATGTCAAAGACGGCCCAGATAAGGCAACCGAGGCCTCTCTAAGCGAGCTTTTTAAAGGCCGAAAATGGGCCATTAGCTATGAAGACGCGTCAAGCGTTAAAGGCCAAGCCACGGGCAAACAAATACTCCATAAGAGCGCGACTTAAATTACGATTCGCGGCGCGCGAAAACCGAGAAAATTTTAAGGGACAAAGACGAGCGAACAAATTTTCGCAAGCGACAAAGTTCTATTGAATATAGTAGGCAAAATTAGTAAAATGATATATTCATTATTAAATAATTTTAGAATAGAGTTTTTTCACGCATTGCGAAAAAGTAAAATTGACGATTGCGTCTTTTGGCGCTTTTGTGGCTTAGAACCGATTTGGATAGTTTAAAAAAATTTTACCAGTAGCCCAGTAGGCTAAGATATTGAAATTACAAGAATTTCCATTTTTTGGTATTGCCAAATTTTCGATTTTTTCAGTATTTTAGTCTTTATTGTATACTTAATGACTTAGTAAACAAGAGTCAAAACAATTAACATTATCTTGTTGAAGGGGAGATGGCCTTTCGCGCCTCAATTTTTTTCTAGCCAATTTCTCTAATGAAAACCCTTAGTCGCCAAATCCAGGCGTCAATCTTCGGTTAATAAACTAGCGATCTGAGCCTTGGCCCTAATATGGTCGGTCTTTTCGGCCAATTGAAAACGGCGTAGCGCTTCAGCGCGATCTTTTTTCACGCCTTCGCCTTTATAATACATGATGGCCAAAACAAAATTGGCCTCGCCATACTTTTGATCCGCGGCTAAGCGAAGCCATTTGATAAACTCCGCTAAGTCTTTAGGCACAACCAGGCCATAATAATGAAATTTGCTCACCTGATATTGAGCGGGGGCGTAACCCTGTTCAGCGGCTTTTAAAAACCATTGATAAGCCTCCGCGCTATCTTTTATCGGGTCATCGCTATAGTTGAGCAAAAAGGCCAGAGCGTACTGATCCGCGGCGTCGCCTTTTTCCGCGGACGAGCGATGGGATTCCAGGCTCTCTTTTTGTCGCTCGAAAGTCTGGGCGTTTTTATCCATCTTCCAAGCGTAAAGCAACCCCGCCTCATCATGCCCGCCCTGGGCGGCTTTTCGTAGCCATTTTAAGCTCTCGACTGGGTTTTGGGGCGTCATATGGTGATAGACATAGCTTAGCCTATAGTGGAGCTCAGGTATATCCTTCTTCGCGAGCTCGGGTAAATACACATTCGCGATCTTTAGATACCATTTAAGAGCCTCAGCGAAATCTTGAGGCAAGTATTCGCCAGCCTCATAAAAAGTGGCCACCTTAATTAACGCCTCGAGGTTGCCTTGCTCCGCGGCCTCGAATAACAATTTTAGGCCTTCCTCGACTTTATCTGGCCCGTCGACCCCCTCAAGAGTTAGGGCGGCCAATCTGGCCAAGGAGTCTAGGTCGCCCTGACTCGCGCCCGAGCGGAACCACTTTAAAGCCTCGGCTCTATTTTCCTCAACGCCCTCGCCCTCGTCATAAAGCAGGCCAAGAGATAAGTGAGCTTTTGCGAAGCCTTGTTCCGCGGCCTTCAAATACCATTTCACGGCTTCTTTGGCGTCCACCGGCAAACCGCCTAGGCCGTGTTGATAAGCCAAGCCCATGTTGCGCTGGGCGAAAGGATGGCCGGCCTCAGCGGCTAGACGAAAACTCTCCACGGCCTTGCCCAGGTCATTGGTTAAGTCTGTGTCACCGATATAATATCTAGAGCCCAAAGAGTATTGAGCTTCGAGGCTATTCTCGGAGGCCAATTTTTGCCATCTATTAGCCTCAGAAATATTTTTGGTAACCACATCGCCGGCCCTATAAAGCTCCGATAAAAAGAATTGCGCTTCGGCCAGGCCTTTTTGAGCGGCCAAGAATAGCCATTGTAAGGCTTCTTTGTTTTTATACTTATTATTAGTTACATCAAGCAAAATCTTGCCTAAACTAAATTGCGCCAAATCGTTACCTCGCTCGGCGGCTCGGTGGATCCAATTGATAGCCTCAAGGCGTTTTCGCGGATCTTCTAAACGAGCGGATTCCTCATAAAGAAGTTCGCCTAAATCAAGCTGAGCTTGGTCATATTGATTTTCAGCGGACAAATAAAGCCACAAACGAGCTTTCGCGAGATTAGGTTTCTTGGCCTTTTTAAAATATTCAAACAGAGAGTATTGACATCGCGGTTCGCCTTGCCGGGCTCCCTTAAGGAACAGCTGATAAGCTTTTTTGAGGTTTTGTTTCACAAATTTGCCACGATCGTAGAGGCTACCAAGGTTATAACATCCGTTCTTATTCCCGCCCTCAATCGATTTTTTAAACAACTGGAGCCCCTTCTCAATGTCAAAGGGGACTCCTACGCCCATTGTATATAAGCCCCCCAAAAAAGCCTCCGCCTCCGGCTGGCCCTTATCCACGGCTTTCTTAGCCCATTCAACGCATTGCCCGAAATCCTCGGGAAATCCCTCGCCATTTAAGAACATAAGGGCCATATTGAGCATAGCCAAAGGCAGGCCTCGCTCGACGGCTTTTTGGGTATATTTGACCACTTTTTCCGGTCTTTTAAGAACTTGGTTCAAATGATCTAACAATAAAGCCACTAAAAAATTGGTCTCGGCCAAAAATTGCGCGGCGGCCATTCGAAACCATTTTTGGGCTTCGTTGAGCGGGGCGTCTGGCTCAGGCTCATCAGACTCAAGAGTTGTCTCAGATTGAGCTGGCGAGGTATCAGTCTGGGGGAGAGCGGTCTGGGGGATCGCGGTCTCGGGCAGAGCGTCTGGTCTCAAAGCCAGAATTTGTCCCAAGGCCAACTGGGCTTCGGCTAAGCCCTCCTCCGCCGCCTCCTGAAAAAAACTCGCGGCCTTGGCCAAAGCCAAAGGATCGCCGGTCTCTTTAAGCTGGGCTAAACCCTGGGCGTAAAGTTGAACGTCCAAGTCAAATTTCGGCGGACGAGGCTTGGGGATAACGCGTTTTTTTTTCTTGCGTGAGCTCATTTCCTGACCCTTCGGCTGAAGTATAAAGAAAAATCAATATAAGCGAATCCGCTTTGGCTCGCAAGTTTTGTCCGTGGCCTTAAATTTAAAGATATGTTTTTTGATCACGATTATAAAAATATGTTATTATTTAATTAGGCTTTATTTGATAGTTAAAAAAGAGGGATTTATCGTAAAAGTTGAATTTATGTCCATAAAACTTAAAGGCCAAAGGAGGATTGACCTCTAAAGCGCCAGAATCCCAGGCTTTAGAGGTCAATCATCTGGCTAGGTTTTTTTCTTAGGTTTTTTTTTGGCTCAATTCATCGAGGCGTAACTGGGCCTCCTTATGGCCTTGTTGAGCGGCCAGGCGATAATATTTTTTAGCTTCCCTGAGGCTCTGGGGAACGCCTAGGCCATGTAAATATTGGTTGGCCAGGGTCATCTGAGCGACAACGCTCCCTCGACTGGCGGTTTCAAGATAGCGC
>JAISWW010000239.1 GCA_031270705.1 Deltaproteobacteria bacterium
TTGGCTCGCGAAAGATTCATAAGTCCTAAAAATACTTAGTCCTAAATATACTGACTAAAGGGCCCGAAAAACTCTTTAAGAAGAGCCCTGGCGCTTATCCCAAAAAATATCCCTAAAAAATCGCCAAAAAATATCCTGATTCCAATTTTGCCATAATTAGTGATTTTTTTCCACTAAATATAAATGATTAAATTAGGCTAAGGCTAGCTAGTTTTTAGCCTAAATATCCTTAAGTCCTAGAAAATTATCATTATTTTTTGTCTCTGAGCTCTGGGCCGAGGGTTCTTCATTATTTGGCCAAAAGACATTATTTGTCAATAAATTCGTTTTAGCCCATGACGGTTAAAGTCAAAACCAGGTCGCCCCGAGTCTGGCCCGGACGCAGATGGCCTTGACCGGCGAGGCGCAGTTGGGATTGGTCTTTGACGCCTGGCGGGATGTGGATATCCAAACGCTGGGTTTGGTTATTATCGCGCGGGTAATTGATGGAAATGGTGGTGCCCGTGGTGGCCGCTTGGCGCGAGATAGCCAGGCGATAGACAATATCATAGGTTGAGAGAGCGGGCTCAGCTTTAAAGAGCTTTTTGGCCGCGTCCTTGGCTTTGGCGAAAAAACCTGGCTTTTTCTGGGGATCTTGGCGACTTAAACGCTCGCCGCTGACCCCTAAGCCCGCCTTATGGAGCTCTTCCTGGATCTGGCCTAAGGAATCTTTGCCCTCGCGGGATTTTAAGAGGCGAGTCAAAAAGCTTTCCACCTTGTCCGGGCCTTTTTCCTCGGTCGGGGCGGGGCGAGGTTGGGGCTTGGGTTTGGGTTGAGGTGGAGGTTTGGGGGCGGCTTGGGGTTGGCCTGGGTTGGGCCTAGTCGCCGTTTTTGGCCCAGTATTTTGGCTAGTATTTGGCCCAGGCTTGGGGTTAGGCTTGGGGTTAGTCGCGGGTCGCGCGGTTTTCGGCTGAGCCGCGCTAGAAGGCTGAGCCGCGTTAGGCGGTTTTGGAGTTTTTTTGGCCGGTTCTTTGGTGGAGCTAGCGGCGGCTTTGGCTTTTTGGGCTTTTAGGCGCAAACGGTCGTATTTGGCCCGGGAGCTCGGATTTCTTAAGACCGCGTAAGCCTCGGTAATGGACTTAAATCTTTCGCCAAACTCTGGCTGATCCGGATGGATATCGGGATGGAATTGTTTGGCCAGGCGCGTGTAGGCTTCCCTTAAAGCGTTAGGGCTAGCCGTTGGCGTCACGCCTAAAATGGCGTAAAAATCCACGCTCGCTTTGGCCACAATTTACTCGTCTTTGGCCAAACTTAAGATTTTGGCGATGAGGTTGGTGGTGGAAAGCCCAGGAACTAGACTTAAGGAACAAACTTTTCCGCCCCGAGCTAGGGTTTCGGGGCCGCCAACAATCTTGTCCGCCGGCCAGTCGCCGCCTTTGGCTAAAATATCTGGCTGGAGAAGCTCAATCAGATTTAAAGGGGTATCCTCGCTAAAGAGAGTCACTCCATCGACCATGGTGAGGCCCGCCAGCATCTCGGCTCTTTCGTTTTCTGGGCGGATTGGCCTTTGGGGGCCTTTTAAGCGCTTTATGGACTTGTCGTCATTAAGGGCCACTAACAAAAAATCGCCCAAAGCCCTGGCCTCGGCCAAATACCTTAAATGGCCAGGGTGCAAAAGGTCAAAGCAACCATTGGTCATGACCAAGATCTGGCCAGCTTTAGCTAAATCGCCCCGTAGGGCCTTAGCCTGACTGGGGCTAAGGATTTTGGCCAAATAGGCGGGGTTTTTGAGGTTTTCCATAAATTGGAATCTTTTGGGTTTAGCCGCAAAAATGGCTGAAAATAGCCACCAGACCGACCAAAGCGCACCAGGGGGCGAAATAGATTAAGCGGCCAGGTTTAATGACGCGCACTAAAAGACAAAGGGCCAAATAACCGGTGATGGCGGCCACCAAAAAGCCGGCCAGGATTTCCCAACTATTAAAAGAAGTGGCTAAGGATTTATTAAGCGTCAGCAAAAATCCGCCTAAAATAGCCGGAATGGATAATAAAAAGGAAAATCTAGCCGAAAGAGCCGGTTCCAGGCCCAATAAGATCCCTAAGCCAATGGTTAAGCCGCTCCGCGAAAGACCGGGGATGATGGCTAGACCCTGGATAAGGCCAATGGCTAGAGCTATTTTGATGGTTAGGCCCCTTAAGGTCGTGGCTTTGGTTGGTTGAGCCCAGCGCGTCGCGGTTAAGAAAATGGCCGTCGCGAGCAAAGCGAACCCCACCGCCCCAGTAGAAGCGAAGAGGGTTTCAAAATAGTCGTGAAAGAGGAGCCCAATTATCCCCGTGGGTATGGAGCCTATGATAATGAGTAGGCCTAACCGAAAATCTGGCCGGAGCCGAAAATAGGCGCTCATTTTGGCTGGGCTAACCAGAGCCAGCGGCAATAACCTAAGCTCGAGCAATAGGGTCAAAAGGCTAGCTCTATAGAAATAACAGATGGCCCCCAAAGTCGCCACGTGCAGGATAAGATCAAAGAGCAATTCTGGTTTTTTTAAGCCAATAAGAGCTTGTGCCAGAACCAGATGTCCCGAGGAGGAGATGGGCAAAAATTCGCCCAGCCCCTGGATAAGGCCTAAAAATGGGCTGGCCAGCCAGTCGGTCATTTAGCGGCTAACCGCGGTGCCGATCATGCCAATCATGAGCATGCCGTGGCCAACCGTTAACTCAGTGAAGGAGACGGACAAAGCGATGACCGAGGAGGCTCCTAAGGCGTGGGCTCTAGTTTTTAGCTTATAGAGGCACAAAGCCTCGGCTTCTTTCATCTTATCGTTATAAATATCCGAGTCACCGCCCAAAAAGTCCGTAATGGAAGAGACTAGGCTAGTCAATAAGCCAGTGCCAATGGTCGCGAAGCCTGAGACTAAGCCAAGGTTTTTATAGGCTCCTTCCTCATTAAAAGGATTAAAGGTAAAAACCGTGACTTTATTAATTTCTTCGCGGAGTTTGGCTAGGAATTCTACGGAAGGCTCTTCCTCATAGACAAAATCTTCGCCATAACGAGCCTCGGCTTGAGTTAAGATCTGGCTAAAGCAACCAACGCACAAAGGCTCGGGAACATAGACGTTCCATTTGCGTAGCCGCTCAAGCTTAGCCGGGTTTTGCTCCATGACTCCGGTCAGGGGACTAATGTTAACGCCACAGCGGACGCAAAATTTGGACATAATAACTCCCAATGGAACCTATGGCCCACAATTAAAGGGCTCGTAAGCGGAACAATTGAGCATTATATCATGGTAGCCGAAGCTATAAAACTGGTTAGGCTAAAGGCCTTAAGGGGCTTAAAACCGCGGGGAGGCGAAAAAAGCCGGTCAAGGGCCAGGAACAAAATTACAGTTAGATGACTAAATCAGTCAAATTTATTTGATAACGCGAGCCTGGAGTTGGTAAAAAGGAATTATAAAATTCAAAAAGTTTTTCTTAATATGATTTTTTGTCATTAGATATATTTTAATAATGTATTCGAGTTTTAAAATTAGATTAGTAATGGTTATGAGAATGTTTTTAAACCTATTATACGTATAATATTTTTAAATGATAAATTATGATAAAAAAAGATATTTTATTTTTATTATAATAGCTAAAAGTTTATAATATATAATAAACTGATCTATTGATTGTCCAATTTACAATTTGACTTGGATCGTCATTATCGGTATAATTTAAAAAAGTTTTTTATGATCTATTGGCTCGATTTCTATAGGAGCTTTTATGAGTCAACCAACTATCAAAATGTTTAACACTACTGGCCCATGCGTTCCTGAAGATCATTACATGTTGCCAG
>JAISWW010000257.1 GCA_031270705.1 Deltaproteobacteria bacterium
CGGGAAAATCGAGACTAACGAAGAAATCACGCGGGATGACCCGATCATAAAAAACATTTATGAAACGAATGAATTTATCCAAAATATCGTGTTGGAAAGAATGCGGGAAGGCCACGAGCGGGGGCTCATCACGGTGGATCAGCCCGCCCTGGAGACCATGCTGACGGCCTGGTTCGGCATCTGCGGCATTATCGAGATAGCCAGCCGCAAAAAAGATTATCTGGTCTACCGCACCTCAAAAAGCCGGGATCAGTTCCTGGATCTGGCTTTCAAGCTGGTGTCCCGCATTTTCGCCATCCACCCCCCCGACGCTTAAAAACCGACTGAGACGACCAAGCTATTGAGAGTATGTAGCGCTACCTAATAATCGCGCTCAAGGCCCGCGTTTAGACCGGGACGAGCTATTGATTATTGCTCAAAAGCGCGTCAAATTAAAGCTAGGTCAGACAACCGCGATCCCGAAGGCCCGAAAGATTGAGCGCTGAGCCTTTGTGGGAGCGGAGACGACCACACCGTAGCGCGCTGAGAAGCGAGTTTGGCGATATGACCCTAATAGCGCCATCATCTCGGCCAGCGAGTAGCGCCGCGAAAGCCTGTCTTCCTTGGGTATGTCCATACGTCCTTTCCAGGCGGCAGTCATGACGGATCTGATTCGGGCGGTGAGGATAAGGGCCAGGAATTGGGCGAAGGCGCGTCCACGCAAGGCGCTCGCCCCACTCGCTCGCGCTCTGGAGAAGGCCAGGTCTTTTTTCAAATCGCTTAGCCGCGACTCCACTAGGGCTCTCGCGCGATAGGCCGCCAGCGCCGCCGTCGCGTCTTTTTCGCGGTTACTCAGTATCACCCAGTATCCTACGCGATCGCTTTTGTAGGCGTTGATGGCCTCTTGCTTACGCGTCACCTTGAGCCCCCGTTTTGGGGTCGTCTTGACCGTGAAGTAACGCTCATAGGCCCACTTGTTCTTCTCCTTGGTTTCCCCGCTTAAAAGCTCGATCTCCCAACGTCTGAGGGCCGCGAAAAGCGAAGCGATGTGTTCCACCCGACGAGCCGTGTCGAAATATAGATGCTTCCAAACCCGGCGCCCATCAATCTTGTCCTGGACAGTCATACCGTATAAGGCTTCGCGCTCGTCCACGGAAATGTGGAACATATGCTCAGGCATTTCCACCGCTTCTCGGTATTTATCAATCATTTCGCCTGGCCAAATGGCCGTTGTGGGCGCGGGGACGCAAAAGCCAATATCGGCTTCGAGCATGAGGCTAATGTTTGCCGCGGAGTAAAAGCCATAGTCCAGTAGTACGCGGACGCGCTCCGCTTTATATTTTTTCAGACCCTTTATGAAACTAGCGATGGTCTCGGCGTCTGACATTTTTTCGGAGCGTAGCGCGTAATAGGTGGGGACGCGGCTGGTCAGGCCAACGAGCAAGGCCATATTTATTCGCGAAAGGTCTTCTTTATCGTGGTTGTCGCCCCAATCTTCAAATGGGTTTGACGGGTCGTTTGACGAGGCCAAGGTCAGATCATAGCAGTCGAGCTCAGGCGAGCCCTTTCTTTGACGCTTTGTCCACTCGCCCAAGAAGTCATCTATCTGGCTTTGACTAGCAGAGGCTAGTATCCTGGATAAGTCATAAGACGAGAGAGACTCTTTGTGGGCTGGGCAGTCGTTTTCTTCCAGCCAAATATTGGCCAGATCCATTTCCCCGCGACCCGCCGCCATCGCCCAGGAAAGCGAGAGAAGCGCGTTGGCCTCCCTAGACTCAAAATGGCGGAGCAAAACCCGCTCAAGACCTGTGTCCTTGGTGGCTTTAGCTAAGACCAGGGATTGCCCAATAAGTAGGGCCTCGGCCACCGTCTCGCCTCTTTCCAAGGCTTCCCTGGCCTCGGGATTTTTGAAGCGTTGGTTGTAGATTATCTGGCCATTGGCGTCTAACTTGCCAACGCAGACCTGACGAGAGCTGGGACGCTTCTTGGCCTTATCCCAGTAAGATTCCTGGCGATAGACATAAGTGACGCCGTTTGGATTGTGGTGATAGGTGAGGCTTGACATTTGGAGACTCCCGCCTGTTTTCTGATATAAAAGTTATATTATAGCGAGATGTCAAGCTTTTTCTTAAAGGTCTTTTAACCAGATAGCCCGGAGAGAGCAGGATCTCTCCGGGCCAACTAAAGCTAACGGACGAGGATTACAGCTCCTTTTTGTCCCAATTCATTTCCAAGGTCAGATAGAAAGTCCGGGGGGGCCTCCTCTGACCGACCCAATCACCCGTGTTCGGATCCGGTAACCCGTGGCTCAAACCTGTGTAGTATTCTTTGTCAAAAAGATTGTTGACATTAAACAATATCCGGTAATTGTCGTTTATCTTGTAATAAAGCATGACGTCGACAATTTCAAAATTAGGAGCCTTCTGTTTGGGCACCTGGTTGAGTTGTCCGTTAAGCCTTTGGCTAGGCATATTTCTCGAATAGCGATCATATTCGCCGTGATAAGTGATCCGAGCGCCAAAAGGATAATTTTCCGGATGGATCATCAGCTCAAAATTTAACATATGGGCCGGGATGTTGGTCATCTTGTAGCCGTCCAATTTGTTGTTGCTGGTGTCGGTAAAACTTTTGTACTTCCCTCTGGTAAAACTGTAGTTGGTATTTATTGACCAATCGGCGCTGGGCTTAAAGAGGGCCGAAAACTCTAGACCATGCCTTTCGGTTGTGCCGGCGGCCACAGTTCTGTTCGTGTCATAATCATAAGAAGTATCGTTTTTCGTATTGACCTTGAAGAGGGCCAATTCCAAATCCAACCAGTCGGTTACGGTCGCTCGGGAGCCAATTTCATATTGATCGCGAACTTTGAGGGCAAAAGAATTGTTGGCGTAAAAACCATCAGCCCCGCCGCTCATGGATGGCAAGGAAAAACCGCGCCCAAAATTGGCGTAAAAACTTAACCGATCCGTTGGGGTAAATAAAACTCCGACTTTGGGGCTGGCTATGCCATAAGTGTCCGACTCAATTTCCTGGTTGAAGTTCGCGCTGGTCGGACGTAAATCACGATATTTGCCGTAAATCCAGTCATATCGGCTACCAAGCCGAATGTTAAACATTTCGTGAACCTGATAAGAGACCTCAGCCAAAATGGCTGGGTTATTGATGCTTAATTGTTCAGCGTAACGGCCAATAGAGCCTCTTCTCCGTCCACCTCCCTGAACATAATTGTAGAAAACGCGAGGATCTTCTAATTCGTAGGAGTAAGTAAATCCCACGGTGGCCGTCGCGGCTTTGCCGTTAATATCTCCCTTAAAATTGTAAGTCAAGCCTGTTCCCCAGGATTTATGCCGGCTATAATCCTCGCCCCCGCCAAACTCGTTCCCAGTAACGGGCCAGCTGGCCACATCATTGACCTCGTGCCTAGTGGTTTCCATGGAGGTGCCATAAAGGTAAAAGGTCAACTGGGACTCATCATTGATAAAATAGTTGGCCCATAACCGGCCGTCATAACGATCCCGGAACCCACCTCCGCCTTCGCCTGAGCCATCGTCGACATGATCAGTTTTGTTTCGGCGTAGGTGAGAAATGTTACCCGGAGCCTCCCAATTTCCGTTGTAAGCCCTTAGGTTTAAACTGGCCTGAAATTGGTCGCTGAATTTATAAGTCCACCGTCCGGAAAAATTCTTCTTGTCGGCCTTGTCATTGCTCCGCCAGCCATCGCTGTGGTAAATTTGAAAAGCGTAGACCTGAGCCAATTTTTCGCTTTCCCTGGCAATTAAGCCTGTAATGTTTTGTTGTTTTACTTAACTCCCTAATAATTTCTAAATAGGGCTAGCAAAAAGTTTTACCCCTCCGAACAGCGAGCGATTCTCCAGTAGACTAGGCTTACAATAAAAATGCCGCTGGCCAGACCGGTCTTCTTGAGGTCTTCCTGGCTTAAGGCCTTCTTGGCTGATTATTTTATTTTTGGGGAGTAATTATAAGGAGTGGCGTGGACTAGGAATTACCCTAACCCAAAGTCGCCTTAGCTTGAACAGAGGCCTTCTTGGTCGTCCTAATTAATTAAATTCCAAAAAAATACTGTTTTTCATCATCTGGTCATGAAAAACCACGGTCCAGTAATTTTTTGCCCGAATTTATCTTTTCCTCGCTAATCGGTCTTACCTGGCTCAAAAACTATCTTGAGCCTTAAAAAAAATAGTCACCAGCGCTTTAAAAAATGGTTACTCATTTTTTGCGACCATCACTAGAAAACATTGACCAGGGTCTTCGAAATCCCTTGTTTACTCAGCGGTAAAACGCTTTCCATCTATGAAATCTTCATTATTTCACAAAACAAGAACATTTAAATATATCTAAGTTATTTCGTCGTCGTTGAAGTAGACAAAATTTTAGATACAAATAAAAATAATTAGTACAACTAGACATTATAAAAAAGATAAGAGAGTAACAAAAAGAGGCAACTATATATAAATTAGAGAGAGAGAGAGAGAGAGAGAGAGAGAGAGAGAGAGAGAGAGAGAGAGCAATTTTTATGCCAACTATAAAGCTGAGCCGTAAAATTATTAAAAAATTGTCCCCTCAAATTATTCATTGTTTCAATTCCTAATGACCAAATTCAATCTCTGATGGGTGAAACCTTAAGTCCACCAGCGGCGAATTTATTTTGTCAAAAATTATAATTGGCCATTTTCCCTTGTCAAGAAAAAAATAGCCATTAAAAAATCTTGAGGAGTTTGGCTTAAGGACTTTTTGATATCGCCATCAAATACCGGGAGCCTTAGAGAACTTCGGCTTTGGCCGAAACTTAGTTTAAGTTTTGATCTTTAAAAACCTCAAACCCTGTGTCATAATCAAACAGTTTCAAACTTTATTTTAATTTAAAAGGGACACCGCTCCTCGACCTTTTTCCCGAAATGAGGTTCTCCCTATGCCAATCAATTGGACACCCCAAGCTCTCTTAGCTTTAGGTCAGGAATTCTGGAAAGCCGCGGCCATTGAGGCGGCCATTAAGCTGAGCCTTTTTCCCGCCATCGCCGAACTGGCCCCTCATTCCACGGTGGCGACCATAGCCGAAAAAATAGACTCCGATCCCAGGGGTCTCGGTATGCTTCTCGCCGCCTTGACCGCCTTGGATCTGCTCCACAAAGACCGGGAGAGCTACAGCCTGACCGAGTTCGCCAGTCAATATCTCCTGGAAAAGTCGCCTGATTATTTTGGCGATATTCTTGTCCATTTC
>JAISWW010000002.1 GCA_031270705.1 Deltaproteobacteria bacterium
CGTATCATTTTTCGTCTTTTTGTGATAATATGGCCAAGCTTAAGTGGGTTAAGGTTTAGGGAATCCTAACCTTGATTTTTAGTGACGTTTTTTGGGGAGCTATTAGGAAATCGGAGGGCATGACCATCACCCCAGCCAAGACTGATGACCAAAAGGCCCAGACTGATTTAGCCGTCATTGTCTTGGCCGCTGGCCAAGGCAAACGCCTAAAATCGACTCGGCCTAAAGTTCTGCATGAGCTCATGGGCCGCTCGTTATTGGATCACGTCCTGCACGCGGCGAGTTTTTTGTCGCCTTCGCGTTTAGTGGTGGTGACCGGAGCTCAAGCCGAAGAGGTGGAGGCGGCGGTGAAGCCGAGGCCTAATTTGGTTTTCGCTCGCCAAGCCCGGCAACTAGGCACCGGCGACGCCGTTAACGCGGCTTTGGGGGCTTTAGAAGGTTTTTCGGGTTTGGCGGTTATTTTGCCAGGGGATGTGCCTCTCATTTCGCCTCAGACTCTTTTGGATTTGGTGGCCGCTCATCAAGCTTTGGAGGCCGATTTATCTTGCTTGACCGTTTGCCCCGATGATCCCGCGGCTTACGGGCGAGTTATCCGGGACGAGGCCGGATGGCTGGAGCGGATTGTCGAGGCTCGGGACGCGACGGAAGAGGAATTGGCTCTTACGGAAATAAATAGCGGCGTCTATGTCCTCGATTCGGTGAAGCTTTTTGAGGCTTTGGCGGAATTAAAACCCGAAAACGCTCAAGGCGAGTATTACCTAACGGACGTGGTGGCTATTTTTCGGGCCAAAGGCTATAGAGCCGCGGCTGTTTTGAGCCCAGATCCCGACGAGACTCAAGGCGTAAACGATCGCTTAGATCTGGCTCGGGCCCAATCTATTCTTAGAGCCAAAATCAACGCCTCTTGGCTAGCCGCCGGCGTCACCATGGCCGATCCCACCACGACTTACATTGAGGCCACGGTTCGCTTAGCCCCGGACGTGACTTTAGGGCCGGGCGTGGTTTTGGCTGGCCAGGTCAAGGTCGAGTCGGGGGCCACCATCGGGCCTTACGCCTATTTGCGCGACGTCTCGGTGCGCGAAGGCCTTGACGTTCCGCCTCTCATCTATGTCGCGGATCAGTATTATATTGACGATCTATCGACCCTCCATCACCTGACCATCCCTCAAAGTTCGCGCTCGATCCGTCAAAGCCCCCAAAGGCGAGGCTTAATACGTAAGCGGCGTTCGAAAAACCGTTAGGCTGGAAAATCTATAGTGACAGAAAAACAGCCCTTTTTCATAAAAGAAATTAGAGAACAACCAAAGATCCTGGCCAATACTTTGTCTCAGTATCTGGGCCCCAATCGTCATTTAAAGATGGCCCGCCCACCTTTGGACGATCAGACGCTCAGAAAGATCCAAAGGGTCTACATCACGGCTTGCGGGACTAGTTACCACGCGGGCATGACGGCTCGTTACATAATTGAGGAATTGTCGCAATTGCCCACCGTGGTGGAGCCGGCCTCGGAAGCTGGTTGTCATCAGCTTTTGGTGGATCAGGGCACCTTGGCTGTGGCCATCTCCCAGTCTGGCCGGAGCCCAGAGACTTTGGCGGCCTTAAATTTGGCCAAAGCCAGAGGCGCGGCCACTTTGGCCATCGCCAATGAGGTCGCCTCGCCCTTAACCGAAGCGGCGGAGGGCTCTTTAATGACTTTGGCCGGGCAGGTTTTTACCTTATCCTCGACCAAAGCCTTTACCTGCCAGACTTTGATTTTATATTTATTGGCCATCCGCCTAGCTCAAAGTCGGGGCCTGATGCGCGACGAGTGGCTTAGGGAACTGGAAAATTTAGGCCGGATCCCCGAAATGGCTAGACATGTCTTGGCCATGGAAGACAAAGTAGTCCTATTGGCCAAAAAGCTCGCCAGTTACGACCACGTCTTTATCCTCGCCCGCGGGGCTCTCTTGCCCATGGCTTACGAGGGCGCCTTAAAACTTAAGGAAGTGGCTCACTTTCACGCGGAAGGCTATTCCATGGGCGAATTTGGCCATGGCCCCTTAGCTTTGGCGCGGGCCAATACGCCCATAATCCTTATCGCTTTTTCCGACGAGATTGACTCAACCACTTTAGCCTTGGCTCGGGCCTTTAAGGCTAGGGGCGCGCCTCTCTTTTTGATTACCGAGGATGGCCTCAAAAAGGATCAAGCCTTGACCTCCATGGCCGAGGGCTTTTTTCCTTTGCCCGCCGCTCACCCAAGACTAAGGCCGATGGTGGCTATCTTGCCCTTGCAACTTTTGGCCTACCATCTGGGCCGCTTAAAGTCGTTGGATGTCGATAACCCAGGCGGCTTATTGAGCTCTCTGGACTATCTCAAAACAGATTTCGCTATTTAGAGGATTTTTATGCGCGTTCTTTCGGGCATTCAGCCGTCCGGTCACCTCCACATTGGCAACTTTTTTGGCATGATGCGATCCATGATCCAATGGCAGGCCAAAAGCGAGCTTTTTTGCTTTATCGTTAACCTGCACGCCTTAACCACGGTTAATGATGGCCCTTTATTGGCTTTAAACACTCTGGAGGCGGCCACGGATTTTTTGGCTTTGGGGCTCGATCCCGACAAAAGCCATTTCTGGGTGCAGGGCGATGTCTCGGAACACGCGGAACTGACTTGGATTCTCCACAATTTTACCTCCATGGGTTTATTGGAGCGGAGTCACTCCTATAAGGATAAAATCAGTCGCGGCTTGGTTCCTAACCATGGCCTCTTCGCTTACCCAGTCCTTATGGCCGCTGATATTCTTTTGTATCAAGCCAACTTAGTGCCCGTGGGCCAAGATCAAAAGCAACACTTGGAGATTGCCCGAGACATCGCCGGAACCTTTAATCACGTCTTTGGCCCGACTTTTACCCTGCCTGAGCCCGGCATTGACGAAAACCTGGCCACCATCCCCGGCCTAGATGGCCAGAAGATGAGCAAAAGCTACAACAACGCCATAAATATCTTTATCCCCAAAGATGAGCTCAAAAAAAGGGTTATGGCCATAGTGACCGACGCTCGGGCCGTCGATGAGCCTAAAGATCCCGATAACTGCAATCTCTTCGCCATCTCTAAGCTCTTTTTGTCTGACGCGGCGGTCGCTGAGCTCAGGGAGCGCTACTTAAAGCCAGGCCTTAAGTATGGGGAAGTCAAAAAAGAGTTGGTCGAGATCATCTGGAATTTTTTCGCGCCTTATAGACAGGCTCGCGAAGATCTGGCCAAACGCCCTGACTTTATTCGCGACGTCATGCGCGAGGGAGCCCAAAAAGCTAGTCGCGTGGCCCAGGAAACCATGGAAGTGGTGCGGGTGAAAGTTGGCCTTAAGTACTGATCATTTTAGCCTTCTGGCAAGTTCCAATAAAAAGAGCCTAGCGCCGGTCAGCTCAATTTGGTCTCGATAATTGTCTTTAGATTGGGAAAAAGCCGAGCAATACCCACCGCCTCGCTTTATGAAGTGGCCATGACTGACTGGGGGAGTTTTGAATTTTTTTGATTGTCTCTGGGGCTTTACGGCAAAATGACGATAAAAATACGCCGCTAAATTTGGTGGGCTTAACAAAAAATCTATAAATTGATTTTATTAGTCTATAAAAGAATAATTTAAAGCTATTATTGAAGAAATAAAATATTAAATTCTTAAATCAAGTATTAGCTAATTGTTTAAGTGATATCAATCAATTTTTAGGGTTTTTAATTTTGGCGACTACAGCTAACTTTCTCCAAAATGACAGATTTTCGATTAGAGTTATGAGCTACCCGGCTGACGGCCAAATTTCCGTAGAGTTCGCCTGACCAGAAGCTCTTTCTCTGGGCCTCTTCTTCAAAGGCGGGGACTGGCTGATAAAATATCGCTGAAAGACGGAGAGGCTAGAGGAAGGTGTTATGGAACTGACTCGCCTGAGCGCTAGAGTTTAGTCAGAATGGAGCTTTTCTAAGCTTCCCTGGCCTTAGGAGTCTCTGTGGTAGCCTTGGCGCTAATCCATTCAAGTGGATGGCGCTAAAAACCTGGACTATAAGCTGGCCTAGCTATAAACTGGTCTCTGGGAGAAATGCCTCCGCTAATAGCGACTCCTGGCCTGGAGAACGCCCTTGGCGCTAGCCTGGGAGGCGAGCGCCAAGGCGCCGAGACAGCCCCCGACCTGATCAAAAATAATTAACCAATAGGTATTGTGGTCGGCTCAACCAAAAATTTCGAATTCGGTTATGACAAGAGTGAACTCCGCGGCGGCCAAAAACTAACATATGATAGCATTTATCATGGATAAGCTCACCAGATAAGGATTTCCCGTTGATCTGGCTAATGGGCCTTCCCGTGTCTAGGACGCGTCTGATTTGTATAATTTAATTTCTTAGGATTTTGGCTTCCGAAACAAAAATATTTGTTGCCATAATTTAAGGTTTTGAGATATAATTTAACGAAAGTGGCTATCGCGGATAAATTTTGGCCTTCGGACACGCTTAGCCCCTTTTTTTAAAACGCGCTAAAGTTCGCTCTATTATAAAGGCAGTTGGGCTTTGACCATGAAAAAACTTTCCTTAGGAACCAAATCTTTCTCTAAAATCAAAGATCATGATTATATTTACGCTGACAAGACTAAGGATCTTTATAACATAATACTGGAACCATTACCATATTTTTTGTCCCGTCCACGGCGATTTGGCAAATCTCTCCTACTCAACACCCTAAAAGAAATTTTTCTGGGCCATCGAAATCTTTTCGAAGGGTTGTATATTTACGACCAGCCATTTGACTGGGAGCCACATCCAGTCATCCATCTTGATATCTCTTCAATGCTCAGGTCAAGCCCAGAGGCTCTTTACGCGAGCTTACTTAGCTCTCTTATTGAGTATTCTGACTCGCTAAAATTATCTATTGGTGATACAAACCCAGTAGACTTTTTCCAAAGATTATTGGAGAGATATTCCAAAAAGCATGGTGAAGGGCGGATGGTTGTTCTTATAGACGAGTATGACGCCCCAATCCTAAAAAATATCCATAACTCTAGCTTGGCTGAAGATATCAGAAACGCTTTGAGACTATTCTATAGTGTCCTTAAATCTCATGAAGAACACTTACGCTTTGCTTTTATTACTGGGGTGACTAGATTTACCAAAACCTCGATTTTTTCTGACTTAAATAATCTTGTTGATTTAACCCTTAACCCCAAATACCCTAATATCTGCGGTTTCACTATTGAGGAATTTGACGCTCTTTTTCAGGAACACATGAAAAACGCCTTGGAGCCCTTGATCAAACGTAAGTCTTTGTCGCTAGGCTCTTCTGTGGCCGATTTAAGGGAGAAGTTATTGGAGTGGTACGATGGTTATTCCTGGGATGGGACAACCAAGGTTTTAAATCCCTGGTCAATTTTAAATTTTTTTGAGGAACAAAAGTTTGACAGCTTTTGGTTTGAATCTGGAACCCCTACATTTTTGGTGGATTTAATTAAAGAGCGTAAAATGACTCTTGATCTTTTTGATAATGACTCAGCCATAATCACGAATTTACTGAATAATGTGGATATAGATAATTATGAGCCTATTCCTGTTATGTTTCAGACTGGTTATCTAACTGTGGATCAGATTGAAAATGATGAATATCACTTGGTTTTACCTAATTTAGAAGTTAAATCATCTTTATTTTCAAACTTATTGTCCTTAAAAACATCTTTCAAAACTATTTCAGAGCTTAAGGCACACGCTGAAATCCTCCACAAGGCCCTATCTCAAAAGAACGCTCGGGATATTGAGACAAGTTTTGGAAGATTTTTATCCAGCGTTAGTCTTCAATTACATAATCCCAAGGAAAGCTATTATCAAACCCTATTTATGTTCGCCATGACTTTGGTTAACCAATCCGTTAAAGTTGAGGAAGCCTCTGGCGAGGGTTTTCTAGACGTGTCCATGGATATTCCTGGAATTGGCGTCTTCATCATTGAGATGAAATATCTAAAGGCGAAGGACAAAGATACTGAGGATCAAGTTACTGAGGATGATATTAATGATGAGCTCAATGAATTATCTCTTCAGGCTTTGCGGCAAATTGACAAGAAAAAATACGCCAATAAATATTGCGTCCCTGGCAAAAAAGTCTATAAAATGGCATTAGCAGTCTATAAAAGAACAACTATTAAAGCTGTTATTGAAGAAATAAATAATTAATACTTCGTGAATAATAAAAATAGTCAATGTATGGTCGCGAAAATCGCTGGCCAGAAAGTCCAACTTGAGGTTTCCGTCGGCGAAGGTAGATTCGCCGCCTACTATCAGGCTCCCGACGGAACCATTTCGTCATTGAGTTCAAGCGTTGCCCCTGGAAAGAACAAGATGACGATAAAAAAATTACCTTTAGCGACGCCCAGCTAAAGAAGTTGTCGGGAGACATGGAAAATAAGGCCGCCGAAGCCATACGCCAAATGGAAACTAGAAATTATACCCAAATCTACCGAGGGCCTGGCCAGACAATCTACAAAGTCGCCCTTGTGGTCGGTGGACGATCGCGGGTTCTCGCGGTTTTTAAGCGAGATGAAGACGCTGGATCTCTTCTAGACTAGCTTTAAGAAGCGGAGCGGCTTGGACTGAAAGACGAGCGGGATGGGGTGGGGCTTGTGGCCGAAATTCGCGAGGGAGTTGTGAGCGGAAAGCCTCGCGAATAATGATTGACGATAATGTAATAGCGCTGGATTGGACAGGCGTCCTCGGCTCCATTGACCGCGTAACTTCTTAAGCTCTAATCAGCGGCGCGCCAAGATTTTTCCTTAATCACACAGAAGCGATTCTCTAATTGGTTATGAGTCCCTAAACGCTGAGGCCAGTTTTATTTTGGCGGCCACGGAATGACGGGAAATCTAAAAATTAGGAACCGCTTAAGTCAGTTTTAGCCAGCCGCCTTTGACCAGGCTTAAAAAATTGTCCACAAAACCATTGGAAAACATATAATGCGGCTCTACGGCTAATTGCCCCCTGGTTCGGGTCATGGCCACGTAAAGAAGTCGGATTTCCTCGGCTCGAACAGTTAGGGGCTCAAACCGGGCTGGTTTTTGGCGAAGTTGGTTTTCTTTATTGAATTTATCCCTAGCTCTAAGGAGAGCTTGGATTACGCCTGGGAGATCGACAAAATCCTCAGCCAAAATGACCGAGCCAAATTCTTGGCCTTTAACGCGGTGAGCCGTGGTCAAAACAAAATCCGCCGCCTCGATGGGCTTTTCATTTTTAGCGATTAGATCATATAAAGAGATGATCTGATCTTTGTATCGCTCGACCAGCTTAATTTTGCCCGTCAGCTGGGCGTCCGCGGCGTGGTCGGCGTAATCGACCAGGTTTTCGAAACTATCAAAGTTGTTTAGAAAGGATGATTTTATCTGATATTTCTTTTGGGCTTTAAGATAGTAGATCTCTTTAACCATATCAAATTCATAAGCGGCTAAACCCCCATTAAAGGCTAAGCGATGTTTTTCGCAGTTTTCCGCGGCGAACTTAAAAACCCCAAAAGTGGTGCGAGCGATCATGGCCGTGGGCCCAGAGCCTTGGGGTTTGGGCGCCTGGGTTCCGAAAAACTGTTTGGGGGCCGAGAGAAGTTTTAAGACTTGATTGGCGAGATCGGCCACTTGTTGGGGACACCGAAAAGATCTGGTCAAAAAGTAGGCCGCTGAGAGACCGGCGGTTTTTTTTAAGGCGTTGACCGCGCCATTCCACTCGTAGATCTGCTGATAGGGATCGCCAACCAAAACCTTCTGGCCGGGGATGTTTAAGATCAGATCGATCATGCAGTCATTTAGATCTTGAGCCTCGTCGACCAATATCCAGTCATAAGATAAGGATACTGGCTCCAACTGAAATAGCTTTAAATAACCATTGTGGGTAATGGGAAAGTTTCGGTCAATTATGGCTTGCCATAGTTTGGCGGCTACCGCGCCTAGTTTGGTCAGGGTTTTTTTGAGGGTTCTTTTATCGTCCACGGGTTTTTTTAAGGCCACGGCCAGATTGGGATAAAAATAAAAGGCCTCTTTTTTTAAAAATTCGGGGATTGAGGCGTGGGCGCTCATCTGGAAACGCCCTAAGATATCGCACAAGATCCGGGCCATGTAATAATTGTCTTCTAAGCCAGCCTTTTTTAAGTGATCCAAGAGCTGAATGGGCCGATAATTGCTAACGAGGGCGTTTTGGTAATCGCGGCCTCGATACTTAAAGGCCAAAGAGTGAATGGTGCGCGTTTCAACCTGAGGGCAATTGTTGAAGGCTTGTTTGGCGTGGTCGGCCATGGTGCGGTTAAAAGCCAAATATAGAGTTCTGGCTCGGGGCCGACTTTCGGAGAAAAAGCGCAAGGTCGAGGTTTTGCCTGTGCCAGCGTAAGCCGTAATAGCCAATAGCGGCTCATCGGCTTTCATTATGACCGATTGCTCTTCGGTGGGCGAGTAGGCGGACTGAGACAAAAAAATCTCCAGAGAAATAGCCAAAAGGCCGACGAGCCCTATTTAGGGCTCGACGGCCTTTCTAAGGCGAAAGCGCGCTATTTAAGCGAGGTTAAAAATTCGTGTTATCAATGTTCTCGAGGTTCTCGAGCCCGCCCGAGTTGGCTAAAGCCTGAGGCTGGGCCACGTGGAGCTCCACGCGGCGATTTCTGGCTCGGCCTTCGCCGCTCACGTTATCGGCAATCGGCTCCGACTCGCCTTTGGTGTCCACGATTAAGCGACTCGGATCCACGCCTTGACGGACAAGTTCCCGCATGATGGCCTCAGCCCGGCGCCAACCTAAGCTCAAATTATAGTCGACCGAGCCGCTGGAATCAGTATGCCCGACAATAGCCACTCTTATATCCGGGTTATTGGCTAAAACCTTAGCGGCTTGGCGGATATGGGGGAGAAATTGACTCTTAATGTAAGAGCGATCGAGATCGAAAAAGGTCGCGTAGGCCACCACCCAGCAACCTCTGGCGTCCACATGGGCCCCATAAGGCGTCCCGGGGCAGACATCTTGGCTATCGACCACCCCATCGCGATCCTCGTCGCCCTCGGGATAACCCCGGCAAGAGCGGCTATCCAAAAGACGGATCATGTCGACTTGGCTGACCATGATGGCCCAGTCTTTGGGGGTGCGGCCTTTAAAGTCTTTGGCTTGGCAATTGGCTCCGTTATTTAATAAATGTTGAGCCAGATCGTGACGACCCGCCCAAGCCGCCCAGTGCAAAGCCGTGGCCCCATACTCGTCGGTTCCATTTATTTTGGCCCCAGCCCTTAATAATAGGTTGGTGGCCTCTTTTTGGCTGAGGTAGACGGCCCAGGTCAAAATTGGCCAACTGCCGGTGGTTAAGGGTTGCCCGAAAATCGGCAGATCAGGGCTAAAAATATTGGTGGGTTTTAAGCCCGCCTTCTTGAGGGTGATGTTGGGATTGGCTCCCTGATCCCTTAAAGCCGCCATGGCGGGAATGTTGGATTCGGCCAAAGCGTAGTAGAGTCCTTGGTCAGGCGCTAATTTTTGGGCGTTGACCGTCTGGGCGTTAGCGGCGTTGGCCAGGGTTGAGCCAATAAGCCCCATCATGAGCGCTAAGGCGACAAAAGTTTTTCTCATAAAGATCACCTTTAAACCCCCTGGCTTAATCGGGGAGCCAAATATTTCGGCTCCCGCCGTTCTTTCCGTGAGCTTTTAGATCCAATACCTATAAATAAGGCGGGGTCTCAAAGCCCCATTGGGGTTGGTTATTAGCCTACGGTTTTGGCCTGGTTGACGTTTTAGCGCGCGTTAAGCCAAAAGCTCTTGGACTTTATATTAAGGATATTAATAAAACCACTATAAGGGCTTAATTATAAAGGCTTAACGACTACAAATACTCAACAATTATGACCGGCTCAGGCTTTAAAACGCCCACCACGCTTAAATTGTTCTCATCGCGCGAGCAAGGCAGAGCCAACTCAAAATTGACCGAGGTTCGTCTATCGACGATGGCCCGAGCCGCTAGATCCGTAATGTCAAATTGGATCCAGCCAGGCGAGACGCCTGGGGAGACGCGGTTTTGGGCTAGGCTCTGGTAAGGATCTCCGGGCAATAGACGGCCCCTCAGCTGAACGGCCTCAGTTAAAAAGGAGGCGTTGGTTTGGGCGTAGACGGCGAGAACCGCTTTGCGCACCCGAATACGATCGCTGAAGTGGGTAAAGTCAAAGGCCAGATCCAAAGTGGCCGCGTGGCCTTCTGGGCCGCCATACTCACAGGACTCGGCCGAGGAGGTCAGATTAGCGCAACCCAAGACCAAGGTCTGTAAGCCTCTGAGGCGATGCGAGTTTATGGGAGATTCCACCCAAGCGGCGACATCCCTGGCCGTAAAGACTTGTTTGCAAGAGCCGACGGTCGCTGGGGAGTAAATCGCGCTTAAAGGGCCTAAGCTAGAGAAAACTCGGCCTTCGCAAACCGGAAAAACCGGTTGCTTATAGACGCTAGGGGGCCCGCAAGCGGCCATGGCCAAGCTCATAATGGCCGTTCCAATCAACAGGTATAATTTCATGTTAAATTTGACCGCTCATTTGTCCGATTATGGGCCGACGGCCAGTGACCTCCTTAATAAAATTGACAGGAGTAAAATTAATAGGCCTAAGATTTATATAAGCCAGATGGCTTTAGCGACCTGGGGCCCTATAAGAATCCGGGCTCTCCACGTAGGGCGAGTCCAAGCGCCTTTCCGGGCCAGGATCCTTGGGCAAAAACAAAAACACTTTGTCGCCGATGAGTATGGCGTCTTCGGAGTAGGTGATCCTGGCCACGTAAGAGACCGCTTCTAGATCTTGGTTGTCCTTGTTCCGCGTTTTCAGCTTACTAATGTCGGCGGGCGGGGGTGGGGCTAAACCCTCAACTCTAGCCACAATGGTGACCCGGCCTTTATAAAGCATTAGGTTCCCTAGGTTCCGACCATAAGAGGGATTATCGCGATCCGGCTCTTGGACAACGGTGGAGGTGGCGTAAACGGGGAAGGTGGTAAAATAGGGATCCGCGTCGTCATGGGTGTCCGAGTCCAGGATTTTTGACAAATCCTCGTTAAAACGAATAATGACGTTATCCCCAGTAGATAATAGCGTCCGGCCAGAAGCCGTTTGCGAAAAGCCATCGTCGCGAATGGTCGCTCCCCGTTCTTGGCTGGCCATAATCTCCCCGACCAAGCGCACCTCATAAAGTTGGTCGATTTTGTCGTAAACGACCTCAGTAGAGACTCCCGCCTCCGAATCCGTTTTGGCGCTGACGTTGCGCGGCATCAGCCTTTTGACCCTAATCCGCGTGGAACTGGGATGGTTCTTTAAATCCGTCACAAAAGAGAAGTACTTGGGAAAGGCCATCTCCAAAGGCTCGGGCTTGGGATAGAGGTTAACCGACGGGCCCGGGGGGGCTGGCGGGACGGAAAGAGGCTTGTTCAAAGCCAAAGAAGTTTCTGGAAAGATGTATAAAACGTCGCCTGGGGTTAATTTTTTGGGGTTAGCGACCATGTTTTGATTGGCTCGCCAAAGTTTTTGGCCTAAATTGGCCTTGCCATAGAACTTTTTGGCGATTTTGGCCAAAGTGTCGCCTTTTTGGACAACGTAGGCCTCTGTGGTGCTCTGTTCTTGGGCGACTGACAGCCCTACCCCCCCAAAGACCAGACTCAAGGCTAGCAAAAATGTGATCAAAGGTCTTTTCATCGCGTCTCTCCCGCGCCCGAGCCGGAGGGAAAATAGGTTTTCCCGGTCTGGCCAAAGCGGCCCTTGGTGTGTTTTTTTAAAAAAAAGCGCGTATTGTGAGCCCGAGCTAGCTCAGGCAAAATAGTTCAAAAAAGTGTAAAACAGATATACATTAATAACAATTCGCTATATATAATCTTTCAAGTGGCTGTCCTTGTGATCAGGACTTGACCTCCCTTTTAGTGGGAACGTCAAATTTGGGTTTATTTTAAGCGGGTCATCACAAGTCCATGATTAAGAGACGAATTGTTTTAAAAATTCAAACTATGATACTATAATACAAGATGGCTTGTCAACTGTTTGACCAAATTTTTTTAAGGCTCTCCTAGGGTCAGAGGGGTCAATCGCTGGGAATTATAGGATATTTCAGGGAAAATTGTCTCAAATTTCTTTTGGGACTCGCGGAAAAGCTTTGTTTTGGCCAAAAATTTTATGGGCTAGGCCAGCTAAAACGCGCCAATTTTAGATCCATTTTAGGTTTTTTCCCGTTTTTTTTGACCAGGCCGGGTTTTTTTTCTGGCAATCCGAGCGAAAATAGTGTAAACCATAAAGTAACGACCTCCCGCTGGGCGAGAGCTTTTGGGGATCTTAAATTTTTTTGGAAAGATTTTTTTGAGCTAGGCTCCGCGGCTATTTTACGTCTTAAGTTTTTTGGTCAACTTAGCTTTAATTGTTTCTTTTTTTGGATTCTTATGGTTTTAGTTAATTTTCCAGCTATCCTTAGAAAGGCCGCATGCTGATTAGCCGCGATATCGCCATTATCGGCTCTGGCGCCTGGGGCACGGCTCTAGCCATCCACGCCGCTCGTTTGGGTTGGTCGGCGCGTTTGTGGGCTAGACGACCGGAATTAGCCGAAAAGATCCAAAATACCCGCGAAAACGAGGCCTTTTTGCCAGGTTTTTCGCTCCCCCCCGAGGTTACGGTCATAAGCGATCCGGCCCAAGCGGTCACGGGGGCGGGCTTGGTCATTTGGGTGGTGCCCAGCCATGGCTTAAGGGACGTGGCTCGTCTCTTTCGGCCTTTTTTAAATCCCAAAACTATATTAATGAGCGCGACCAAGGGCATTGAGGATAACACCTACTCGTCCATGACCCAGATTTTGGCCCAAGAATGCGCCCAAGATACGCCCATTGGGGCCATGTCCGGGCCGAGTTTCGCCCGGGAAGTGGCTCAAGGCCTGCCCACGGCGGTGACGGTGGCCTTTCGGGACGCGGCGGTGGCCAAAACCATTCAATCATTATTATCGGCTCCCGTTTATCGGATCTATACTTCCCAAGACGTCACGGGCGTGGAATTGGGCGGGGCCATGAAAAACGTTTACGCCATCGCGGCTGGGGTGTGCGATGGCTTAAGTTTGGGCTATAACGCGAGGGCGGCTTTTTTGACCAGGTCTTTGGCCGAGATGACCCGTTTGGCCGCGGCTATGGGAGCCAACCCTTTAACTCTCTCCGGGCTTTCGGGCTTAGGGGACTTGATGCTGACGGCCACAGGCGATCTGTCGCGCAATCGCAAGGTCGGTCTCCGCTTGGGAGCGGGGGAGTCTTTGGCCGACATTTTGGCCAACCAAAGAGCCGTGGCCGAGGGCGTCAATAACGCTCGCTCCATTTGGGGTTTGGCTCAAGCCAAAAATTTAATTCTCCCCACGGCTCGCGAGATTTATCGGGTTCTCCATGAGGGCAAGGATCCTCGTCAAGGTTTGGTGGACTTATTGACCAGGCGCTTAAAAGATGAGTTAGCCCCGGATTTAATACCCAAGTCTTTAACTCATTGAGAGCTTGCTAGATTTAATTGGGGGTATAATGACAAGAATAGGCCTAT
Source organism: Deltaproteobacteria bacterium (assembly GCA_031270705.1). Lineage (GTDB taxonomy): Bacteria > Desulfobacterota > Desulfarculia > Adiutricales > Adiutricaceae > JAIROO01. Next base: position 13,534 of record JAISWW010000002.1, read on the forward strand.
TTGGTGGCACATTCGACCCCATTCACTTTGGACATCTGCGCGTGGCCGAGGAGCTGTTTTATCATTTAAAATTGGCTCAGGTTTTGTTTATTCCGGCCGCCCAACAACCCCATAAAGACATCCATGGGCCAGTGGATTTTCGGCATCGCCTAGAAATGCTGAAATTAGCCATTGAGGATCGGCCAGGTTTTTCGGCCTCGGACATCGAAAAAGATCTGCCGAGACCCAGCTACACCGTGAATACCATCCGGGCCTTAAAACAAAAATACGCGGAAGAATTGATCTTTATGGTGGGTTTTGATTCCTTTAGCCAGATCAAAAAGTGGCGAGGCCATCAAGAGCTTTTGGCTTTGGCGCCTTTGGCGGTTTTCCGGCGGCCTGGCGCCGAAGTCGATCGAACGACCTTAAAAACCCTTTTAACCGAGGTCGTGGGCGCGGCTCCCACCTGGGAGCCGGATTTGGCGGCCTTTAGTTGGCCTAACCGGCCTTTGATCTATTATTATGAAGGCTCTAGCCTTTATATCTCATCCACTGATTTGCGAGCGCGTCTGGCCACGGGCCAGTCGGTGCGCTATTTGTTGCCTGAGTCGGTTCGCCAATATTTGACCCAGGAGGGGTTGTACGCCCCTAAACTTAAATGAGGAGCCTATGATAGAAGAAAACTTGGCCCCAGCCAAAAACTCGGTCGCGACCGAGAAGGCCGAGAAACCTCATCGAGCCAAGCCGCGGGCGAGTCGGCCTCTGAGCCCCAAATCAGCCGCCGCCCCCAAAACCACCTCTTCCGCCTCTAAAGCCAAGCCCAAAGCGAAGCCCAAAGACGCGTCGAAAGTCGTCCCTAAAAAGTCCCCCAGCGATTCCCCAACCGGTTTAAAGCCCCCTAAGGCCCCGAAAACCCCGAAAATTCCCCCTGCTTTGGGGCCAGTTTCGGCTACTAAAGCCCCGCGAGCGACCAAGAGCCTAACTACCAAGAGCCCGAAGACCGCCCAGGCCGCCACGCCCGTTAGAGCCAAGAAACCTGGTTCCCCTGTCGCCGCCGCGCTAATAACAAAGCCCCGGGTCAGGAAAACCCCCAGTCAGGCTTTAGACTCTTTAAAGGTGGCCAAAGCGGCTCGAGCGGCTCGAGCGGCTCATGTCGAGCTCGATGAGGCTCTGATTTCCAAATCAGATCTGATCAAGGCCGAGCGTTTGGCCAAAGACCATCT
>JAISWW010000166.1 GCA_031270705.1 Deltaproteobacteria bacterium
CCCAATACGCCCCCGGTGGCTCCCCGAACCCAGTCTTTTGAGGCCTCCAAGGGCAATGAAAGGGCTAACGCGTAAAAATTGGCCAAAAAGAAGGCCCAGCCGGCTGGGCCTTCTAAAAAACCTAAAAGATCCTCAATGACCGCTCATTAGTCTATAGGTTACCTAAAAAGTTTCTAAAAGTTGGGCCAGACCGCTGGGACGCCAGACCGCGCGGTTAAAAAAAATTTGGCCAATTTGGCCTTATGGCCAAAAAAAACTTGACTTGTCCCAAAAAAATGAGTATATAAGCGCAAATATTTTTCAAGTTTTCCCGCCTGGGAAAATTTGTTAAAATTTTTTAAGGTGATAAACAATTTGTCAATTTTGACCCCATTAGACCGATTTTTCTCCGTTAAACGAACAATTCGCCCTAACATTATTTTATATGGGTGTTTTATGAGAAGCCCAGCTCGGTTGGGCGTATCGCTGGTCACTAGTCAACTTTATGGGTTGATTTTCAGGGAAAAATAGGTTATCGTCCCAACATTCAGGAAAATAAAAGATGGCGGGCTTCGGGGCGGGAAGAACTGGGGATGGAGGATCATAAGGATTTGGATCCATCCGCGTTCTTTTCCCTCGCTATTTTCAATTGCTTTGCTTCTGGTTTCTAATCATTTATCCGAAGATACTCACCGAAATAACCGTTAGTCTGTGGTCGGCTTTTTAAGCCCGCCAACTTAACCCCATAAACCTCCCTTGGCGCTTTCGCCAGGGGGTCGCTGGTTTATTTATCCCGCCCCTTAGTTCGCGCTTTTTTTTGGCGCCTAATGTGGCCAATCCGCTCAGGATCCTTCTATGACTGAAAAAATGGACTTATCCGAACTCAAACAGATGAAAATCTCTGACTTGACCGCCCTGGCCAAGGAGTTCAAGATTGAAAACGCCACTGGGTTGCGCAAGCAAGAGCTGATCTTTTCGCTTCTCCAGGCTCAGACCGAGCACAATGGCATGATTTTCGGCGGCGGGGTCTTAGAAACTTTGCCGGACGGGTTCGGGTTTTTGCGGGCCCCGGAATCCAATTACCTCCCCGGGCCCGATGACATCTATGTTTCGCCGAGCCAAATTCGGCGTTTTAATCTGCGCACTGGGGACACGGTTTCTGGGCAGATTCGCCCGCCCAAGGAAAGCGAGCGCTATTACGCCCTGCTGAAGGTCGAGCGTTGTAATTTTGAGGATCCCGAAGAAGTCTCTCGGGACAAGATCCTCTTTGACAACCTCACCCCTCTCTACCCTGACCAAAGGATCCAGCTGGAGACGGAAACGAAAAACTTCTCCATGCGCATCATGGATATGATGACGCCCATTGGCAAAGGCCAGAGGGGCTTGATCGTCTCGCCGCCCCGGACGGGCAAGACCATCCTGCTCCAAAACATCGCCAATAGCATCACCAAAAACCATCCGGACGTGGCCTTAATCATGCTACTCATTGACGAGCGGCCCGAGGAAGTCACGGACATGCAAAGGTCGGTCTCGGGGGAAGTCATTAGCTCCACCTTTGACGAGCCGGCTACCAGGCACGTTCAGGTGGCCGACATGGTCATTGAGAAGGCCAAGCGCCTGGTGGAGCACAAAAGGGACGTGGTCATCCTTTTGGATTCCATTACGCGTCTGTCCCGGGCTTATAACACCGTGGTTCCGCCTTCGGGCAAGATCTTGTCCGGCGGCGTGGACTCCAACGCCTTGCATCGGCCCAAGAGATTTTTTGGGGCGGCCCGCAACGTGGAAGAGGGTGGCTCTTTGACCATCATAGCCACGGCCCTCATTGACACGGGTAGCCGCATGGACGAGGTCATTTTTGAGGAGTTTAAAGGCACGGGCAACATGGAAATCCACCTGGATCGCAAGCTGAGCGACAAGAGGGTTTTCCCGGCCATGGACATCAATCGGAGCGGCACCCGCAAAGAGGATCTCCTCTTGACCGAAAAGGAGCTGAACCGCATTTGGATCCTCAGGAAACTCCTAAGCCCCTTAAATCCGGTCGACAGCATGGAGTTTTTGTTGGACAAGATGCGGGGGAGCAAGACCAACAAGGAATTTTTAGACTCTATGAGCTCTTAAGAGATACCGCAAGGTTCCAAGGGAGTTCTAAAGAGCTTTTAAGTAGTTCTTAAGAATAGAAAGATTTCTAAAAGAGATCTTAAAACTCCTGATTGAGAGCCTAGAAAATATCTCCTCAAATTTCCGGAGTTGGCGTAAAATAAGGTCAGGGCCTTCTGGCCCTAAGCCGCTTTTTTTGGTCGCTCGACGACCAACGGCGAGGAGCTCTTAGTTAATGTCTCTAGGCCCGCTTGATCCCTTATCCCCGGAGTGCCGACTGGATCCCCAGGTGGCTCATCGTTTGCGGGATATGAGCCTTTTGGTGAGCCTGCCGTCGATCACTTTGCGCTTAATGAGTCTCATCACGGATCCCAATTCCTCAGTAAAGGATTTAAGGGAAGTAGTGGAGAAGGATCCGGCCTTGGCCGCTAAGGTCATCAGTTTGGCCAATTCCAGCTACTACTCCGTGCGCTCCCCCATTAAAACCGTGGATCGGGCCATCACCATCATTGGCTACCAGGAATTGGGCTTTATGGCCATGGGTCTAGGCCTCAACGAGACCTTTAACATCAACGCCGCGCCGGAAGATTTTGATGGCGAGGGTTTGTGGCTACATAGCTTAGCCGTTTCTTGGCTGGCTCAGCGCTTGGCCATGAAGATCGGCTTTCCAGATTCTGGGGAAGCCATGATCGCTGGTTTGTTGCACGAGCTAGGGATCATTATTTTAGTCTCCAAGTTTCCTCTCCTCTTCCAAAAGCTCATGGATCTGATCCTAGCTGGCCATAATTGGCTAGCGGCGGAAAACGCCTTAAAGATTCGTCATGATCTGGTGGGCTATGAGCTGGCCAAATTGTGGAAATTGCCGGAGGTTTACCAAGAGGCTATCCTGTATCATCATGTCCCGGAAAGGGCTAGGCAAAATAAGGTTTTGGTGGCCATGACCAGCCTATCCGACGCCTTGTCCTCCAAGATTGGCTTTGGCTTAAAAACGGAAATCAATGAGGTGGACTTAGGTTACTCCCTGAGCGCCTTGAGTCTAACGCCTTACGCTCTGCAGGATTTTATCCGGGAGACCATTGGCAAAATCAACGAGGCCTTGCCTATGTGGCGCCAGTTATTGAAGAGCGCGCAAAGGCCGACCAATAATTCGCGTTTTTCATCCTTAATTAAGGATCCCGCCAAAAGCGCTGACCACGATGGAGTCTCGTGACCATTCGCCTTGAGCTTTTGAATAAGCTTAAGAGTTTAGCCGCTTGGCCCCCGACCCCAAAAATTAGCCCAGGCCGTTATCTTTTGCGAGCTGACGGGGCCGCTAAAAACAATCCTGGTCACGCCGGGGCGGGGATTGTCATTTTTGACCCTCAGGATCAAGTTTTTTTGGCCAAGGGCTGGTATTTAGGTCGTTTGACCAACAACGCCGCCGAATGGGAGGCTTTGGTCTTAGGTTTGACCATAGCCAAAGCCCAAGGGCTAACCCATTTGGAGGTGGCCCTAGACTCGGAGCTGGTGGTTAAGCAATTTTTGGGCGTTTATCGGGTTCGGAGCGAAGGTTTAATCCCTTATTGGCGCGAAGCCCGCAACTTAGCCCTAGGTTTTTCAAACTTTAGAATTGGCCACGTTTATCGGGAAAAGAATAAAGACGCGGATCGCTTGGCTAGTCAGGCCGCGCTCAAGGGAGCCAAAGGCGAATTGGCGGTTTTGGCCGATTTGGAGCTCGATCCGGATCTAGCGATAAAGTTTGGCCCCCAAAGCGATAGTCAATCCGCGGCTAAGGCTCCGGAAAAAACGCCTCCAGAAAAAAATATTGACCAACCGCTTGAAAAGTCGCTAGATAAACAACTGGAAAAACAACCAAAAAAACAACCAGAAAAACCCCGAGAAAAACCTTTAGACAAGCTTTTGGGCCAGCCGAAAATTGAGCCGCTCGCCCAAGGGCCCTTCGCGGCAAAAAGCCTGAGCCAAGATAACCAGAACCAAGATAGCCAGAGCCCAAATAGCCAGAAACAAGAGAACCAGAACCAAGATAACCAGAAGGCTATGGTTAGCCCGAAAAGCCAGAACAAAAATAATATTAGTCAGTCGCGGGAGACTTTTTCGTTATTTGATAACCTGGTTCCCGAGACGACAAAACC
>JAISWW010000170.1 GCA_031270705.1 Deltaproteobacteria bacterium
AAAGGCCAAAAATAAATTCTTACCACAAAAATAGGCCGGATATATCCATATAACGAATACATCCGGCCTTTAATATTTATTAATCAGCCAAATAATATATTGCTTTTAAAATTCAAAAAGCCTTAGGAAATTCCCTGACCAGAAATCCTCGCCCAGAAATCTCCTGGCCTTTGAATTGACCCCAGTATTATAGGCCGCCCGAAAAAATTAGTCAACAATTTTTTTTCAGGCTAAGAGGTCGCGCCAGATTCTTTAGGGAGAGCCTTAATTTTCGCGAAATCAAAATCCAAGCTCTTTAGGGGTTCCCAAAGCTCAGAGGGAATGATTTTTTGGCCCAAAGCCTCGTTCAGCTCTCGATTGCCCGCCTTGGTTCCCAGAATGGTAAAACCGACTAATAGGCCCTTAGGATCCAAGAGCAGCTTTCGGTAAGCGTTCTCGTCTTCGGCCTCTAGGCCAGTAAGTTGGCCATCGGGATCGATATTGCCCGCGGCGATGAGATCAATGCCGGCCACCTTTAATAATGTAGAGGGCGGCTGAGCCTCATAGATTTTTCGACTGGCCGCGTCTTGAGCCACCAGATTGGCCCCCGCCGTCAAACCTTGGAGCCGGCTAATGGTCCATAAGCCCGAAAAGCCATCTGGGCTTTGGGCGCAATCCCCAGCCGCGTAAACGCCAGGGAGCGAAGTTTCCAAATACTCATCCACCACAATGGCTTTGTCGGTTTTGAGCTTAATGAGTTTGGCTAGATCCAAGTTAGGTTTGATGCCGGTGGCCAAAATCAGGATCTGGCCCCGCGCTTCCTGGCCAGATTTTAAAACGACCCCCTCCAGGCGATCCTGGCCATAAGCGTGTTGGACTTCTTGGCCCAAGAGAATCTCAAAGCCCAGCTTCGTTAGGACTTGGAGCAACTTAGCCCCGCTTTTGGGCGTGGTTTGGCGGGGCAAAACCCGAGTCCCTCGCTCAATGACGCGCGTTTTTAGGCCACGAGTAATTAAGGCGTTACCCATCTCTAAGCCCAATAGGCCTGAGCCCACCAAAATGGCTTCTTTGGCTCGGCCCGCGTCGTAATAAAGGCTGACCGCGTCGTTTAAGCTCCTGACCGCGTAAACTCCAGGCAGATCAACGCCTGGCCAAGGCGGCTTCGCGCTTTCGGCCCCAGTGGCCAAGAGGAGCCGATCGTAAATTAAGCGGCTACCCAAAGAGCCCCGAACTTGATGGGTGTCCAGACAGATATCGACTAAAGACTCCCCAGCCCGAAATTCTAGATTTTTTTCCAAAAACCAGCCTTCGGGATTAGCGAAGATCTTGTCCATGGGGACTTTGCCAGCCACCACTTCCGGCAAGCGCGGCCTATAATAAAGACGTTCGCGCTCTTGGCTGAAAATGGTGATATTGGCTTTCGGATCCGCGGCTCTGGCGGTTTCGGCGGCGGTAATACCGGCGACGCCAGCTCCCGCGATGACTATATTCATATTAAGACCATCTCACAAAAAAAACCTCTAGGCCCGAGCCGAAAAGATCTTTGGCCACTTAACGCTCTATTTAACGCTAATGATGCTGTAATCCTGGGGGCCTTTGGGGGTGTTGACTCGCACCTCTTCGCCAGCCTCTCGACCCAATAAGGCTCGGCCAATGGGGGTAGCCACGGACAATAAGCCTCTTTCTGGGGCTGACTCATAAGGGCCAACCAAGGTGTAAGTCTTGGTATCGCCTGTGTCCACGTTTTCCATGGTCACCGTGGCTCCAAAAACACAGCGCTCGTAGGGCCCAGCGATATCCTCGATTTGACTAGTGGCCAACTGGGTCTCCAACTCGGCGATGCGACCCTCTATAAAGCTTTGGCGTTCTTTAGCCGCGTGAAACTCGGCGTTTTCCGAAAGATCGCCATGGGCCCGAGCCTCCTCAATGGCTTTAATGACCGAGGGACGCTCTTCCTTAATGAGCCGTTCCAGCTCCTTTTTTAGCCTCTGCCGCCCATCCCTGGTAATAGGGACTAAATCCATAAAAAAACCCCTAAATAATAATTTATAGGCTATAAAAGCCGTTTAATCCGCTGGCCCCAAAATAGATTCCTTAAGGCTTAATTCCAAATCCGCGATATGGAAAAGCCTTTTTAAAAATAAGCGAAAAAAGGTCTCTGGGGGTTAAAGCCGCGAAGAAGTCGCTTTAAAAGAAAATGATTCCGTCACTCCCAAGCCAACCAAAAAAACCATGGCTAACTCGCCCAGAGTTGTCGGAACCTTATTGGGCAAGTCTAAGTCAAGGCGGGTCAAAATTCAAGAAAAAAACAACCTGGGCCGAGGTTACGCTTTATCGCCAAACTCAACCATAAACCTTTTTTAAACTAACTTTTAGATATATTTAAAATAACTTTTTACAACTTTTATGTTTTTTACATTATTTTAAAGAATTATTATTGAATTTACAAATTTATTTAATTATTTCTATTGGCTACTATTAAAATTCATGAAACTTATTTTGCGCATATTTTCTTTAAATATAAGTTTAATTAATATAATATCTATAACTTAAATAAAAAGACTTCCTTAAAAAGCGTTATCAATTTACCTATAGCCTGGCTTAGCTATCTTAGCGCTCATAAATCCCCAGTCCCAAAGACGGTTCCCCAGTCAAACTATTCAAAAAAAGCTTAAAACCCTTTAATAGGCCTTCTGGGTCATCTTATACCGAGATAACCAGACGAATTTCAGGATTTCGATACGCTAAAAAATATTTTTTAGTTTAAGTCAAATTTTTGACTTGCTTAAATTTCCCTTTTATGTTATTTTTAGAATTGATTGCGGTTCAGGTAGACAGAGTGACCTATGACCTTTTGTTGTTTATATTTATTGAAAGTTAATCATGAGCGTCGATTTAAGCTTTAATCGAGTGGAAATAGATCTAGTGGCTTTAAAAGCCAATTACCGTCTGATCCGCGAATTAAACCCAAATAGGCCGCTTATGGCCGTGGTTAAAGGCGACGCTTATGGCCATGGCCTGGTGGAGTGCTCGCGGGCTTTGGTCGCGGCTGGGGCGCGGGATCTGGGCGTTTTGGATGTTTTGGAAGGGATTAGTCTCCGCAAAGCTCAGTTAGGCGATGTGGCTATCTATATTTTAGCCGGTCTCCAAACTCCAGGGCAAATCCGGGCGGCCCTCAGCCATGATTTGATTATCGTGGTTTATAGTCTCCACCAGTTACGCTTAATTGAGAATTTAATACCCTCGGGCTCCCAAGCCAAGGTTTATTTAAAAATCGACACCGGCATGGGCCGCTTGGGTTTAAGTTGGCGCGAGGCTCCCAACGTCTTGTCGGCTTTGGCCCCGGCCAATATGACCCATAAGCCGAAAATAAAATATCTGGGCCTCATGACCCATTTGGCCACCGCCGGCGATCCTGAGGCCAAAACCCAGTTGGCTCGTTTTTTAAAGATCCAAGAAGTTGACGCGGCGGTAGGCCTCACCCAGGGCCGACATAGCGCCTTGGCTAGCCCTGGCTTATTGGCTTACGCCGATTACCCGGATCAATTATCGAGAGCGGGTCTGGCCATTTATGGAGCCAATCCCCTTGTTGATTTGGAGGATCGCCTTTCGAGCAAAGGCGCGAAGGTCGTCTCCAAACTAAAGCCGGTTTTAAGTTTTTCGAGCCAGGTGATCCAGGTTAAGACCATCCGGGCCGGGGAGACCATTAGCTATGACCGAACTTTTGTGGCCCCCGCGGATATGAGGGTGGCCGCGGCGCCGGTGGGTTACGTCCATGGTCTATCGCGCTCGCGCTCGAGCGTGGGTCACGCTCTCATCAATGGCCAGCGCGCGCCACTACTAGGGCGGGTCTGCATGAATCTCTCCCTTTATGACGTCAGCCAAGTTTCTGACCCTAAGCCTGGACAAAAAGCCATCCTCTTGGGCCACGATGGACGAGCCCGAATTGAGCCCTCTTTAGCCGCGAAGTGGCAAGGAACCAGCGCTTATGAGATTTTATGTCTTTTTGGGCGTTTAAATCCTCGGACTTATCTTGATAAATCTTAGGATCTTTAAGGATTTTATTTTTAGCTAAGATTGATTTCAAAAACGAGCGTTAGGTGAACTTTTCGATGACTTTTTCGATGAAATTAATGATCCGCCAAAAAATTGAAGACGCGATTAGGTCTTTAGGCGGCCCGAGCGCCCAGGATTGGCCTTTGGCCTCAATTGTCGTTGAGGAACCCAAAGATCCCGACCATGGGCACCTAGCCACTAACGCCGCTTTAACCTTAGCTAAAGCTCTCGGCCAAAAGCCGCGAACTCTCGCGGATCAAATTATCGCCGCCCTCGCTGACCCGGAAGGCTATATCGAGTCCACCCAGGTGGCTGGCCCAGGTTTTATCAATTTTCGCCTCTCCGGTCAGTGGTGGGCCCAGGCTTTAAGCTCCATAATCGCTACGGGGAGCGACTTTGGCCGGATTCCCGCTACTGGCCGGCGGGTGCAGGTGGAATATGTCTCGGCCAATCCCACGGGCCCTTTGCACGTTGGCCATGGCCGAGGAGCCGCTTTGGGCGATTCTTTGGCCAGGATTTTGTCTTTCGCGGGCGATGAGGTGTCTCGGGAATATTATGTCAATGACGCTGGCCGGCAGATGCGGATCCTCGGCGCCTCCGTCTTAGCTCGCCTTAAAGAGTTAAAAGGCTCGCCTCTACCATTTCCGGATGATCATTACAGAGGCCAATACATAATTGATTTGGCCAAAACTTTTTTGGCTAGCCCCCAAATTGGGCCGAAGGATTTCGCGGATTTGCCTGAGCCAAGTCAAGTGGCTTGGCTCAGCCAATGGGCTGGGAACCAAATACTAGATGACATTAAAAAAGATCTCCTTGATTTTCGAGCTATCCAAGAAGACTGGTTTTCTGAGCGAAGTCTCTATGAAAAGGGCTTAGTGGACGAGGCTTTGGGCGCTTTAAAGAAAGGCGGCCATATTTACGAAAAAGAACAGGCTTTATGGTTTCGCTCTGAGCCCTTAGGCGACGATAAAGACCGGGTTTTAATCAAAAGCGATGGCGAAAAAACCTATCTGGCCGCTGACGTGGCTTATCACCACAATAAGCTAGAGCGCGGCTATGACTTAATGGTGGACGTCTGGGGAGCCGATCACCATGGTTACATCCCCAGAGTCAAAGCCGCGGTGGAGGCTTTGGGCTATGACCGCGAGCGCCTGGCCGTGGTTTTGATCCAGCTAGTTAACCTTTTAAGGCATGGCCAAGTGGTGACCATGAGCACGCGGGCTGGGGAGTTTGTGACCTTAAGGGAAGTGGTGACCGAGGTCGGGGTCGACGCGGCTCGCTTTATGTTTTTGACCAGAAGCCACGAAAGCCCTTTGGATTTTGATCTCGAGGTGGCCAAAGCCCAAAACCGCGATAACCCGGTCTATTACGTCCAATACGTTTGCGCTCGGATTTTTAGTCTGCGCCAAAAAGGCTCCCCCAGTACCGGGCCCGCTGATTTGACTTTATTGGTCGCCCCGGAGGAAGTGGATCTGGTTAGGCATTTAAGCGGTTTTCCCGAAACTGTCCAAGCCGCGGCCAGACGCTTGGAGCCGCATTTATTGACCGCCTGGCTCACCAACACGGCCCGCCTTTTCCATCAATATTATGGTCGCCATAAGATTATTGACGAAGCGAACCCCGCCTTAACCCAAGCTCGTTTAGCTTTGGCCGAGGCCATTCGCCAAGTGACGGTCATTGGCCTGACCTTGGTTGGCGTCTCGGCGCCCGAACAGATGTGACCACAGGCTTTAAGGCCTAACTGAGCTAATGGTGAATGACGTGAAGAACAGCCATTTTCCCGACCCGACCCCGAAAAGCCTAGACCGGCGTCCGAGCGCGGAACAGAGCCAGCCCAGCGACTTGAGCAAAGCCAACGCTTTAATCGCCCAAGAGATCACCTTTTTCGACAGCTACCGGGTGCGGAGCTTGGGTGGGCAATTGGCCGAAAAAGCCGCTGAGGCGGCGGTCAAACGTTTGACGCCCCAGCTGGCTGAAGCCGCCTTAACCCCCGCCGGCCAAATGGCTAGCCAGCCAACGCCAGGCCGGTCTCCGGCTCCAGGGGCCCAAGGGGCCCAAGAGGCCCAAGGGGCCCAAGAGGCCCAAGAGGCCCAAGAGACCAATGATCCGCCTTGGCTCAACTCCGTCAAATGGCTAACGCGATTATTTTTTTCCTTGGTCTTTTTAGTCTGGGTTTTTATTTTGGGGGTTTTGGTCGGTCGCGGCACTCTGTGGAATTATCCGGGCGGCTCGGTCTTAAAGCCGGGCAATTATGTGGGCCAAGTTCCGAAGGTCATAAATGAGCCTATACCGAACCCCATAGCTAATAACGAGGCTAAACAGAAACAGGCGAAACCAGAGAAAATAAAGCCTCAAGCTAACCAAAGCGCGCCTAATCTCGCGAATAATGAGGCTAACAATAGCCTCGCCGAAAGCATCTATCGCTCCACTAATTATGAAGCCGCGACTAACTACGCGCTGGCTAGCGCCGCCCAGGCGATCTATCAGAGCTCCCCCGAAAACTTGGCTTCCGCTAGTGAGCCCCAAAAACCCGCGTCCAATCAGGCGACCGCCAGCCAAGCGACCCCTGACCAGGCGACCGCTCCGAAAATCGCGAGCGCCCAAAATTCTTCGCCCGAACCCGCGCCAAAGCCCGCGCCCGAGTCGACCAATCTCCTAGCCAGCTCGCGGCAAAAACCTCCGAGCGACTCGCCAAAAGACCAGGCCAAAGACAAGGGAACGGAGAGTTACTGGCCAGAAAAACCCCAAGGCCAAGGCCAGTTCACCGTCCAAGTGGGAGCGGGCAAAACTCCTCAGGAAGCTCAAACGCTAGTGGCCAAATTTAAGGAAAAGAATTTTGGGGCCTACTACTACGCCAAAAGCCGGAGCCATTTTCCCGTCCGAGTTGGGCGTTACCAAACCTTGGACGAGGCGGAAAAAGCCAAAAAACTCTTGGCCAAATCTGGGGCTATTTTGCCTTATGTCTCGAAATTAAATCCCTAATTTCTTAAACTCTAAACTTTTACCCACCATAAACTATTAACCCCCTTGGAGCTTTTAGCTCCAAGGGGGTTAAATTAAGCCTTAAAATAGTTGTTTCCAGCTAGAAAGGTCTTTTTCTCGCCCCTTAAACCATGCGGCCATTCAAAGCCGTGGTATAGAGGCGGTTAGTTTGGCCCACCATGTTTAAGCCGATGTAACGGTTTAAGGCGGTGCGGACGTTTTCGCCTTCCCCAGATTGACTGAGGTTTCGCGTGTCGGCCAAGATCTCCGCCACGTCCTTAATGGAGCCATTGGCCCCCGTGTCGCCATCGGCCTCGGGAGCTATGGCCGGGACGCCGCCGGGATAATACATGTCAAAAATCCTCGTCATGGCTAGCTGCGCCGCCGCCTCCGGGGGATAATACATGCTCCGGGTAGCGGAAGGCCCCACGGGAATGCTGTCGTCTGGCTCGGTGGCTGGGGTCGAGAGAGTGGTCACGCCCACCCCCTCAACTCGGGCCCTAACCGAGCCGCCTAAGGTAAAAAAGACGGGCTGGGTTTGCTGGCTCTGGACGCCATTAAGGCTAAAACGGTAAGGCATGGACTCGGCCCAAGCCTGATCCTCATCAATGACCAAAGTGGGATAAGCGTCGGTGGCCGCCATGTCGCGCGGATCGGCCTCCACCTCGCGCCTGGGATTAACGTCCAAATAACGTTGCAGGGCGTCGGCGATGGAAGCGGGGCCATTGCCAGCTTTATCCACATCCATCGTCAGATAATGGGCCATATTCCGCCCTGGAGGCGGAGTATACTGATCGACGGAGGCGACCATGGAATTGGAGACCGTGGCGTGAGGCTTGGGGGCTCCAGTCCGAATAATTTGCGAAACCACGTTGGGCGACGCTTCGACCTGTTCCACAAAAGCGTCTCGGACAGTCGCGGCCGCTCGCAAATTGTTGGTGGCCTCTTTAGGCGTTGAGTTGACAATCATGGACAGACCTCCCGATTTTGAAGTCAAATGGGAAAAATCACTCGCCCGTCCATGGCGACGCAATTAAATGATTAGGGCTGGCCAACTTCTAGATAATAGACATAAAAAAAGACGCCTTAAAGCCAGCGCCTCATTCGTAAAATAGCCAGAATGAGACGCTGGAATCCAACTAACCCCTAGTCAGACAAAAGACGCCTACCTTGGCCATCCACCGAACCCCAGATCCTTGGGATTCTTGAGGTCAAGAATAACAAAACCTCAAGGAGCTTGTCAAGTAAAATTTTAGTATTTTTTTAAGCTTAAATTTCTAAGGGCCAAAAGGCTTATCTAGCTCCCAAAGCCATAAAGCGAAGATGACCCTTTAAGAAATAGACTAGATAATTTTTTACTAAATTATAATACTATTCAAGATAAAAAAATCTTTTTAGGTCAAAAACTAGAATCTTGGCGCGTTGATTTTTTCGCTTAATGGGGTATACTTGGGCGGGCTCCTAAATTATGGCGCCTTAGGGAGATAAATTTTTCGCTCGCTCCTTGGTCAAGAAGCTCAGAAACCCTTAATTCGTTAAAAAATGGTTCATATGCCTTTATATACAAATAATCTTTATAATAATGATTTTTTAGACTTAAATTTTAAAAAAATTATGTACGTGCCACATAATAATAGCGATAATTTTAATTTTTGTCTAAATTTATTTAAAAAACATAGTGATATAGACTCATACAGTGAAAATACCGTTTTAAATCAAATTATTATTCCAATTTTAGAAAAACTCCAGTGGCTCCCCGCGACCGCTTCCGCGGATAATCCTTTGGCGGCTACTCCCAAAGAGGCCCTAAACATAAAGCTTCAAGCTAGCCAAGCCGCCTTTGAGCCGAATTTAGAAGCCAAACCGGCCAAGACTGACCTTAGCCAAGGGGAGCCGAGCGTCCTCTTAGTCCCGGCCAGACCAGCGGCCAGCTTGGATAACCGGAAAGCCTCCATAAGCGGTAACCCTTATTTTCGAACCCTCAGCCTATTGAGCCAAAAAAACTTGACCTTTGGCTTTTTAACCAATGGCCGGAGCTGGCTTTTGGTTGAGAACTCCTGGGCGGCTTGGAACCAACAATATCTGGCCTTTTCATTGGACAAAATTTTAGCCCAGGGCGATTTGAGCGCTTTCGCTCTTTTCTGGGGTTTGTTTGGCTCGCTTAATTATCTACCTCGAGGAACCAATAGCTCTAATAAGGGCATACGCGAGACGCGCGAATCTCGGATCGCCAACATCAATAAACTG
>JAISWW010000191.1 GCA_031270705.1 Deltaproteobacteria bacterium
ATTTTTATATTAGAATCAGCTTTTGATAAATTATTCGTATAAATTATGTTGATAAATCAAATCAGAATTTTCCTTATCAATCAAACTCACATTTTCTAATTTCTTTACCTCTTCACTAATCAGATTATTATCATTTATATCAGTACCAAACAATAGGTACATGACGCCTATAAAAATAATAAAGCCGCCAACAAATAGTAAGTTTATTATATTGTTAGAGATCTTCATAATAAAACTCACAACTCAAAAACTGGCGTGGGGCGACGTTGATCCGCGGCCAAGAGAGTCGCGTTGTGCCCCAGACGCTCTAAAGCCTGGCCGGCGGCGGACAAAGCCAGTTCGGGGGAATTGTTAGTTCCCGAAATATGGCCCAAAACCACCTGGCCCAAACCCGGGTGACAGATGTCCGTCAAAAGCTCGGCTCCTTGCTCGTTGGAGAGATGGCCCATGCGTCCGCGCACCCTTTGTTTGACGGAAAAGGGATACGGGCCTTCAATTAATTTGACTAAATCGTGATTAAATTCCACCACCAAAGCGTTAAGGTTTTTTAAACTCTCGCGAACTAGATGGGTGACCACGCCCAGATCGGTGACCAAACCCAAGCGAGCGGTCTTGGATTGAGCCACCACCGCCAAAGGATCCGCCGCGTCATGGGAGGTGGGGATAGTCGAAATAGTTAAAGAGCCAAAGGTCAACTCCTGGCCAACTTGAAAGTTTTTCAGAAGCGTCTTGGCTAAAGCCCCGCCCGCGGCTTTAACCGTCTGGGAGGTGGCCCAAACGACTAAGCGCTCTTGGCGAGCTAAGGGGCCAATCCCATGAACATGGTCGTGGTGCTCGTGGGTGACCACCACGGCTCGCAATTTGGAGATCAATAAGCCGCGTTCCTTGGCTCGGGCCTTGAGGTCTTTGGCCGACAAACCATTGTCTATTAAAATCGCCTCGTCGCCTTCCTGGATCCAGGTGGCGTTGCCTTTACTGCCGCTAGCCAAGACGCAAAACTTCATCGGCTAGAGACCCGTGGAGCCAAAACCGCCCGCGCCCCGAGCGGTTTCGTCCAAAACAGCGGCTAATTGAATGGTTGGCCTTTCGACCTTGGCGATAACTAATTGGGCCACCCGCTCGCCTCTATTTATAGTTACGGGTTCGGAGCCTAAATTGATCATGGGCAAGGCGATCTCTCCCCGATAATCCCAATCAATAGTGGCGGGGGAGTTGATTAGGGTCAAGCCTTTTCTTAAGGCTAAACCGCTTCTAGGCCTAATCTGGCCCTCATACCCGCGCGGCAAAGCCATGGACCAACCCGTGGGCACCAAACGAATCTGGCCGGTTTCTAAAGTTAGAGGCTCAGACACATGAGCCGAGAGATCCAAACCCGCCGCCCCCTCGGAGCCATAACTGGGCAGGGGCCAAGTCTCGTCAGAGCTAAGCCTTTGAAACAACAAAACCAAATCGTCGCCCATAAATCGCCTTTCTTAGTTGTGAAGGTCAGTTCCCACCTTAGGGCTGGGAGCTTTTAATTGTCGAAAACAGCCGCGCTTTAAAGCCGTGAGGCGCCATTTCTGATTAGCCAAAAAGGCGTAAAGAGAAGCGGGAAGAGCTGGATCCACATAGAGATTGGGCCCGCTCTTTTTCGCTAAAATTAAGTTAACCATCTCTTTTAAAGCCCTGGTTAAAGGCGAAAATGGCCCTCGGCTAAAATTGACAAGAAAACGCGGGAGCTCCAGTAGCATGGGCCCACCGCCAAAACCTATCCCCTGCCCCCAAACCAAATCCGCCTCTTGGGCGAAGAGAGAGAGGGACTCAAGA
Organism: Deltaproteobacteria bacterium; assembly: GCA_031270705.1. Taxonomy (GTDB): domain Bacteria; phylum Desulfobacterota; class Desulfarculia; order Adiutricales; family Adiutricaceae; genus JAIROO01. The sequence goes on from JAISWW010000191.1 coordinate 1,807, forward strand.
GCCCAACAATTTAAAGAGCCCTGATAAAAGCCGTTATTGGCCACCACATAAAGACGGGTTGGCTCCGCCGGGCGAGCTTTAGAGGTTTCTTCTTGATTACCCGCCCCAGAAGCCTGATTCGGATCTAGTTTTAGCGATTCTTTTTTAAATTGGATTATAGTATCCAAAAACTGAGCCAATTGAGCCGGAACCCCATCCACATATAGGGGAAAAGCCACCACCCAGGTGGGGCAAGCTAAAATGTCGGCCAAACTATGATCTTGAAAATTGTTCCGCCCCGCCAGCCGGAGGACTTTTTCGGGCGGAAAATAATCTTTTAAACGAGCCCAAAGCCACTCTATAACCCAACCGGAGGCGGAAGGGCCGCTTTTCGGGCTACCATTAATAAAGGCTATGGACAATAGCTCGCCTCCAATTCCTCCGCGCTAGAAAATAAGCGGCTCTCAGTGGGGTTGGTCGACAAATTAAAGCCAATAGCCTTAATCATGGATTGGGCTAAAGCCCAAACTTTCGGCTGGACGGGCCCATAAAAAAGAGCCAATAAACTTAAAGGATGAGGTTGACGCGGCTCGTGAAACCATTGGCCATTCTTTTTTGTCATAAAAGGGAGCAAATTAGCCAAAGATCTTTCTAAGACGGCTTTAACCCAAGGCGATAAACCCCAGATAGTTAATTGACTCACTATTATTAAGCGCTCAGCCTGGGCCAAAAAATTCGGCGTTAGGCGGGCTCGATCATTTATTTGACAGAGCCCAGGGGTTCGATCCCAACAGCCAAAGCAACCTCGGCAAAACTTAACTAGTGGTCGAGCCGCCCAAAGCTCAGCCTTAGCGGCCCAATTAGCGGGCGCGTTTTCCAGATCGTGAATTAAGAGGCTAGAAGTCATAAATCCTTTGGTTGGCCCCAGCTGGGGCCAACCAGCATAGCCGTTTTAAGAAAAAACGTCCAAAATTTTCTCTCCAGATGGACTCTGGCCTCGATCCAGACAATCAACTAGAGAATTGGGGTCATCCGCCAGGCCGCGTTCCCGCAAAGCGCTAGCCGAAAGCCTAACCCCAGGTTCCAGGTAATTAGAGACTTTTTGAGTGTCAGCCACGTCGATCGTGGACTCGGTTTTGACCGGATCCAAGGGACGAGCGCGCAAATGGCGCGAATCTTTTAACGTATCCATTGATTACCAATAGCCAATACAAGCTGTGAGCCCTAATTAGGCTCAAAAAACACAAAACAGACCTTAAAGGCCAATACGAATATAAAAATTTAAAATAATCCAAATATACAAAGATATTAGGAACTATTTTAAACAAGTTAACAGTCAAATCAAACCTAGATATTCAGCCTTCAGACAATCTAAACAAGAAGATTATCTTTCCATTGAGCTAATGTTGAATAGTCGACCACTTATCGCCCAGCCCAAACGTCTCCATCTTTTTGATGGCCTCAGGCCATAACTCGGCTGGGGTTTTCCGCTGATAGGCCTTATTCATGGCCTCATCGCGCTCGGCTCGCCAAATTTCATAACACTCGCTCGATCTTCGGTCAGCCAAATAGGAGCGATAAATGGCGTGGGCCTCAGCGATCTCTGGGTTAGAAGAGGCGGCTTCCAATAACTCTGAGCTATTTTGAGCCTTAAAATAGTTGAGCCAAGCCCAAAGCTCTTGGTTTTCCAAAAATAACGGCAGATTTGGGAGCTCATAGACCCACAAAGAGCCGCGCGACAAAGCTAGGCCTTTATTTACCCGGTGCCCCACCTCAAAATCGACGCGATTAAGATAATTTTGGGAATCAAGCATCATGGTATAGCTGGAGATCAAAATGGTAGCCACGCGATTGCCAAAGCGAGACTCCGGCAAATACTTGAACATCCTTTGAAACTGACGATCTTTGAGGTAGAGGATGGTTTCCACCCGTTCCAAAGGATTGGAGGTCACCGCGATTTCAACGTTATGAACTTGATCATTATGGGTGGTGACCAAAACGCTGGCTAAACCCGTCTTAACCGGGAAATTTTTTAAATTAGAAGCCGGATCAATAATGGCCAAATCTTTCATGCTAAGGGCGTATTCAGGCAGAAAAACTCGAATGAGGTTAGCCAACGGGGACGGAGCCAGGGGGTTAGCGAAAGCCAGTCGAAAATAAAAATCATCTATTGGAGAAACAAAACCTGAGCCAACCATGAAAGCCCCCAAAAACCAACGGGTAGCCTAAGCGCCCCTAAAGCCAACGCCCTGGTTTTTGGCCCCAAACGTTGGCGACAATCAGCGTAATTTTTCCAAACTCCCAAATCTCTTCTTATAATATAGCGCCAATGGCCAATAAAAGATATACCTTTTTTCCTGAAATCCCAGCCATTAGTCCGCGCGGCCCAAATGAGGCTCTGGCCTTAAGTTAGAATCCTCATTCTAGAGCGATCATTTGGGCGCGACCGGCGGAAATAGACCCCAGCCTTGGCGCGAGCCAGTTTTAAGCCCAAATCTAGGGCGGGCTTATTATCATAAGGCTTTGGGTGAGCCTCAGCCTCTCTTTGGGCGAAAATAAAGTCTGGCTATCTGAACCCGGGTCAATAAATTTGTTCGCTCTTTTGGTCTAAGCCGAAAAATTAGCCTCTAATAATTCATACAAAAAAATATAAAGAAGATTTTTTGAATATATATATATCATATCGATTTATGATAAAGATTTTTGATAGCTTATTAATCGACGCGTATTTTTATTTCAATATTATAACTATATCATTATAATATTAATATATTTTATCAAAGAGAAATAAAATGATTATGAAATCGAATATATTTAAACAAATTTTCCTCTGGCAGAAGAGAGTCGCGCCTGCGGGCAAAAAAGGCGCTAATTTCTCAGCCGCCCCTCAATCTCATTTAAATATTTTATTCATATTTATAACGCGGTCGGAGAGACATAAACCATTTTTATGGTAGTAATGGTAAGATGTTTAGACTTAAATTTTTTGATCTAAATAAATCTTAACTTTTTTTGAGGTCACCTTTTTTACGGGGAAATTTCTGGTCAGATTCGCGAGTCGGAGAGGATTCTTCAGGTATCTCAAAACCGAAAGCCTTACAGATATCTAATTGCGCGCCCATGAAAGGCGTGATCGCGTTATCATGGTTCGGGCGTTCTATACAGCGAATCGATCTCATCTCATCGATCATATCCAGAGAAGATGAAAAAATATTACGCGTATTTGTATTTTTCCAGATACGCCGCGCGTATGAACTCAAGACGAGAGACACGAACAGGATTAGATGACGTCCTGTCTCTCCCGCCTCTGAGCGGTTTCGTTGGCCGAAAGGGGCCATTTGCTCTCGCGTCCGCTGAAAATACTCCTCATGTTCGTCTCTGAGTTGGTATGTATGTAGTATTTTCATAGCGTCAAAATCTAGGCCATGGGTTATGATGGAAAAAAAACCGGCCTGACAGCGGGCTTTCGCTACTTTCTTTTCATTGAGCTCAAATGATTGGATTACTCTAGTTAACCGGTTATAGACTACCTTATAGCAATAGTAAGCTAGCTTTATCGTAGCCTCATCTTCCAAGCGACTTTTGTTTTTTATCATTTCATTAAGGGCGGTTTTCTGAAGGGATATGGCCATGTCCAGCTCCCTAAGTTCATGATCTCTTATCGTTGGATCAAAATAAAGGATCATTTTTAGCTTTTGGGGAGTTTCCATAGTTGAGCGCGCTCCAGCGATTTCGCGCTCTAGATCGTACCGCTTGTAATAAAGCTTGGTTACTGGATCGATGGTCATTGTCTTTGGATAGCTATCGAAATCGCCGAGTTCATTAATGGCTTTCGCTACTTCTGTCTGGCTTGTTTGGCCACACATAATCATTGGCTGGCCTCGAATGATAAATTGTTCTAGATCGCGCGCCGATTCATAGCCTCGATCGGCAATGAAAACGAGATTCTTGTTGAAACCAGCCAGCTCCAAATCTTTAAGCCTGGCCTCAAGACTTCGAGAATCAGGCGTGTTGCCAGGAAATGTCCTGTAATAGACAGGCATATGACTAGAAAGCGCGTATACTACCACCTCTGTCGTTTGTTCCAATGGGAGGAGTTCCTTATTTTTACCCCAGCGAATGTCTGTTAAGCTCTGCCCATACGCGGATCCACTCGTGGAATCGACCGCGCAAAATTCGTCTTCTTCTAGCCTCAAAGCTCGAAGTTTGAGTATTTCCATACGGTGACGCTCGGTAATTGACTGGGTGAGTCTGGTGATCGCGTCAAAGGTTAATTCTCTACAAGAAGGGGCTTTGACTATTCGCTGCCATCTGGCGACGCGGTTATAGGTATAATTCGTTAAGTAAGAAAACATCGCCAGAGTTAGAATATCATCGACAATCTCGCGGTTTCCTTGGAAAACGGTTTCCAGATCCTGTCGGATACCGGTCTTCACGGCTATCCGCTCTAGTAGCCATATGTCACCGTACAATCGGTTCTGGCCTTCATGGTCGCGGCTGGGCCATTCCTCGGTTTTCAACCCATTGAGCTTATCGGCTTCGCTCATGTCCCAATCGGAAGGGAAGACGAGGCGGGCTCGTTCAGCGGGCGCGGCCAAGTAATAATTTTTTCCAGGAATAAACTTGAGCTTCTCGTCAATTGTTCCCCAATGAAAGTGTCGATAGGTTTTTCTCCCTGTCTCTGGGTCGACAAATGAGCGATGAGTACTGGCGTAAGTATAGCCGTGAGTAACATGCGGCTTGATTCGGTACTGAGCGCTTGGATCAACTGGCCTAGCCATATGAGTTGCCTCTATACGTTTATAGTAAAATTCTACTAAAAAAATTTGAGGCTGTCAAGCAAAAATTTGACGATTTTTAAGCGGCCAAGGAAAAGGTTATCCATTTAAAAAAGACGGTTTTCTTGACCCGGCCAAGGGCGAGCCTCATCTTTAAGGACTCATTAAGGTTTTAAGAGTTCATGAAGGATTCATGAAGGGCTAAAGGATCTCTTCTGGTTCAGCCAACAAAATCTAAAGAAATTTAAGAACCCCTTTTAAAGGCTAATTTTTAATTTTATATTCTTGTAGATGATGACTATGTAATTTTAAAAAATATATTTTATAACATAGTTGTAATTATAAATATAATTTTTAATTTATTTAAATAGAAGTTTTTTAGATTATTTTTATTAATTTTATGGCTAACTTCTTAAAAAAATTGCTTAACGGAGCTGATTGGCAGAGCCTAGCAAAGGCCTAGAATTGATTTAGGATTTCCTTTTTTATTGACCTTAAAATATGGCTCAATTGTCCTTTTTACTCAATGATTGACTTTACAGCGAATTTCTGGAAAAATGATATTGGTTATCCAAAACGTTATTCGTGACCGCTGGGTGGCCCATTTTTAGGCCAGCTTAAGCGTTTTCGCTTAAACATTTGACCCTCCGGGACACGCGCCTGATTGATTTTGAAGGATTATTGGCCATGTCTGAACTTGTAGCCTTTCGCGAGGATAGACTGGGATTTCGGGTGATACTTAAGGAAAAGACCATCTTAGGTCGTTCCTCTGATTGTGACCTAATCCTGTTTGACCGGAGCGCCTCCAGAAATCACGCCGAAATTACCAAAATTGACGATAATTTTTTTATCGTGGATCTTAATAGCACCAATGGCACTTTGGTTAACGACCAGCCAATAACTCTCCAAACCAAACTTAATAGCTTTGATTGTGTTAAAATTGGTCAAGAGATTTTTATATTTGATCCATACTTAGATATTATTACCGGCTCAGCTCCAGCGGCTTTGATCCTAAACTCCATTAACGAAAGCCACCAAAACCTGGTCTCCAAACCCGCTGTCAACGCCGCCACCGATATAACGCAAAAGCAAGGAGCCCTTATCGCGGCTTTCGCCAATACTCTGTGTCGCACCCCACCTGATGAGATTAATAAAGTTATAATCGAATTTTTGGTGGAGCGCGTGGGAGCCACTTCCATTACCTTGCTCTGGCGCGGGGGCCGCCAGATGGTCTCTTATCTCTCTTATCCTGAGGATAAAAGGCTATTATTAAGCCACACCCCCTTTAGCCGGGTGGTTGAGGGCGCGGAATCTCTCATTTGGCCGCGGGTCATTACGGAATTGGATTTTAATGAAGGCAATCGTCATGTGGGGCAACTGGAACAAAACTGCCTTTTAACCCCAGTTTATGGCTCGGATACTAATTATTTGGGTTTATTATATGTGGAAAATAACATAAAACCCTTAGAAGAGAGCGATTTAAACCTGGCCACCATGGCCGCCCAAATTTTTAGCCCATTCATCATTAACGCCATCACCCAGGTGGAGAAGGAAAAAGAAAAACTCCAGCTAGCTTCCGACGAGGATCTCTTAGCCGACATCGCCACCCGCGACAATCAGGTCAAAATCATTTTTTCGACCGCCGCCCACGTGGCTCCCAAAGACGAGCCCATCTTTTTAACGGGGGAATCGGGCACCGACAAAACCACTTTGGCCAAACATATCCACCAGCAGAGCCATCGCAAAAACGGGCGCTTAATTGTCGTGACCTTATCGGACATGCCGCCAGCTCAGATGGATCGCATGCTCTTTGGGCAAGACGACGCCGCTGACAGTCATTTGGGCTTATTGGCTTTGGCCGACAATGGCACGGTCTTTTTACGGCATATTGAGCATTTAACCGTTAACGCCCAAAGAAGCGTTTTGATGGCTTTGGAAGAGGGCTTGATTTACCCCATTGGCTCGAGGATCGCCCGCAACCTCTCTTTACGGTTTATCACCAGTTCCTCCACCAAACTCCATGAGCTGGTCGAGCGCGGGGAATTCCGCGAAGATCTTTACGCTCGCTTAACTCGCGTAAATCTGGCTTTGCCGCCTTTAAGGGAAACAAAAACCGATATTGAGGGCTTGGTCAACGTTTTTTTGACCAAAGCCGCCAAAAATCTGGGCCTACCCTATAAATCCATCGATAACTCGGCTTTAGAGTGCCTCCGGACTTACCCTTGGCCAGGCAATATCTCGGAACTGCGCGACACCTGCGCCTTGCTCGCCCATTTGCTGAGAAATGGTCACGTTTACATGGACGCTCTGCCCATCTATCTCCGTTTGGCCGGAGAAGTTTTTGGCCTGGGCGAGATTCCCCAAGATTCTCCCCTAGCCGAGGCGGAAAGGTATATACTGATCAAAGTCTTAGCCAGCCAAAAAGGGGATGTGGAAATGGTGGCCGAAGTCTTAAACATCTCCGCCGAGGATGTTATTATGAAGGCTCGGGCTTATGGTCTCGATCCCATGGATTTTCAATTTATCGCGACGGCCCAAACGCCAAGCGTCGATGAGCTTTATGGCCAACCCTAAGGCCAGAGCCCTTTTTCCAGCCTTTTAACAAAGGAGTTAGCCACCATTGGAGGATGACGCCTCAAAACAGGGAATCCTAGCTTGGCTTTTTAAGCCCTTCCGGCGTATTTCCCTTTCCCCGGCCAAAATAGAAGAAGAAATCACTGACCTTTTGGATCAAGGAGCCGAGACTGGAGTCATCACCAAACTCTCTGGCCAGATGATCCAGTCCATCTTCGATTTTAACGAAACCGTGGCCCGCAAGATCATGACTCCGCGCGTGGACGTGGTGGGCATTGAACGGGAATCGACCATTGGCCAGGTCATCCAAGTGGCTCGCCAGGAAGGCTATTCGCGCATGCCAGTCTTCCACGGGGATTTGGATCATATTGAGGGCTTTTTGGTGGTCAAAGACCTCTTGGGCTTTTGGGGGAGCGATTTGGATTTGCCTCTGCCTTTGGAGCTCATTCGGCCCATCACCTTGGTTCATAGCAACCGTAAAATCGTGGAAATCCTTACTGAGCTTCGGCACCGGAAAAACCACCTGGCCATAGTCTTAGACGAATATGGCGGCACAGCGGGTTTGGTGACCATGGAAGACATCATTGAGGAGATCATTGGCGACATCCATGACGAGTATGACCAAGAAGAACAGGAAAACATCCGCGAGCTCTCCCCAGGCGTCTTGTTAGCCACTGGCCAAACTCCCATCTCCGATCTCAATGATTTGTTGGAATCTCCTCTGCCCGAGGGCGATTACGAGACTTTAGGCGGCTTTTTAACCGATCAAGTCAGCCGCGTGCCTTTAAAAAACGAGCGCATCCAATTTGATGACTATGTGTTCCATATTCGAGCCGCTGACAACCGCAAAGTCGATGAGGTGGAAATCCGTCGGGCGGATACTACTGATTTAGAGTGACTTTATGAATAATGAGCTAAATGACCGGATCTAAAGACACTACCCCTAAGCCAAACACGCCAATTAGGCCCAAATTCCTAGTTTTAAGGCCCAACTCCGGTATCTCCGGGGACATGTTGGTCACGGGTTTGGCGAAAATGGCCGATCTAAGCCCAGAAGACTTATTGAGCTTACTAAAAAAGCTCAATCTTGGCCATTGTCAAGTCCAGATCATTCGCCGCTCCCATAATCACGTTTTAGGCTTTGGCTTAGAATCGCTGGTTCCCGAAGAAACAAATCACCGCCATCTTTCTGATATCCGCGAATTTTTTGGTCAAGCCGACATGACGCCCAAGGCTCGTTCCTTAGCTTTAGAGGCCTTTCAACTCTTGGCCGAGGCGGAGGGGTTTGTCCATGATCTTGATCCCGAAGAGGTTCATTTTCATGAGGTTGGAGCCTTGGATAGCCTTTTGGATATGGGTTTGGCCGCCACGCTCTTTGATTTATTAAGCCCGGATCGCTTTGTATGCGGGCCTTTGCCTTTGTGCGATGGCGTCATTAAGGCTAGCCATGGCTTATTGGCCTCCCCCGCCCCCGCCGTGGCTCATTTGTTAAAAGACGTTTGGGTGACGGGTTTGGCTAGCCAAGGCGAGACAGTAACGCCCACGGCCATAAGCTTATTAAAAACATTTGGCGCGGAATTTGGGCCTTGGCCAGAAATGGTCGTGGAACGCGAAGCCCTAATTTATGGCGGTCGTTTCTTGCCTAATGTGCCCAATGGAGCTCAGTTCGTTTGGGGGCGCGGTCTTCCCAAAGCCTCAAAACCCGAGCTCTCGGCTTAACCGCGCTAAGGCTCCTAAAACGCCCCCAAAATATCCGGCCCAATAATATCTCTGGTCAACCCTCTCCACTCCATATGAGCGCGGAAAAACCGTTTTCCAGGACTAAATCCCTATTGATAGTTGATAACCCTGGCTAAAAAGTTGATGGTTTTTTTGTCCTTGGCTAAAGGCAATTGGCCTCAGCCCCTCTCTAGATTATTTTTGGCTAAACAAAATTTTTTCGCGCCCGATCAATTGGCGCCAAAAACGCGGAGTTTTTTAAAAAGAAATTCAATTATCGCTTATCGGTCGCCCATAGCTTAAAGCAAAAAAATAGCCAAACGCCTAAGCCAAAAACCCGCCTCGGCGACCATCCCGCCGCGATCGTTTAAAGGCCGCCATTCATAATGTCGTTTCATAGCGCCGTTTCAAAGTAGCCTTTCATAATATTGTCGTCACCACGCGCGCTATAACTTATTCTTTGACCTCAGCCCTGTAGCGCGCGACATTATTAACTATTTCAATCTTGGCTATGTCAATCAATAAACGAGGAATTTTACTTAGCGCGAAACAAAAAGTTAAGACCTCCGCGAGCTAACTTAT
>JAISWW010000195.1 GCA_031270705.1 Deltaproteobacteria bacterium
CTGGAGCTAGCCACGGCTCGAACCAAAACTTCTTCGTTGAAAGCCCACAGATCCTCGAGGCTGCCCCCGCCGCGAGTCATGACCACCAAATCGAACCCCCCCCATTGGTTCAAATCCGCTAAAGCCGCGGCCATTTCTTCCGCCGCTCCGGCTCCTTGGACTCTGGTGGGGTAAAAACTGATGTGAGCCGAAGGGCAACGCTTGACCGCGGTGGAGAGAAAATCTAAACGAGCCGCGCCGCCGGTCGCGGTGATGAGAGCCACTCTTTTGGGCCAAAAGGGCAGAACCCGGCGTCTTTCGGGCTTAAAAAGACCTTCGGCGCTGAGGCGAGCGAAGAGTTTTTCGTAGGCCAGGCGTAAGGCTCCCTCGCCGAGGGGCTCAATTCTTTCCACAATAATCTGGTATTCGCCCCGCGGCGCGTAAAGGGTCAAAGAGCCCTGGGCGAGGATTTTTAGGCCATTATCCACCGGGCCGCCCACCCGAGCTAGGCGACTTTTCCAGATTACGGCCCGAACCAAAGAATGGGCGTCTTTCAGGTTAAAATAGACGTGTCCCGAAGCGGGTTTGGCCGCGGAGGCGATTTCCCCAGAGAGCCAAATGGAGCCAAAATGCTGGTCAAAATTGGCCTGCAACCTCTGGCTCAGAGAACTGGGCGTCAGGATCTCCCGGGATTTTAGTTGATCAAGGGGTCGGGAAGCGGTCATGGAATCTCCAAAAGGCCAAAATCAATTTTCGCTTTTTGGCCACTACTATTATTATAATGATAGAGCTCCTGTTTGGGCCCCAGCCTTTAAGGGTCGGGCAAGGTCGTTAAAATTATAAATCATTTTCCAAAAAGGTGAAATTGTGCTAAAAAGTTTCGGTTTTGGTCGCGGAAAATTTCTACGGCCTTGGTTTGTTTTGACCCTAGCCCTATTTCTGGTTCTGGCCTTTCGCGGCCACTTCATCTCTTCGGCCCAAGCTCAACCAGTCAATGGCGATAGGTTAGTGGACGCGTCCATAGGCGAGGCCAATAACCTCATCCCCGCCTTGGCCAGCGACACGGCTTCCACGGGCGTGACTGCCCTCGTTTATCGCGGTCTCGTCAAATACGACCGCGATCTGAAAATAGTCCCCGAATTGGCTGAGTCTTTCGCGATTTCCGAGGATCAACTGACCATAACCTTTCAATTAAAGCCCAATCTGACCTGGGAAGATGGCCATCCTTTAACGAGCCAAGATTGCTTGTTCACCTGGCGCTTCATGAGCGATCCCAATACCCCTACCCCTTATGGCGAGCCTTTCACCCAAATCGCTTCCGCTCAGGCTCCCGACCCGTTAACGTTTGTCGTGACCTATAAAAGACCCTTGGCCCGGGCTTTAAGTTCTTGGGGTTTTGACATCATGCCCCAACATTTATTAGAGGGCCAGGATCTGGCTAGTAGCCCCTTGGCCAGAAAACCCGTGGGCTCTGGCCCTTTTCGCCTCGAAAAATGGGAAGTGGGGGAGCGGATTACCCTAGCCGCGAGCGAAAATTATTTTAAAGGTCGCCCCAAGCTCGATCGCTTGATCACCAAATTTATTCCTGACCCCGCCACCCAGTTCATGGAATTAAAAACCGGGGCTTTGGATCAAATGGGCTTAACCCCAGACCAATGGATGGAAGCCCAAGACGATCCTGAGCTCAAAAAAACAATAAACTTTTATCGATTCCCCGATTTCGGTTATACCTATCTCGGCTTTAACCTCTTAGACAAGCGCTTAGCCGACGTTAAAGTTCGTCAAGCCATCGCCTACGCCTTAGACAAAGATGAAATAGTCGAAGGCGTCGTTTTAGGTTTAGGCCAACCAGCTAACGGCCCCTTTAAGCCTGGCTCTTGGCCGCATAACCCGAAAGTCAAACCCTACCCCCATGACCCGAAAAAAGCCGTGGCCTTATTGGCCGAGGCGGGTTGGCGAGACACCGATCGCGATGGATATGTGGACAAAGATGGCCAACGCTTTGTTTTAACCATCATGACCAATCAAGGCAACAAAGTCCGCGAGCAAACAGGTTTAGTGATTCAAGATCGCTTAAAGGAAGTAGGCATAGAGGTCAAACTAAGAATCATCGAATGGGCCGCCTTCCTTAAAGAATACATCGACAAAAAGGACTTTGAGGCCATCATCATGGGTTGGACAATCCCCTTGGATCCGGATCTTTTTGATGTCTGGAATTCCACTAAGACCAAGGAAGGGGAGCTAAATTTTATCTCCTATAATAATCCCGAAATAGACAAATTAATTGACGAGGGGCGCTTCACTTTGGATCAGGCCAAAAGAAAAGTGGCCTATGATCGGATCCAAGAGATTCTCTTTCAAGATGTCCCCTATGTTTTTCTTTTCGTGCCCGATCGGTTAGTGGCCCTCCATAAGCGTTACATTGGGCCGGAAGTGACCGCCCTTGGCATGGGCGATAACCTCAATGAATGGTATGTGCCCTTGGATCGGCAGGTCAAAGAAAAATAAAAAAAGGCCAAAAAAACCTAATTTAAAGTTAGTAACAAATGTTAGTCCCTGTCTTAGGCCAAAAAAAACGAACTAGCGTTTAGATTAACCAGGTCTAAGCCTCAGAGATCCTAAATTTGTTCGCGGATCCCAACTTGGCGATCGGAGAAAAAAATTTTTTCTCCGCTTTAAACCGAAAAAACTTAGGCGGAAGCCTAGGCTTTCTTTTCTAAGCCTGGAGCGATAATTCAAACTGCCATTATGTCGGATCCTATGAGCGACGATTTGTTCATATCAGATTATCGCTCCAAAGTGTTGGAAAATCAAGGGAAAATTCTAAAAAATTTGGTTGGGCGGGACTCTTGGGTTTCAGAAAATAAAAAAAGTCTTGTGATTTGGGCCTCTTAGGGTTCCAGACTTTTAAAAATTATTTCTACTGGAAGAAGGATCGCTCGGTTTTTTGGTCGCGCTTTAGGCGAAAAAAAACCTCCGCTCCCCAAAAAAGGGGGCGGAGGGCCTAAAAAAGGCGGAAATTGAGGGGGCTAGGATTCCGAGCGTAAGCGAGCCCTTTGCTCTTCGAGCATATAATAATTAATGGCTTTTTGGAGAGCCCGGGTAGCGTTTAAATCCAATTCGTGGAATTTTAGGCCAAGTTTAGCCATCTTATCCCCAGGGGTATAGTTGACCCGCACCACTTCGGCTTCGCCGTTTATGGTCGTCTGACCGCCCGCGGTCTGAAAATTGGGGAAAAAGAGGGTAAACCACAGGTGCATGCCCAAGGTCGCTTGAGGCGGAGCCGGCACGCCAATGAGGACGCCGCCAGCCGAAAAGTCAAATAAAACCACGCGCCCAAAGGAAGGATGGGTTTGGATACTAATGTGATCATTGGAGACAATGGTCAACCGGTAGTCCATTCGAGCGTTGGTTTCGTTAATTTCCCCGGGTTTGGGAGCGGAAAGGTAAATGGCTTGAACCGTTTCGGTCTCGCTGAATTTGTAATCGGAAATTCCGACTATTTTGCCACTCCAGCCCCAACGCATGACTTCCCCGCTAACCGGCTCTCGGCCAACAAAGGTAACCTCAACTTCCCGCCCGACCATGGACCTAGTCATGAGAGGATCGGTTTGGGAGAGGATGAGTTGTTTTTCGGTAATCTCATACACAGTCCCATTGCGAACGTCAATGCGGTCATTGATCAGATCCACGTCAAGGATCAGATCAATTCGGGTGTTGGGTTTGAGAAGGCGATCAATAGACCACTGGGTCTTTTTAACTTCAGCCATGAGGGCCGCCCCTTGTGCGATAGTTGGGCTGGACGAATATGGTTGTGGAGGTCTCTATGCCCGTACTTTCGGGTTAGACCGGCGAACTTTAGCTCATTGGCCAGTTAAGCTCAAGTCTTTTGGATCCATCTATTCCGTCCAATAAAAGTCAGCTCAAAAACCAATGTTTATACATTATAGCCAAAAAAACCCTTGAATCAAGCTTTAAGCCAAAAAACGCTCTCACCCGGAAACAGCTTAAGGGACTCCTTTAGCCAAAAGACCCCCCCTAAAGTCAGGCTCAAAGTCCGGCTCAGGGCCAAAAGGGTCATTTCCAAGCGTTTAGCTGTTAAAGCTTTTCCCAACTTGATTTAGATTGGGCTCTTTATTATATTAACTTATTTATGAAATAGTTACCACTAAAAAAGTGGCCATTATTTCCAGCTTAGGGGCCAAAACGAGCTTGGCCAACTTCAATCATAAACCATTAAGCCGCCTAGGCTGACCAAGAGACTGACAAAATGGCCCAGCGAGCGTTTTTATGTTATCTTGGCAGGCAAGAGTCGAGCCAAAATGAATTTGGCCAATGGTTTTTTTCAACATCGCCCATTATAACAAAAATCCCTGAAATTGACAATAAATCAGGAACGCTGTTTTGGGCCGCCCAACGCCCCTTTTTAGCCGAGTCTCAATTCTAGAACTTTCTGGCTGTTTGGGCCCTTTTTTCAGCTATCTGGACGGGGCGAAATCTCTTAAGCTATTATAATGACAATTTTCCCGCTAATCTTTTTGGCCGGGGGATTTTAAGTATAGAGAGACAATAATGAGTAGATTGATTAATCTTTTTCCGGTAATTACGGTGCTATTTATGGTGACACAGTTGGTGGCTCCCGAGCTAAGCTGGGGGGGAGCCGATGAAAGTTTTGTTCTGGAAAATGGCCTCAAAGTCATTTTGGCCCCCCAGCCCGGCAATCCAGTCATCACCGCTCGGGTGACGATTAAAGCTGGCTCGGCCCATGAAGCCTCGCCAAAAGAGTACGGATTGGCTCATTTAATGGAGCATATGGCCTTTAAAGGATCAGCCAAGCGTAAAGTTGGAGAAATCTCTAGTTTAGTGGAAAATAACGGCGGGAGCCTGAACGCCTACACCCATTATGACGAGACTTGCTACCACCTCAGTCTCCCCGCCGAAGAGACAGAGCTGGCCTTGGATATCTTAGCGGATATGGTTTTTTTTCCCACTTACGATCCAAAAGAATACAAATTGGAAAAAGAAGTAGTGGTTGAGGAGATAAACCGAGCTTTAGACAATCCGGATCGGGTTTTAGGCGAAGAATATATGGCCCGGGTTTTTAAGGGCCATCCTTATGAGCATATGGTTTTGGGCTCGCCTGAATCAGTGAGGGGAGCCTCGCGCGAGACGGCCTTGGCTTTCCATCGCAAGCATTATAGGCCAGACAACGCCTTTTTGGTGGTCTCGGGCGGCCTGGATCCCAGCCAAACCAAAGAGTTGGTGGCTAAATATTTTAATCCCCTGAAAAACCCCAAAAATCCCGCGCCGGCTAGGCCCATCGCCAAACCCGCCTCGAATCAAGGGCCCGATATTTCTGTCAAGGTCAACGCCCAAGTCCAGTTTCCCAAAATATTATTGGGCTTTCGTACCCCAGGCGTTGACGACAGCCGAGCCAGTCAATTGGATCTCCTATCCGCCATTTTAAGCCAGGGCCGGGCTAGTCGTCTTTACGCCGAGGTGAAGACCAAAAAAGGCTTAGTCACGGATATCGACACCTCGGCCATGACCATGCGCTTTGGCGGCAACTTTTATATTGGCTTTGAGGCCGAGCCGGAAAAGATTGAGCTCGCTTTGGCGGCTATTATTGAGGAGCTAAATGGTCTGGTGGCCAATCCGCCCACGGACGCGGAAATGGAGCGGGCCGTGGTTTTAGCCGAAAAAGCCTTCATCTTGGGTCAAGAAAGCTCGGAAGGGCAAAATGGCATTATCGCCTCATTTGAGCTTCAAAATAACGATTATCGGCTAAAAGACGCCTATTTGGCACGTTGGGCTCGCTTAAAAGCCGATGATCTGGTTATTTTAGCCAAAGAAATCTTTCGCCCGGATAATCTGATCGCGGCCATCGCTCTGCCCAGCTCGGCTAAGCCTTTGGATGAGGCCAAACTGGGAACTTTGCTGAAAGATTGGCGTCTCCCCGAGGTTAAGGTCAAAGTCGCGACCCCAGACGCTTACCAAACTTATCGCTTGGATAATGGCGTGGAGGTTTTGCTCCTTAAAGACAATTCCTTGCCGCGGGTGGCCGTGAAAGTCGTCACCAAAGGCGGTTTATTGGGGGAAAAAGATGGCGAGGATGGTTTGGCCAATTTCTTCGCCGAGGTTTGGCCCAAATCCACCCAAAAGCTTTCTGTCCCAGAAATGGCTTTGGCTGTGGAAAATTTAGGGGCCAGCGTCGATGGTTTTTCCGGTCGCAACTCTTTAGGGCTTTCGGGCTCATTTTTGGCGACCAACTGGGAAAAAGGGCTAGGCTTAATCTTGGATTTGGTTACTGAGCCAGGCTTAGCCCCGGAGAGTTTGGAAGAGGTTCGCGAAGAGATTTTAGTGGCCTTAAAAACCCAAGACGAGCAGATGGCGGATCGGCTATTTCGCTTGGTGCGGCGGGGCGTTTTTGGCGATCACCCTTATCATCGCGATAATCTTGGCCTCAAAGAGACGGTGGCCAAATTCGCGGTCAAGGATTTAAAAGATTTTTACTCGGAGATCATCCGGCCAGAAACCTTACAAGTGGCCGTGGCTGGCGATATTGATCCGCAAGCCGCTTTGGATTTTTTAAGAGCCCGTTTAGGCTCTTGGCGACCAGAGGGGGAGGCTCGCGAGGTTATAACGCCCGCGCCACCCAAACCCTTGACCCAAACCGCCTTCGGCTTGGATAACGTGGAACGGGCCCAAGTTCATCTGGCCATCGCCTTTCTGGCTCCCGGTCTGGCCTCGCCCGATCAGGCCCCTTTGGACGTTTTGACGGCTTATTTATCGGGCATGGGGGGCGTATTGTTCTCCACTTTAAGGGATCAACAGTCTTTGGCTTATGTGGTGACCTCCGGTTATGGCCCGGGCCTAGATACTGGAACTTTTTATTTTTACATCGCCACGGATCCCCAAAAAACTAGCCAAGCTTTAACCAGCTTACAAACCATTATTAATCAGATTAGAAACGAGCCCATCGACGAGGCTAAGGTCTCTGGGGCCAAGCGGTATCTTTTGGGCGTCAAAAAAATCTCCCGCCAGACTTTAGGCCGCCGCCTGGATGAGACGGTTTTTAATAAAGTGTTTGGTTTGGGCCTAGATTTTGAGGATCAGTACCTAAAAGCCATTGAGGCCGTGACCCCGGCCGATCTCCAGAGAGTGGCCCAGAAATACCTCAGTTTTGAAAACGCGTTTTTTGGGGCGGCTGGTCAAGGCGAGGTGGTGGAAAAAGCCTGGGCGGCTATAAAAGAAGAACAAAAACCCTAAAACTAGCTAATTAAGACAAAATTTAGCTCCCGCTGGCCGACGGCTTTGGCCGTCCGGTCAGCGGGTTTTCTTTTTTGGTCGATCCCTACCTTTTAGGTTATGGCTCAATAAGACGAAAATCTTTCAAAACTGGCCCCAAAAGATCAATTGTGATACAATGTATTTCGCGGCCATTGGCGAGAGCCATCTTTTGAGTTCTAACCTAATCGCCCTAAGCTCCAATTTTAGGGCTTGGGTCAAAAAAACTTTAGAATTAGGGCTCAATATTCCTCGAGGCCTCATGAGTTATCATGAGACCTTAAGGCCCCTGTTTTTTTAGAAAATCAAGCGATTTCCGATACTTAGCTCAAAAGTTTCTCCTGGCCAGGCTCCAAATTGAGGTTGGTCAAGCCAAAAAGTTAAAGGAAATTGAAAAATGGCTTAAAATTAGGCCCATAAATTGCTATAGATTTTCATGGGATTATTTCTGGCCTTAATGACCAGCATTTCCGCCCAAAAGCTTGACAAGGTGAAGCCCCATGGATGTCGCGACCATAATTGGTATTTTGTCGTCTATCGGCCTTTTAGTCATTTCCATAAACATGGGGGTGGGTATCTGGGCTTTCTTAGACATGCCCTCCCTCTTGATTGTGGTTGGCGGAACGGCCTGCGCCACCATGATTAACTATCCCTTAAGGGATTGTTTAAACACCGTGTCGATCCTTAAGAACGCTTTTGTGACTAGGACCGTGACCATGGCCGACATCATCACCGGGTTTATCGCTTTTTCGGCCAAAGCGCGCAAGGAAGGCTTATTGTCTTTGGAAAACGACATCGCCGACGTGTCCGACGAGTTTTTGCGCAAAGGGCTTCAATTGACCGTGGATGGCTTGGAGCCTCAGGCTATTGTCGATATCTTGGAAACCGAGATCGCCTTTCAGGAATCGCGTCACCGGTTAGGCGCGGACATCTTTCAAGCCATGGGAACGTTCGCCCCGGCTTTTGGCATGTTGGGGACGCTCATTGGCTTAATTTCCATGTTGCAACAGATGGACGATCCTTCGGCCATTGGCCCAGCCATGAGCGTGGCTTTGGTCACCACTTTTTACGGGGCCATTTTAGCCAATGTCGTTTTTGTGCCCATTTCGGGTAAACTGAGGGCTCGCTCCAAAGCGGAAACCTTAGTGAAAGAGCTGATTGTCCAGGGCATTTTGGCCTTGTGTCGTGGCGATAACCCGCGCATTATTGAGCAAAAGCTTCACGCTTTTATTCCGCCAGCCGCTCGGATTTCGGCCTTTAGGTAATTTTATGGCTAAACGGCGTCGGGGCGAGGATGAGCCCAGGGTTGACTCGACTATGGTCATGTTTACGTCCATAGCTCTAATTTTGTTGACCTTTTTTATAATGATGACCGCCAAAGCGAATTTTGACGAAACTCGGTATGGCAAAGTCCTCCGCTCGGTCAACGAGACTTTTGGGGTGACCGCTGGTGGTTATACGCCGGATGGCCAAGAGTCGGGTTTGGCCATAAATCAAGCCTCCTTGGGCCAAAAACCCAGGCCTTATGAGGCTCAAATGGCTCAGATTCGGGGCTTGTTGGCCCCGAGCCTCAATGACGAGCGAGCCAGGATCACGCGCAATCAAGGCCAAAGAATAATTATTTTGTCCTCAGGGTTGCTTTTTGAGGGCGACTCCGCGGAATTGGCCCCCGAGGCCATGGAAACTTTACGGAGTTTCGCCAAGATTATGAGCGCGGTTCCCATCCCGATTAGCGTGGAAGGCCATACCGATAATCTTCCCCCTCAGACCGAGGGCGTGGGCGACAATTGGGACGTGAGCTTGGAGCGGGCTTTAGCCGTTTTGCGTTTTCTGGCTTCGGAAGGTCTCTCTTTGACTCAGCTTTCGGCTTATGGCTATGGCGGCGGTCAACCCATGTACGCCAATAACACGCCAGCCCATAGGGCGAAAAATAATCGCGTGGAATTGGTTTTGGATCTCACGGTGGCTCAAGAAGGAGCTTTAAAGCGTTTGGCGGGCGAAGAGTCTTTGTTTGATTTTGACGGGTTTGAGTTTGTTTTGCCCCGTCGACCAGGCCAAGAAGGGGAGGTGTACTGATGGCCCGCAAAGAGCCAGAGCGAACCAACTCAATCGGCGATTCGCCTGGTTGGCTCTTGACCTTCTCGGATATGGTGACTCTGTTA
>JAISWW010000211.1 GCA_031270705.1 Deltaproteobacteria bacterium
CATTTGCGCGAAAAAGGGGCCCGTAATGGTTATATTGGCCCTTGGGATCCAGATCCCAACCCCGCGCTCCTAAAGGCTCAAGCCATTCCCTCCATGAGCGGCCTGGATTTGGCGAGCTCAGTCTCTTGTCAGAAGGTTTACGCGAGAAAAGGCGCTTCGCCTACTCCAGATCGTCCCAATTTTCAAGTCGCGGTCATTGATATGGGCGTAAAACGTTCCATTTTGGATCAACTTTGCGCCCATAACCTGGATCTGACCATTTGGCCAGGCCAGACCCCGCCAGAGAGAATTTTGGCCGAAAACCCACATGGCCTTTTTGTGCCCAATGGCCCTGGGGATCCGGCTCCTTGCGAGTACGCCATAAAAACCGTCCAAGCCTTTTTGGGCCGCGTCCCCGTTTTCGGCATCTGTTTGGGTCATCAAATTATGGCTTTGGCCTCGGGCGCCAAAACCTATAAACTGCCCTTTGGCCATCATGGCTTAAATCATCCGGTGGTGGATAGCCAAACTGGTCGGGTCTGGATCACTTCCCAAAATCATGGTTTCGCCGTCGACCCTCAAACTCTCCCTTCCGGCTTAAAACCCAGTTTATGGAATGTCAATGACCAAACCTTAGAAGGCCTAGAGTGGATCGATAAACCGGCTTTCTCCGTCCAATTCCATCCCGAAGCCTCGCCTGGGCCCCATGACTCTTTGCGCCTTTTTGAGCGTTTTTACCAAATGTTGAGGGCCCATCATGCCTAAAAGATCGGATCTGGAAACCATACTGATCCTGGGCTCTGGGCCCATTGTCATTGGCCAAGCTTGCGAGTTTGATTACTCGGCCACCCAAGGTTGCAAGGCTCTTAAGGAAGAAGGCTATCGGCTCGTCCTTTTAAATTCCAACCCGGCCACCGTCATGACCGATCCCGAGCTTTCCGATCGCACTTACATTGAGCCCATGACTTTGGAGGTGGCCGCCGGCATCATCGCTTTGGAAAAACCGCAAGCCATATTGCCGACTTTAGGCGGGCAGACCGCCTTAAATTTAGCCATGGATTTGCACGCGGCTGGGGTTCTGGAAAAACATGGGGTCGAGATGATCGGCTCCAATCCTTTAGTCATTGAAATCGCCGAAAACCGGGAGCGTTTTCGGACGGCCATGACCGAGTGGGGTTTGGACATTCCGGTGAGCGGCTTGGCCCAAAGCGTTGATGAGGCTTTGGCGGCGGCGGAGCGCGGCGGCTTTCCGGCCATTGTGCGGCCTAGTTTTACCTTAGGCGGATCAGGCGGCGGGGTGGCTTTTAATCGTGAGGAGTTAAGAGAGCTGGCTTGGCGGGGCTTAATTCTTTCGCCCATTCACCAAATTTTGGTGGAACAATCTTTAATTGGCTGGAAAGAGCTAGAGCTGGAGATGATCCGGGATCTAGCCGATAACGCCATAATCGTTTGCGGCATCGAAAATGTCGATCCCATGGGCGTTCATACTGGCGACTCGATTACCGTGGCTCCTATCCAAACCTTAACGGACGTGGAATATCAGGCCATGCGCGACGATTCCTTAAAAGTGGCTCGGGCCGTGGGTTTAAATGGGGGCTGCAATATCCAGTTCGCCATCTCCCCCACTACTGGTCGCCGCGTGGTTATTGAGATGAATCCAAGGGTTTCGCGCTCCTCGGCTTTAGCTTCCAAAGCCACGGGCTTTCCTATCGCCCGGGTGGCGGCCAAACTGGCCGTGGGCTATACCTTAGGGGAGCTCAAAAACGGCATTACCGGCAAATCCGCTTGTTTTGAGCCAGCTTTGGATTATTGCGTGGTCAAAGCCCCGCGTTTTAATTTTGAAAAATTCGCCGGCTCTTCCCCTGTTTTGGGGTTGGAGATGCGGGCCGTGGGCGAAACCATGGCCTTGGGCGGCAATTTTCGGGAAGCCTTGCAAAAAGCTTTTCGCGGCTTGGAAACTAGCCGCTCAAGTTTGTACGCTCGGGAAATCGCTAGCCTCAATCCCGAGGAGCGCTTGGAGTGGCTAAAACGCAAATTGGTTTCCCCGGATCCGGACCGTCTGATTTTCCTGTATGAGGCCATTAAGCTTGGCTTAACTAGCCAAGAGGCTCAGCAATTAACTGGTTTGGATCCCTGGTTCATTGGCCAGTTAGCCCAGATCTGGGAGACTGAGAGTTTTATAGCTGACTCTTTGGCCGAGACTTTGGCCAAAGGTCTCGATCCACCCGCCGAGTGGTGGATCCAGATTAAAGCCCAGGGCTTTAGCGATATAAGCGTCGCCCGGATCGTTAAGGCCGCTCGGCCAGCTCTGGTCATTACGCCGGCCAAGATCCAGGCTTTAAGAATCGCCTCTGGCGTTAGGCCCCATTTTCGCCAAGTCGATACGTGCGCGGGCGAATTCGCGGCCGAGACTCCTTATTTTTACTCCAGTTTCGATTCCCCCACTTCCCCGCCAGAGCCGGAGCCGAAATCTGACGGTCGGCGCAAGGTCATGATTTTAGGCGGCGGGCCGAATCGGATTGGCCAGGGCATTGAGTTTGACTATTGCTGCGTTAAAGCTTGCCAGGCCTTTGAGGAAATGGGCTTTTCGACCATCATGGTCAATTCCAATCCCGAAACGGTCTCCACGGACTATGACGCGGTGGGGCGCTTATATTTTGAGCCCGTGACCCTGGAAGACGTCTTGGCCGTGGTGGAAGCCGAAAAACCCGACGGGGTCATTGTCCAATTAGGCGGCCAAACCCCATTGAATCTAGCTCAAGATCTGAAAGACGCGGGAGCTCCCATCTGGGGGACGCCGCCGGAAGCCATTTTTCAGGCCGAGGATCGGAAAGGCTGGAATGATTTAGTCAATCGCTTAAATTTAAAGCAGCCGCCTAGCGGCATGGCCCCGGACATTGAGAGCGCTTGCCAGATCGCCGAGCGCGTAGGGTACCCGGTCATTGTTCGGCCTTCCTTTGTTTTGGGAGGCCGGGCCATGAAGATCATCCATCGCCCGGAGGAATTGCGCGGCTATTTAAGCGGGCTAGGGCAAAGCGGCCTCTCTTTGGGGAACGATAGCCCTATCTTAGTGGACAAATTTTTGGATGACGCGGTGGAAGTGGACGTGGACGCGGTGGCTGACGGGGAAAGAGTGGTCATCGCGGCCATCATGGAGCATATTGAAAGGGCCGGGGTGCATTCCGGGGATTCTTGTTGCTCCATACCGCCTTTTACCTTAAGCCAAGAGATCCAAGCCGAGATCCGCCAAGAAACGGAAAAGCTGGGCCTCGGCTTAGGGGTCAAGGGGCTAATGAATATCCAGTTCGCCGTGGCTCAAGGAACGGTTTACGTTTTGGAGGCCAACCCTAGGGCTTCGCGGACAGCGCCTTTTGTGGCCAAAGCCACGGGCCGGCCAGTCATTCAAACGGCGGCCCAAATCATGGCCGGGCGCTCCTTAAAGGAACTTGGCTTTGTCGAGCCCTTAAATCAGGGTTATTACGCGGTTAAAGAAGCCGTTTTGCCTTGGAATCGTTTCGCCGGCGCGGAAGTGGATTTAGGGCCAGAGATGCGCTCCACCGGCGAAGTCATGGGTTTGGACGATAATTTTGGCTTAGCCTTTTTAAAAGCTCAAGCCGCGGCGGGCATGACAATTCCGCGCTCGGGGGATATTGTTCTGACCGTGAGCGATAAGGAAAAACCGGCTTTGATTCCCTTGGCTAGGGATTTGGTGGCCTTAGGGTTCGCCATTCACGCCACCCCTGGCACCCAAAACGCTTTGGTGGCTAGCGGCATTCCGGCTCAAAGAATCGATAAAATTAACGCCCCTCGCCCGAACCTGATTGACTTTATGTTGGATGGCAAAGCGGTCTTATTGGTCAACATTACCAGCGATCACGCGTCTATCCAAGAAGCGAGCCAAATTCGCTGGGCGGCCATTAAGCGCGGACTGACCATGATCACCACCATGGCCAGCTTAACGGCGGCGGTCGAGGGCCTAAAAGAGTTAAGGCTCAAAGAGGGGAACAATCAACATTGGCGCCTTTCCCCATTGCAGATTTACCACGGCCAAGCTCAGGGCGACTAAGGCCGACAGCCCCGGCTTGGCCGGTTTTTTTCACGCGGTTTGAATAAGTTGACAAGCATTCACGATCAAATAAAGGATAAAACAGATGAGTTAAGGCTCCTCTTTGAGGTCAGCCAGGCTTTAAACGGGGCCACTTCGGAACTCTCGGATCATCTTGACGCGGCTTTAGGTTTGATGGCTCGCCACACCGGCATGATGCGGGGAGCTTTTTACCTCATCAATCCCGATGGGGAAACGGTCATGGAGGCGGCTTACGGCTTAAACCCCTCCGAAAAGCGCCGGGCTCGTTACAAAAAAGGGGAAGGCGTCATTGGTCGGGTCACGGAAACTGGGGAAGCCATGGTGGTGCCCAATGTCTCGCGGGAGCCTTTGTTTCTGAATAGAACCAGAGCCCGGGATCTCAAAAAAGAAGATGTGGCCTTCATCTGCGTGCCCATAATTTTGGATGGCCAAACCATTGGGGCCATTTCCGCTGATCGCTTGTTCGCGGATACTGAGCGCATGGATGAGGATATGCGCTTATTGACGGTTTTAGCCACTCTCATTTCTAGGGCCGTGGGCGTGCGCCGAGATTTTAGCTCGCGACATGAGGCCATGATCGAGGAGAACCGCCGTCTCCAAGCCATCCTAAACCAAAATTTTAAGTTTGGCCAAATGGTTGGTCATTCCAAAGCTTTGCGCAACATCTTGGAAGAAGTGGCTCAAGTCGCGGCCACGAACACGACTGTCCTCATCCGCGGGGAGAGCGGCACTGGCAAAGAGATGATCGCCAGTCTCATTCACTCCAATAGCTTAAGATCCGGCCAACCCTTCATTAAAGTCAACTGCGCGGCCCTGCCTGAAGGTTTAGTGGAAAGCGAGCTCTTTGGCCATGAGCGCGGGGCTTTTACGGGGGCGGTGAGTGGTCGCAAGGGTCGTTTTGAGATGGCTCACGGCGGGACTTTGTTTTTGGATGAGGTCGGCGACATGAGTCTGGCCACCCAAGCTAAACTTTTGCGCGTCATTCAGGAAAAAGAGTTTGAGCGCTTGGGCGGGGGCCAAACTATAAAAGTTGACGTGCGTTTGGTGGCCGCCACCAACCGCGAGCTAGAGAAGATGGCCGAGGAAGGCCGTTTTCGCATGGATTTATATTATCGGCTCAGCGTTTTTCCTCTCTCGTTACCGCCCTTGCGCAAACGCGTTGAGGATATCATGGAACTAGCCGAAAACTTCGCGGCCAAGTTTTCCGCCGATCAGGATAAACCCATCCATATTTCCAATGAGGCCTATACTTTGCTACGGGCTTACGAGTGGCCAGGGAACATTCGGGAGCTAGAGAATATCATCGAAAGGGCTGTGGTTCTTTGTGGCCCTGAAGGGATTATAGAGGCCCGCCATCTACCGGCTTGGCTCCAGTCCCAGAGCCTAAAAAAAGAGCCCAAGACCTTGGAAGAGGCTGTCTCGACC
>JAISWW010000061.1 GCA_031270705.1 Deltaproteobacteria bacterium
AAATTTGGTACCAAACTAAAATTTGTTGATAATAGCTTAATTAAATATTATATTAAATTATACGATTATTTTTGAACTAAAAAAGGAGTTTTGATATAAATTGGCATCAATTTAAAAAGACTTAAATGCTTATTATTTTTACAAAATATTAAATTTTACTACGACTTTAAATTACTTAAACATACTTTTTAAAAATCTTTTAACTATTAAGATGCTTTTACTTTATTATTTTAGTTCTTTAAGTGCTTTTACTAAAATTTATTTATTTTTTAGGTTATAATATTGAGATTTTAAGTCATCCAGTTTCAACCCATTTTTCCCATGAAAATCCGTGATAATTAATCTTTACTTAAATGACTAAATATTTTGCTTAAATACAATTTTATCGAATAGTTTACTCAAATAGCAAACATCAAAAAACAGAGAACCTTATTCTGTCTAACAGATATTCCGCGTGTGGCTCAAAAATCGTTATTTGTATGAAAATTTTGAAGAAATTATTAACTTTTATCTACAATATAAATATAATCATAAGATTAATTATTTTTATAATTGCTAAAAGTAAATTTATATTGTTCTTGTAATATTTAATTCGACTATATTTTTTCAAGTCAAGCGTTTTTGTCTAAATCTCAACATCTCCAGCCTGACTTTATGACAATTTAGCGGGACTTTTGGTCAAAAGTTAATTTTTAATTAATTTTTGACCTAAAATAGTTTGTTAAATCTAATATATGGTGCCGAAAGGGAGACTTGAACTCCCACGGGGAAACCCCCACTAGACCCTGAACCTAGCGTGTCTACCAATTCCACCATTTCGGCGAAGCCCACTCGTTTAAGCCTTTTGATTAATTGGCAAAACCGCCTAATCATGGGCTGAAATTATTTGAGGAATGTTAAAGCAAAACGCCGTCCTTGTCAAGATTTTCGTTTTTTGTAAAAAAAGTTTTATCAAGAATAAAATTTCATATTAGGTTCTTTTATTGTGACTATTATTTAAATAAATTTATTATATTATGAAAATACAACTTAATATTTGATTTTATCGCTTTTCGGAGCATTGATAATTTTCTCTAAATCCATTATTATAAATTTACAGAAGGCCAAAGTCTGGAGTTTTTTAGACCTTGGTCTTGGTTTTTTAGGCTTGGTTTTTGGCGGGCTTTTGTCGTTTTGGATTGGTGCCAGTCGCTTTAGGGATTTACTTATGTTAGGGCGTTCTTATAAATTTTCCCCCAGCCTTTGTTTAGGGTTTTCGGCTAACCCCGCCTTATCGTTATGTTAATCATCCCTGATTGGCTATCCTCTCAGCCTTTGGGCCGGACAGTTTTCACCATTGGGGTTTTTGATGGCCTTCATTTGGGTCATCAGGCCTTAATTAAGCGGGTCATCGAAAGAGCCAATGAATTATCGGCCACCAGTTTAGCTTTAACTTTCTCGCCCCATCCTTTAGTGGTTCTTTCGCCTTCTGGAGCCCCAGAAACTTTAACCACCTTTGAGCAAAAAGTTGAGATATTACGCGAGCTTGACCTTATGGCTTTAGGTCGCTTGCGCTTTGACCGAGCCATGAGCGATCTCCTGGCCAGAGACTTTTTGGATCGGATCATCGCCACTCGCCTAAAGCCAGTGGAAATTTTTATTGGCCCAGATTTCCATTTTGGCCGGGGAGCCGAGGGGAATTTCGCTTTAATTAAGGAGTGGGGCCAGTCCCTGCCAGTCCCAGCCAAAGTCTTTTCCATTGAGCAGGTTAAAGGCCCAGGCGGCGAAACTTACTCCAGTTCCCATATTCGCGGTTTAATTAAGGTCGGTTTGGTTCGAGAGGCGGCCAATATCCTCGGTCGACCTTACCGAATTTCTGGGGTAGTCGAGGTCGGGCAAGCTCGAGGTCGCTGTTTAGGTTACCCCACCGCTAACCTCGGCCAGAGCCGTCAGCTCACCCCA
Organism: Deltaproteobacteria bacterium; assembly: GCA_031270705.1. Classification (GTDB taxonomy): domain Bacteria; phylum Desulfobacterota; class Desulfarculia; order Adiutricales; family Adiutricaceae; genus JAIROO01. The sequence continues at coordinate 1,942 of JAISWW010000061.1, forward strand.
GGCCCCGGAGTCTACGCCGTTCGCGTCAAATTAGGCGAAAAAACTCTCTATGGCATGACCAGCGTTGGCCATAATCCCACCTTTAGCTCTAAAGTCTTGACTGTGGAAACTAATATCTTTGATTTTAATGGGGATTGTTACGGAGAAAAGCTGGATTTGGAGTTTATGGATTGGCTACGGGGCGTTATTAGGTTTGACTCAGCCGCGAGTTTAACTCGGCAACTGGGCGAGGACGAAAAAATGGCTCGAGCGGTTTTAGGCCTATCTTAAATCTATTTAGAATTTTTAGCGGTGGCATTAAGAAGATTCTCTATTTTTCGCGTAATTTCTTGCGACTCTAGGCCCTCAATCGTGACAGTTTTGTGGCGACTGGCCTGTCCGCTACTGACCTTGACCTGGCTCGCCGCGATATCCAAAAGACGAGCCAGATATTTGGTTAAGGCCGCGTTGGCCGCTCCCTCAACTGGCGGGGCGGTCAAACTTATTTTTAGCTCTTCGCCTTGCCAACCCAAAAGCCGTTCTTTTGAGGAGCGAGGCGTAACTAGGATTTTTAGCTTAGAGGAGCCCATTGAGCGCGAGGGGCTCTACAAGATCACCATGTTGGTGGACAGAATCCAAGTTCTGGTTCTAGCTATGAGCCAAACCAGGGCGTAGTGATTAAACAGAAAAATAATGGCCGTCACGATGAGAGCCCGAATATCTAGCCCACCTTTGGAAGCGCGACCAAAAGGAGCCAAAAGAGGCTCAGTTAGGCCATAAACCAACATAACTATTGGGTTATAGGGCGAGGGATCGATTAAAGACATAATGACCCGCGCGATCATAATAACCAATAAGAACCAGACTAGGGTACTGACTAACATCAAAAGACAGAATATAAAAATTGGCAAGATCTTCGTGATGGAACCACCCGAACCCACAAAGAGCATGGACATTTTTAAGAAGTTAGCCAAAAAACTTAATCCCAAGATAAGAATAATTGGGGAAAAGTCCATGCCGCCCAGTTGGAGGGGAAAGGCGGCTCGGGCCAACTTTAAGGGCGTGGTGGTGAACTTGCGCAGAAATATCATGAAACCGGTTGTATTACTAGGGCTAAACCAGGATATTAAGACCCTAATAATAATGATCCATATGTAAATGTTAATCAACCCCCAAACAACTGGGGCCAACTTGACTAATAAGCTGGCGTCGGTGGCGCTGGCCGTGCTAAACAAGGCGTCCTCCCTCTCTCCAAATGACCTAATATCATTGGAACTTAATTTCTTCCGGCTGACAAACAATCATGAATATGGATCACCCCAACTGGCTCGCCAGTAGGGGCGGTGACAAAAGCGTTGGTGATCCCTTTTTCGCGCATAACGGCTAGAGCTTTGGCCACCATGGTCTTGGGCTCAAAAGAGATGGGGTTGGCGGTCATAATGGCTTTAACGGGATTAGCCAATAAATTGGGCCCCATGTGTCTTCGCAGATCGCCATCAGTCACAATGCCCACTAGCGCCCCAGACTCAACCACGCCCAAGCAACCCAAGCGTTTGCCTGTCATGGTCATGAGGGCTTGGCTCATAGGCTCTTCCGGGCTGACTATGGGCATGGCCGCCCCGACGCGCATGATCTCGTCAATTGATTTTAAGCGAGTTCCGATTTGCCCATGGGGGTGGTATTTTTGGAAATCCTCCGCCGTAAAGCCGCGAGCCGATAAAAGACCCATGGCCAAAGCGTCGCCTAAAGCTAACATCATGGTCGTGGAAGTGGTGGGGGCGAAGGGCAGGGGGCCAGCTTCGTCAATTTGGGGCAAAGCCAAGACAATCTCGGAGTAACGACCCAAGAGGCTCTGGGGATTTTGGGTCACCCCAATGACTGACAGGCTTTGGCGAGCGCAGAACTCAAGAATTATCCCCAACTCCGACGATTCGCCTGAGGCGGAAAAGGCCAAGAGGATATCCCGAGGGGGCTCCAACATGCCCAAATCCCCATGCCCAGCCTCGGCGGGATGGATAAAAAAAGCCGGGCTCCCGGTTGAGGATAGGGTCGCGGCCACCTTTTTGGCGATATAGCCGCTTTTGCCCATGCCCGTGGCCGCGACGCGGCCACGACTGGACAAAATAAGTTCCAGAGCTCGGTTAAAAGAGTCATCGAGGCTAGAGGCCAAAACTTCCAGGCTTTTGGCCTCTCTTAAAATGACGTTTTTGGCTCCGATGACATGATTGATTGGCGACATTTGGCGCTTGAAACCTTGAAGATTTTTAGTTAAATATAATAACTAATTTCTTTAATGTCAAGGCTGGTTTTTCGGCTCAAAATTCTAGCCATATCATTTTAGTAAGTTTTAATATTTTTTGTATTTTTTTACTATTTTAATTCCTTAATATTGTATATGTTGTTATCAAAAATAGGTTGCCTTTTAGCGCTTTTTAAGTTATTATTTTAAAACATTGCCTTTAGAGGCCGAGATTTTCTTGGCTTGTTCTTTGGCGTAACTCTGAGCCAGACGCTTAGCTTTAGCCGCGGGCACGGCGGTCACGATTACTGGGGCGGTGCCAGGTCGATAAACCCCCAGCTCAATGGCCGCCGCTTGGCTTAGATCGATGACGCGGCCAGCGATGAAGGGTCCCCGGTCATTGACGCGGATATACATGGTTTTGTTATTTTTCAGGTTTTTAACTTCCACCCAGGTTTTGAGTGGCAGTGTTTTGTGGGCGGCCGACAACTCGTATTTGTTGTAGATTTCCCCACTGGCCGTGCGTCGACCATGAAAGGGGTCTCCATACCAAGAGGCGAGGCCTTTTTCTTTGTACCCTTCCGCTGTGGCCAAAATATAGTATCTTTTGCCGTTAATTACGTATGATTTGCCGGATCTGGCTGGTTGTCCATAGGAAAACATTCCACAACCAGAAGCCAAAAAGATGAGGGCCAAGGCGCCACACATAAGAACGGTCAATTTTCTGGCCATTTTGGGAGAATTGGTTTTATGGCTAAAAAATTCGCTCCAAAAAATGGGAGGCATTTAAAACTCCTAAAAATCTTGGTCATTGTCGGTCTGGCTTTGGCTTGGGCTTGGGGCCCTCAGCCAACCTGGGCTGACAATTATCTCGTCGCGGCCAAAAAGCCCAAAAAGGCCGAGGCCAAAAAATCCGTAAAACCCAAAGGACAAAAACCCAAGCCCAAAGCTAAGCCTAAATCTAGCTCCAAGACCCAAAAAAGCCGTAAACCTCAGCGCTCGAGAGTTAAGGCTCAATCTGAACCGGATCCGGAAACCTTGCCGTTTCCAGAAAACGTCAAAACTATGGCCGGAGCCGGAGCGGTCTTAGTGGCCGACAATCACGTTGGCCAAGGCCAATCGCGAGAGCTTTTTTCTTTAAACGCGGACGAGAAGTACACGCCCGCTTCTATCTTAAAGGTCGTCACCGCCGGGGCGGCTTTAGACTCCCTGGGTCTGGGTTTTAGATTTCGAACCGACTTTTATTTAGACTCGGCTAAAAATCTGTGGATCGTGGGTCGAGGCGATCCTTTTTTAGTGGCTGAAGAGATTTGCCTAATCATGGAAAAACTTAGGCAAGCTGGTTTGCGCGAAGTTAAAGACATTTATCTAGATTCCTCATATTTTGAGTCAGGCCTAATTCTAGACGGCAACACTTTCACCAATAACCCCTATGACGCCTATAATTTGGCGATCGGGGTCAACTTCAACACCGTTAATTACCTTATCGATCAAAATGGCAAAATAGTTGAATGTCACCCTTGCGCTCCTCTAACCCCAATTACGGTGGAAGTAGCCGAGCGCAACCGCCCGAAAAAGCGGAGAAAAGACCGTGTTCCAAGGGAGTATCGCTTAAATATTTCTTCCAGCCCCGAGGACGCGGAAAAAAATTCTGGGCAAATGTTTCAAGCTCTTTTAGAAAGATTCCAGATTACGGTTACTGGCCAAGTCATTATCGGACAAACTCTGCCGAACAAGACGAAACTTATCTACTCCCATTTATCCAGCAAAACTTTAGAAGAGATGATCAAGGAGTTATTAAAACACTCCAATAATTACGTCACCAATCAAATATTTTTGACCATGGGGGCGGAAAAATATGGCGCCCCGGCCACGCCGGCCAAAGCTCAACAAGTGGTCAAGGACTTTTTGGCTAAATACAAACTCCCCGACATAACTATGGTTGAGGGGAGCGGCCTTAGTCGCCAAAACTCTTTGACCGCTCGCCAGATGGCCAGGATCTTAGGGACTTTAGAGCCGGTTCGGGAGCTATTTAACTCCACCGACGATGGCTCGGTTTATTACAAAACTGGCACCATGAGCGATATCCAAACCTTGGCTGGCTACCTCACGCGGCCAGATCGACTCAATGAGCCTTTATCATTTGTTATTCTTTTAAATGGGACTTACAAGCCAGGCTCGCGAGAAAAAATCTTAAAAGCCTTAAAAGCCCAATTTGTGGGGCCGGATGAAGAAAACGCCCCAACTTCTAGTTCTAGCTATAGTTTAAAGGGGCGATCTAGCCAATCCCCAGACAAACAATCCAAAGCTAAAATAGAACCGCCTAAACCGCCCGCGCCCAAAAAGCCCGTGGCCGGGGCGGGTTTATTCGCGCCCACGGAGCCAGCCCTTTAGAAAAATCTAAGGCTAAATAGCTCGCGCGAAAATGCTTAAGCGCTTAATTATTTATCCCTAAATTTAGGCGCGCGGTTTTTTAATTTAGGCGCGACTAAAAGAAAAACTAAATAATTTTTTAGCCTTAACTCTTAAGCCCGCGATAAGATCCGCGAGCTAAATCTAAAACTTTAAATGACATTAAAAATATACAAGGCAATAAGTATTTCTGGGCTATGTCTTAACTAATTGGTTGACCTATGTTTAAGCCAGGGCTCGCCTTAAGTTATTAGTCGCGCGCCCAATGTCGGATTTTAGGCCAGACCCCAAAACATGGGTTTTGGAATTTGAAGTATATAAGGGCTTTTAAAATTTAGCAAGCTGTTTTTCGCGCTTTAATAGCCCTTCTTAATAGTAGGTAAGTAACGGCCAAAGAACTGACAATTTGCTGGGGATGGGTTCTGGGAAAGGCTATTTCTCCCTAAAGGGAGCCTCTATGACCTAAAATTCGTGACTTAATATATCGTTAAAATATGGTTAGTTATAGCTATTTTAGCTATTCAAATGTTAATTATTGTTTTTTATTTAATCTCGGTTTTTTTAATCAAAAATTTCGAAAATCTTCAATCGAAATTATAGATAGAAAAAAAGTTAGTTGCTTTTTCGCGCGCGATGATATTTGGGGAACGAATTTATAACGCGCCCAAATATTTTGTTTTGGTTGAGCGCTAATAAGGCTGATTGGAGATCTGGCCTAACTTTTTCGCTCGGGCTCGAACTAAGTTAGAGGTCGATTTAAGCTAAGGGCGGGTTGGGACTGGGACTCGTAATCTATAGCCAAGGGACGCCTTATTAGATTACCTAGGCTTCATAAATATTAAGAAAACTTTAGATGACTTGAATTTTTGAAATTAAGTTTTAATCAATCTATCAAAGAGTATAAATATAATTTAAATATTCTTTTTGATTGTTAAAATAATGTTTAGAAGATATTTGTATTAAATCTAAGCCTTTTAGATATGTTTTAAAGCCAGAAAAATTTTTGGCTTTTTTGGCCAAAAAATTTTACTTTAAAAAAATCGCCAGGGAATAGAGAGCCATGGTAAAATAAGCCATGTCGTTATTTAAGCTTTATTTCCTTATTTAAGTCAGTTTTATGTCTAGCCAGTCAGGAGATTTTTCGCTATGTCAAAAGGCAAAAAAACGAGCGTCGACTCGGATAAAACCGTAGGGGCCGCCAAAACGCCAGCGATTCGGGAAAAAGCCCAGCCCCCGACTATTAGAATAGTGGCCATCACCCCAGCCAAAAGACCCAAAACCGAAGTTCCGGCCAAAAAGGTTAAGGCCGAAAGTCCCGCCCCTCATGAAAAAGCTGAGCTACCCGCCCAGAAGCCTAAGGCTCAAAGCCCGAGCGCTTTTCAGAAGGCTGAGGTTCCAGCCAAAAGAGCCAAAGCCGAAAGCCCGAGTTCGCGCGAGAAGGCTGAGGTGCCGGCCAAAAGAGCCAAAGCCGAAAGCCCCAGCGCCCATGGCCCGGCTCAGGTGCCGGCCACGCGGGTTAAAGCCCAGACTCCGGCTCATAGGGTAAAAGCGACAACGCCGATTGATTACGAGCCTAAAGCCTAAATCTCTCCTTTTGCGATACGCGTAGAGAGCCCGGTGAGGCTTGGCCAATATTTTAAGCGCGAAACTGACTTGGGAGAATGTCTTTAGCCGTGAAATATGTCTCCGCGCCCAGAGTAAGCGCTCAGGTTCTATTACATTTCCAGCTGGCAAAAAAACTAGGCGCGACTATTTTTTCGCCAGTCAGCGCTCTATATAACCTCAAGATCAAACTCAAGATTGCGCGCTAAATATTTTAGCGGAAAGTCATTTTCGCCTCTCGCTTAAAAATCCACTCTCGCGTTTTCAAGTTTGACGAGGCGCTGGACAATGAAGTCGGCTTTCTTTTTTCGCGACAAAAAAAGATCTCCAAAAATTCTAACTAATAGGCTAAAGGGCCATAGCCGTTGGCTTCCTTTCTTTGGCGTCAACGCTGGCCATCTTTCGCGGCTCCCTAGTCTTTTATCCTTTTGAACTGGCCGCCTAAATCTGGGAAGGCGATACCACCGTAGCGAGCCTTTGTTTCCAAAATATCTCCATTAACTGTGTAATACCAGGCCACCTGACGAGTGGTCGAGGGATTGGTTACGGTAGGTTTTATATCCCATAAAATGATAATTGTATTTTCATTATAGATTATTTTACCTTTCCAAGGAGCGAAAGTGGGGAAAATTGGATTTTCAGGAAAAATATAATCTATATTATTCCCAGAAATTATCATTATATCTTCAGAGGCATGAAATAATACTGGAACATATTTCCATTTACCATCGAGCAAGTGATGATTAATTTTAGAATAGTTTAAATACGATTCATACATTTTAATATTTTTTGTATCATCAAATTTTAAGTTCTTAATAAATGCGTATAAATCATTTTTATATTTTTCTATCGACGCCAACTCAGATTCTATAATTATTTCTGAAAAGATTGGAACATCTTTTTCCACGCTCATAGTTAGATTATAACTTTTTCCTTTTTCAAATGTATATTTAATATTATTGTATGGCGCTTTTAATCTATCTGAATGACTTACTGAGACGCTTAAACCGCCAGAACCTGAGCCAGAGCTACTGCCGATAGATATGCCTGTATCTCTTAGAATGTCAAAAGAATGCTGGCCGGGAGAAACAAAAAAAACATTTTTCCCACTAATTTTTGAGTGATTACTTCTTATATCATCAACTTTCACTATTTCTAGTTTATCAGCAAGAATAATTACGCATGGATCGCTGATATTTTTTAAGTCTTTATAGGATTCTTGGCCCGGAAAAGTTACTTCCATCCCCTGTTTAATGGCTAATTCCTCCATTGGGGCCAAACCAGCGCAACCTAAGAAAATATTACTTAAAAAATGATAATAAAAAAACTATATTGTTTTTCATTTTATAACCTCTAATTTATCAAATAAAAAGACAAATATATTACAACTAATATAACATTATTTAAGGTACTTAAATATTTGTTGATTTAAATAATATAAAATTTTAGATTATCATAAATTATTTTTATAATAAAACTTCTGATTACGCTTAATTTAGCTTTTTTGTTTAGGGGCTGGCCTTCTTGGTCTGGCGATCGATTTATAAACAAGGAAACCTTTTTTGGGTTGGCTGACAGCTCTTTATCCAGCCCTAAACGCTCGGGTTAGGGTTATCTTCTGTTTCCCAAACTCGGCATTGATAGGTTCTATCGAGGCCTTTTAAAATGCCGCAGTTGCTAATGGCCCCACCATGCGGGCATTTGCCGCGCAGCTCAACCAAGCGGCCTTTTAAGGCTTGCAGGGAGGCCAACTGCTCTTCTAGCTTTTTAATATGGTCGTCAACCAAGGTATTGACTTCCATACAGTCCCGCTCTGGGGCTTCCCTGAGCTTTAAGAGCGTTTTAATGTCCTCAATGGCCATGCCGTGTTCGCGGCAATGGCGCACAAACCGAAGCCTTTCCACGTCTCCGCGGCGATAGGTTCGGTAACCATTGGGCGAGCGTTGAGGTTTAGCCAATAGGCCTTCCTTCTCGTAATAGCGGATGGTGACCACTTGGACGCCTACCATATTCGCTAGCTCGCCTATTTTAATAAGATCTTTTCTTTCTTTGGTCACGGCGTATCTCCATAATAAAAATCGCCCCTACCTCTTGACTCTATAGTAACTATAGACCTTATAATTGTCAATAAGGGTTTTGAGCCCAACGTCATTTTTTATGGAAAAGGAGTCGCCATGAGTCATTTTTGCCCTAAATGCGGGGTTGTCCATGAGCTTGATCACCATCATCCCGTTCATTCCTTGGGTAGCCAAGGCTTTGAGAGTTTCGCTCAAGACGAAAAGGAAGGAGGCGAGGCTTCGGCCACCGAGGAAGACGGCGAGCCGGCCCCTAGTCGCCCCGGCTTATTGGGGGGCGAGCCGCGAAGCGCTAGTTTTCTGGTCGAAGGTCTCGATCGTTTTAAGGAAACTGGGGTTTTAAGGGACGCTCTGACTAATATTTCCGGGGTTTTGGCCGTTGATTTAGATTATAAACAGACAGAAAAGCCTGTCCAACCTCTTAGGCCTCAGCCTCTTATTCCCTTAATGCCTCGGAAGCCCCAACCAGCCGAGCCCCAGCCGGTCGCTACGGCCCAAGCGGCGACAGCGGATTCTGACCCGACCCTAGTTTCTTATCACGTGCCCAGCCTGTGCTGTGACCTGGAGGTCAAGCGTCTGCGCGCCAAGCTGGCGGAAATTAAAGGCTTGGGGGAGACGCGCTTTAACCTCAACTCGCGCGTTATATCCATTATAGAAGGGAAAAACCAGCGAAAGGCCATTGAGGCGGTTTTTCAGAAAGAAGGCTTTGAGGCCAATGCCCTCTCCGCCGACGAGACGCCGCGATCGCCCCAACCCGTTGAGCCCCAGCCGAGCGCTCCAGCCCAAGCTTCGACAGCGGATTCTGACCCCACCCTAGTTTCTTACCACGTGCCCAGCATGTGCTGTAACATGGAGGTCAATCATCTGCGCGCCAAGCTGGCGGAAATTAAAGGCTTGGGGGAACTGAGCTTTAACCTCAACTCGCGCGTTATATCCATTAAAGACGGGAAAAGCCAGCAAAAGGCCATTGAGGCGGTTTTTCAAAAAGCGGGTTTTGAGGCCAATGCCCTCTCCGCTGATGAGACGCCCGCGGCCAAAGCCCCGCCTTGGAAAAGGTATATCATCGCCACTATTTTAGCCTTTTTGGCTGAAGGATGTCATTGGCAAGGGTTTTCTTATTACCTGGTCGTGGCTATTTCTATCCTTTCTTTTGTTTTAACTGGTTTTGAGGTCTATAAAGAAGGTCTATTATCATTTAAGCGCTTAAAGTTAGATATGAACGCCCTAATGAGTTTGGCCGTGACCGGAGCGGTTTTGTTAGGGGAAGTGGCCGAAGGAGCCATGGTTTTGGCCCTCTTTTCCTTGGCCGAGGCCTTGGAAGATCGTAGCTTAAGTCAAGCGCGAGCGGCCATAGCCAGTCTTTTGGCTTTAACGCCAGATAAGGCCACCGCTCGCGCCTCCGATGGCCAATGGCGAGAAATTCGGGCTGAGGAAGCCCCAGTAGGCTCAATTATCCAGATTCGGCCAGGGGAAAAACTGCCCTTGGATGGCCGGGTTCTTTCGGGATTTACGACCATCAACCAAGCCCCGGTGACTGGGGAAAGCGCCCCGGTGGACAAAAACCCAGGCGATCAAGTCTTCGCCGGCACCATAAATGGCTCTGGCTCCATTGAGTATGAGACAACGGCTGTCTTTCAGGATTCCACCTTAGCCAAAGTCGCGGCTTTCGTGGAAGCCACGGAAGCCCAGAAAGCCCCGGTGCAAAGGTTAGTGGATCGCTTCGCGGCCTACTACACGCCGGCGATTTTTGGCTTGGCTTTTTTGGTGGCCATTCTACCGCCCTTATATTATGGTTTTGGGTGGGTTCTTTGGATTAAAAAGGCTCTGGTCTTATTGGTTATCTCTTGCCCCTGCGCCTTGGTTATATCCGTGCCGGTGACCATTTTAAGCGGATTGGCCGCGGCCGCCAAAAAAGGCCTCATCATAAAAGGCGGGGCGGTTTTGGAAGAGGGCCGCAAACTGAGCATTATCGCCTTGGACAAAACTGGCACCATTACGACTGGCCAGCCTCGTCTCATGGCTACGGTTGTTTTGGCCAACGTGGACGAGGCGAGGGCTAATTTATTGGCCGCCTCCTTGGCTTCTCGCTCGGATCATCCGGTTTCTCGGGCTATTTTTGAAAGTTACGCCCATAAAGACCAGATCATTGAGGCGGAAAATTTTCAGGCCTATCCTGGCAAAGGCGTTGGGGCGCGAATGGCTGGCCTTGATTATCTTTTAGGCAACCAAAAGCTCTTGCCGCCTGAGGCTTGGGCCGGCTCAGAAGCCGAGACCGTTTGGCGCGACTTGGTTAACCAAGGCCAGACCGCCGTGGTTTTGATTGAGGCGGGCCGACCTTTGGCCATCTTCGCGGTGGCTGACTCCTTAAAAGAGGAAAGTCTAGCCGCCATCCAAGAAATGAAAAAACTGGGCTTAAAAACCGTTATGCTGACGGGCGACAACGAAGCGGTGGCCCGGTCCATGGCCCGGATTGCCGGGGTGGATCGTTATTACGCCGAGCTTTTGCCAGAAGACAAGGCTAAAGTCATTAATGAGCTAAAAAAAGAAGGTCATGTGGGCATGGCCGGCGATGGCATCAACGACGCCCCCGCCTTGGTCAGCGCGAACATAGGTCTAGCCATGGCCATGATGGGGACTGACGTGGCCATTGAGACGGCCCAAATAGCCATCATGGACGATAAACTGAGCAAAATTCCCGCCTTCGCCCGCTTGGCTCGGAGCGTGTGGAATTTGGTTCTCCAAAACTTTGTTATCGTTTTTACGGTTAAAGCCGCCTTTTTAATTCTGACTATGGTGGGTTATACCAGCATGTGGATGGCCATCATCGCCGATATTGGGGTCTGTATGGCGGTTGTGGCCAACGGTTTAAGGGCCACCCGGAAGTAAAACTGGTCTTTTCGGCTCCTCGGGGTTCCCAAAAGTTGGCCCGAGGAGCCTTTTTTATTTCATGTTTTTATACAAATTTTTAAAATAATATCTTGATAATTATTGGTCACGAAATTTTTTTTGTTCAAACCCCCGAAAAACCCCCTTTACCCCCTTGATAATTCTTGACCTTAAACTTACTATAGGCTATAGACTTTTAGATAAGTCAAATAATTCCCATGGGGATTTTTGGCTTATCCCCAGTGAGCCATTTTTGGCCCTCCAGGCGGTTAGACCCGGAAGCCTGTATATATTAGGGTAGATTTTTGACACTTATTGATAATAGCCAATTATGGGTTTAATATATTGTTTTATAAGACTTATGGACTGACTTGGCTTTATCTTATTTTATTGATTCTCTTTCGGCCAGGAAATGAGGATCTACGGAGCTCGAAAAATGTGGGAATATACCAATCAAGTGATGGAGCATTTTGAGCGACCTCGCAACGTGGGCGTCGTCGCCCGGATTGATGGGGAAGGCCAGGTGGGCTCCCTGTCCTGCGGGGACGCTCTCCGTTTGACCATCCAGGTTGATAAGGATAAAGACCTTATTGAAGACGCCAAGTTCCAGACTTTTGGCTGCGCCAGCGCCATCGCCTCTTCTTCGGCTTTGACGGAAATGATTAAAGGGCGCACTTTAGAGCAAGCCTTGTCCATAACCAACCAAGACATCGCCGATTACCTTGGCGGCTTGCCTCGGGAAAAAATGCATTGCTCGGTCTTGGGTCAAGAGGCTTTGGAAGCGGCGGTGGCCAATTACCGAGGCGAAAAACCCAAAGCTTTGGAAGGCCAGATCATCTGCGAGTGCTTTGGGGTGACGGACGTGGAGATAGAGCGGGTGGTCAAAACCAATCGCTTGACCACGGTGGAGGAGATCACTCAGTTCACCAAAGCTGGCGGGGGTTGCGGCAAATGCGTGGAGAAGATTGAGGCTCTCTTAAACAAGATCCTTAAAAAGACGGCCACTCCGGGCAATGGCCAAAAACCAGGGGGCCGCCTCACCACCTTAAAACGCATTAAGCTCATTGAGGACGCCATCGCCAACCAGATCGCCCCAGCTCTTATGCGCGATGGCGGGGACATTGAGTTGGTGGACGTGGATGGCCCGACGGTTTATGTAACTTTAAAAGGCACCTGCGCTAGTTGCCCCTCCTCCAAACGCACCTTGGCCGATTTTGTGACCGAGCGCTTAAGGGCTTTGGTGGATTCGGACATTGTGGTGCGCGAGCGTCGACCGGAATAAGTATTTTTTTCGCTTTTGTTGGCTCAATCTTTCTTTTAATTTTTGGCCTTTAATGTTTTTTTTGGCCCCGGCTTCTTAAGCGCCTTAGGGTGGCGCTTTTAAGGGTTTTTTATGAGGACGATATATTTTGACAATAACGCCACCACCGCGGTGGATCCCCAAGTTTTGGAGGCTATGCTCCCTTTTTTTCAAGGGCTTTACGGCAATCCCTCCAGCATGCATCACAAAGGCGGGGAGGTAGCCGCGGCTTTAAGACAAGCCCGCCAACAACTAGCTGATCTCCTTGGCTGTGAGCCGGGCGAAATTATCTACACCTCCTGTGGCACCGAAAGCGACAACACGGCGATGTGGTCAGCCTTGCGGACCCAGCCGGACAAAAAGCATTTGATCACTAGCCGCGTTGAGCATTCGGCCATTATCAACAACGCGGCTTTTCTGCGCCGTTTAGGCTATCAGGTCACCGAGGTGGGCGTGGATCGCGATGGCTTATTAAACCTGTCGCAACTGGAAAAGGCTCTGACCCCGGACACGGCCTTGGTTAGCCTTTTATGGGCCAACAATGAGACTGGCGTTCTCTTTCCAGTGGAAGATGTGGCCCGTTTGTGCTCCGAAAAGGGCATAGTCTTTCATACCGACGCTGTCCAGGCGGTCGGCAAAATCCCCATCAATCTTAAGGCCTCCAAAATTGACATGCTCTCTTTGGCTGGGCACAAACTCCACGCTCCCAAAGGCATTGGAGCTTTATATGTCCGGAAAGGGCTCAAATTCGCGCCTTTTATGATTGGTGGCCATCAGGAAGGCGGGCGTCGAGGCGGCACGGAAAATACGCCTTATATAGTTGGCTTAGGGGTAGCCGCTCGGTTGGCCGGCGAGCGCTTGCCTGAGGAAAATACCCGCGTCAAAGCCTTGCGCGATCGCCTTGAGGCTGGCTTATTGAAGATTCCTTACGCCATGGTCAATGGCCATCGAACCATCCGTCTCCCCAATACCACTAACATCAGTTTTGAGTATATTGAGGGCGAATCGATCCTCTTCCATCTCTCGCACGCGGGTATCTGCGCTTCCTCTGGCTCAGCCTGCACCTCGGGCTCCTTGGAGCCTTCCCATGTCTTAAGGGCCATGGGCGTTCCTTTCACCGCGGCTCATGGATCTATCCGGCTTTCCTTGGGCGTCACTAATACTGACGACGAGGTGGACGAGGCCTTAAAGATTTTCCCGGAAGTGGTGGCCAAACTGCGCGAGCTTTCCCCCTTCTGGAAGGACGATGGCCCGGTTCAAGAATCGGAATTATTGAGCTGCGAGGACAATAACTGCCAGATTTGTAATTAACTCTTCGGGCCCTCTAAGGCCAAATTGTTTAAGCGCCTCTATTATCCGCTAAAATCTTTAAATAGATTTTGGCGGATATTTTTTTTGGGTGGGGCGAAAAATGGAGGAAAAAAATGTCCCGCCTCACCCATTTGTGGTATATTAACCAGAAATGAACAGTTGGGAAGTAGGGGGCCGCGGGTCAATTATTTCTGGCCGGAACAAAGTCTTTTTATTATATTGTTTTAATGGTATATCTTATGGGTATAAAATTTGACGAAGCTAACCAAATGTCTTATGATCATAAGTCTATGGATCGGATTCTTAAATCTTATCTTCTACAAAAGCAATCAGCTTTAGAATTGGCCAAAGAATTCGATATTGATATTGATTTGGTCGAAAAATGGTCGCAAGAATTTATGCAATTTTTGTCGAATATGGTAAGTAAAAATAATGATAATGAAATAGAAGATGTTTCAAAACCAAGAGTTAAAAACGATAAGGTCATTCAATACATAATTGAGTTGTATGACTCTATTTAAAATAAAAATTAAACCGCGCGGACGCTTTTGTCGACCTTTTGGTTCCCCGGGCCAGCGCGTTGCTTAGGCCACTAGTTTTTATAGCTTATTAACAACGTATTTTTATAATACTGTTATAATGGTATATTTTTATGGGTTTGAAATTAGATAATAATGACAAAGTCTATTATAATCAGAAGTTTAAGGATAAAGTTCTTAAATCTTATTTTCTAAAAGATAAATCAAGTTTTGAAGTGGCCAAAGAATTCAATGTTGATATTGATCTGATCCAACAATGGGCGCAAGATTTTTTAAATCATATTTCGGATATAGTAAATAAAAATGAATATAATGAAACAGAAGACGTTCCAAAATTAAGAGTTAAAAACAATAATAAGGTCATTCAATATATAATGGAGTTGTATTGCTCTATTGAGGATAAATTGTAAATTATTCGGTGGATAGGGCTTAAGTTCTTCAGCGGATTAGACGCTTTATAGAAATTTCTTAAGCTGATTCTGTCTATTATAGCTGGGTAATTTTAAATTATAACAAAGATAAAATAAAAAATTCCTAATTGAAACGCGCCTTTATGTTAGTTAAGCGTTCAATAAGGCGGTTTTATGGTCAATAGCCGCTTCCTGCTTGAACTCATAATACCTAAGACGCTTACTCCAGTCACTTTGTGGATCAATTTACTGGGCCTACCATTAGGCTTCATTTTTTGGGCCATATCGTCCGCGCCCTCATCAAAGCCCCTCACTTATTGGCAATTGAATTTATTTTAAGTTTCAAACTAGCCTCTCAGCCCCCGCGACTTGTGGCTTAGGTATAAGTAACTTTCCCCCGAATGTGGTCGACCATTTGAAGGGCCTCAGGGTAGCAAAATGAGCAATTATCAAGAAATTAGTTTAAATTTAAAATTATAATTGCCAGTAAGTTAGCCTTAACAGCAATTATTAACTCAAAATATGTTCTATTTCTTCAATGCTTAAACCAGTATAAGCGCTAATAGTAGGCAAATCAACGTTGTCAAGCTTCATTTTGAAGACGCTTTTTATAAGCCTGGCTTTTTCAGCCTCTCTACCAGCCATGTCCCTTAATCTTTAAATCTCAGCATTGGCTGCCGCGGCCTCAGCTTTGGCTTTCATGTAGTCGCCACCGGTTATATAATTCGCGAGGTCATTCATTTTTTCCTCCCCGCCCAAAAGGGCGCTAAGCTTATCTTGCCCTAAGAATGAATACGTCGAAGCGACGACTAAAGTAGATCCCCTTGTTGTTCAGCCTCTTTAAACAAAGATTTCGCCAATGACACGGTATTTTTAGCAAACTCCTTACGATTTCCCGTGACCTTGCCCAAAGGGGCTAAAACTAATTTTACCATTTCTTTTTCAGAAAGAACAAGATTTGGGTCTTCGCGGAACCGCTTGCTTATGTCAGCTAGAATGGCGTCCCCATCGATTACGTCGTTTAAAGAAATTTGCGTAA
>JAISWW010000113.1 GCA_031270705.1 Deltaproteobacteria bacterium
CATAACGTTTAAGACTAGAGTCTGATTGGCTAAATCCAGTCCGCTGGTCGGCTCGTCCATTAGGACAAACTGGCTATCTTGAGCTAAGGCCCTAGCGATGATTACCAGTTGCTGTTGACCGCCAGAGAGCTCGGTGACTGGCCGACGGGCCAAGGACTTAACGCCAACCTTATCAATGGCTTCATCCGCCTTTTTCTCGTCCGCGGAAGAAAATCCGCCCCAATGACGTCGGCCAGTTCTGCCCATGAGCACCATATCGCGAACGCGGTATGGAAAAACTCCGTCCCGCAATTGAGGCACATAGGACATGACCTTGGCTAAAGAATTGCGAGCGTAGGATTCTAAAGGCGAGCCATTTAAAAAGATGGTTTCCTGTCTAATGGGCAAAAAACCTAAGATCGCTTTTAATAGAGTGGTCTTGCCACAACCATTAGGGCCAAGAATAGATAAAGTCTGGCCTTTATTAAGCTCAAAGGAGATCTCTTTTAAGACTCCCGCGCATCGGCAATAGCCAAACGATAACCGACGGACTTCAATCATTTTCTCACCCAATCCCGCCACAGAGAAAAAGCGAATAAAGGCAAACAAATTAATGAGGTAAAAATGCCTAAGGGAAACTCGGCTGTCCAGATGGAACGCACCAAAGTATCGGTCAATAAAACAAAAATGGCGCCCAAAATGGCCGAGGCGGGCAATAAAGTTAAATTATTAGGGCCAATCAATAAGCGAACCACATGCGGAATGACTAAGCCTACCCAGTTGACAATGCCGGCCACCACCACGGCTAATGAACAAACCATAGTGGCTAAGCCAATCAGCTTTAAGCGTTCTTTTTTACTGTCCACGCCTAGACTCATGGCTTCTTCGTCGCCTAAGCTTAAGGCGTTAACGGTTCGGCCACTAACGGCTAAATAGAAAATCCCTAAAGCCATAAGTGGGCCAACCCATAAAAGTTGCGAGCCCGTGGCCCGAGAAATGGTGCCCATCAGCCAATAAACCAGCTCCGGCAACTGGCTTTCCGTGTCGGCCACGTATTTAAATAAAGACGATAGAGCCGTAAAAAACGATGAGCTCACTAAGCCGCCCACCAAAAGGGCCAACATCGGAGAGCGAGGATAAAGCCGGGAAAGGAATAGCGATAAACCAACTCCGGCCAACCCCCCCACTAAGGACAGAACTTGGGTCATGATCCAGGAGGAGAAGATGACTATGCCCACCGCCGCCCCCGTAGAGGCTCCGGCCAGAACGCCTAAAATCCCTGGAGAAACCAAAGGATTGCGGAAGATGCTCTGATAAACCGCCCCCGATAGCGATAAAGAAGCTCCAATCAAAACCGCCGCCAAAATCCGCGGAAGCCTAACGGACAAAAACATAAAAACCACTTCCTCGGATCTGGCGCTCTGCCCTTCGCCGGTCACATGGGCCCATAAGGAACGAAAAATCTCCCCCACCGTGACCGGATACCTGCCCAAAGGAATAACTAAAACCAGACAAACCAAGAAAACTAAAAACAAAATCCAAAGAAAGCGTTTATTCATCGCTGGCCAAACTCGGATCCAAGAGCTCTTTGACCATCTGTTCGGTCATCTCAACTCGGAAAAACAGGCGATTAAATTCCTGGGCCTCAGGGACAATAGCCAAGGGATAAAGAGTAGGGTTAAGAGCGTTAGCCAAAAAACGAGCGCCCATCAAAGTGGTTAAAGTGGGATGGCCGTTCCAAGAAAATGGCCCTCGCGGCAAAAGATAGACTCGCCCTTCTTTGGCCGCCCTTAATTTGCCCCAACGTCCGCCACTATCCATCTCTTTTTTTAAGGCGTAGCTTTCGGCCAAGATGACGTCTGGATCCATGGTTATTAACTGCTCAAACGAGATCCGCGGCCGACCAGCCTTAATGGAGTCGTCGCAGATCATGGCGTTTTGCCCGCCGGCGATCGCGATAAAATTGGATCTCTGCTCGCCTGGGCAGGAAGTGGCTAGCCCATCAGCGCTCATCGCGAAATAAACCCGGGGCCTTACTCCAGTCAATTTGTCCGTGTGATTTTTGAGCGAGGTTAAGGCCTTTTCGGCGTAAACGGCTAGTTCCTCCCCGCGCTCTGGTCTATTAAAAACCTGGCCCATTGTCCGAAAAGTTTGGGGTAAATTTTCCACCCCATCTGGGGCGGTTTGGAGAGTTAACCCCATCTCATTTAAAGCGTCGCGGATCCGCTCAATGTTGAAATAAGAGTTGGCCACCATAAAAGCCTTTTTGAGGCCACTACCCATGAGAGCTTCGCGGTCAGGCACAAATCCCTGGCCATACCAACCGCCTAAAATAGGCAGATCCTGATATTTTTCCGGGATATACTTTTTTTCATAGGCGAAAAGAGGCGTGTTCCAAGCCCCTAAAAGATCCCGATCAAAAGCGTAGAGAGTAAAGGCGGAAGGCGGCGTGGCTGGGTAGACTCCGCGAACAAACTCGTCGGCTCGCCCGGTGGGACAGAATAAAGTTATGAGAGCCAACCCCAAAACCACAGTCAATATAAGGCGTTTCACAATGACCTCTAAATATTTTTTCACAAAATAGACGAAATACAGTTATGATAAATCATAGTTTTAAGTAAAATTAATAATATTAATGTCAATAATTGTCATAATATTTAAAAAACCAAGCATAAATATTTTGAGTCCTTAGTCCATAACCGTCTGGGCCAGGCTGAAATTACTTTCCATTTTTTGAAACTTAACGCCCCTTAAGAAAGACCTGTAACTTATATTCCCTTTGGTAATTCCCCGAGCGAACATGACTATTTATCTACGCTGAAGTAGTTATCCCAACCAAGAATTTTCGCCAAAGCTATCCAGTCATAACATGACGAAAAAATATGAAAAACTCAATTTTCCGCTTTTGATATGTCATATTAGCATATCTTTCCTGGAAGTCAACATTTTTGAAGGCGCGGGTCTGGTCATTTGGCTAAGAATAATGTTCGCGAATAGGCCAAAATTTTAAGGCTTTAAACTTAGAGGCCTCTTGGGGAAGCCTTGGAAAAGTCACGACTAGAGAATCTACGGTCTTAATGTTTTTCATTATTTTTAATTTTTCAAAACATAATTTAAATTTTATAGTTCTAATTGTATATATTAATTTATTTTCGCTTAATATTTTTTAATATAAACCTATATTAGTCATAAAGTTTTAAAAAAATACATAATATTATATTATATAATCTAAAACATTATGAAAAATTAGCGCCTAAGTTTTTGACAATTTTTCAATGCCAAAAAATTCGTTTGTTATTTTTATTAGGTTTATTTGTTGGCTGGAAGAAAAAACGCGGTTTAAAGAGAATATGGTTGATTTAAGGGAGGTCAGGGTCAAATCATTTTTTTGGTTGAGCTGTTCCTTATTTTTCTATAATTTGAGTTAATATTATATATTTTATCCATATAAATATAATAATAATGTAATAAAATTGTATATAAGTATTAACAACGATAATAGTCTCTGATTGCCTCATAAAAACGCTATGTAAAGATTGAAACAGTCTAATAGAGAGAATTACATCGCCATATATCGCATGTCTCTAGTTAAGAAACCCATTTTTAATCTCGAAAACAGCTTTTTCGTTTAAACCGGTAATTATAGAGACATCTTTTATCGACAAACCCATTGAAAGAGCGGTTTTAGCTATGGCGACTTTGCCCTTCTCAACGCCTTTCTCAACGCCATCCTCAAAGGAAACCACTAAGGCTAAGTCAAGATCAAATTCAGAGAACAACATATTTTTGACCTTCGAAGATAGAATTTCCAGATAACTCGGCCTAAGACCGTTGTTTATACCTAAGAAACGGCTTCATTTACGTCTGCGGTAAAGCCCTTCAATCCAACAAGCTCCTAGAGCGCCCTGAAAGCGTAACGTGGAGGAAAAATCAGCCTATTGAGGAAAAGTCACGTCGTAGATATCGCGCCCCTT
>JAISWW010000192.1 GCA_031270705.1 Deltaproteobacteria bacterium
CCCGCTTCTTCGCGCTTTAGGCTCAAAACCAGCCATAATTTTGGCTAATTTAGATCTGGAAAGAATCGGCCTCTGGCCAAAAACTTAGAGTTCTCCTTGACACTCAGCTCGCCTATATCTATTATTAGGGTCGCCAGGGTATTAGAGCCTCATTCTGGATCAGGAGTCCTTTCTCTTAGGAGAGGCAGTTAATTATTCCTTTAGGAGTGAACATGACCATCAAAATTGGCATCAACGGTTTTGGTAGAATTGGCCGCCAAGTCCTCAAGGCCATCAGCGAAAGACATCCGGACAAACTTCAAGTCGTGGCCGTCAATGATCTCTTTGACGTTAAGACCAACGCCCATCTATTGAAGTATGACTCCAACTATGGCCGTTTTCCTGGTCAAGTTGAGGTCAAGGGGGACAGCTTTTTTATTAATGGTCAAGAAGTTAAGAGTTACGCTTTAAAAGATCCCAAGGAGATCCCCTGGAAGGCCAATGGGGTTGAGTTGGTCATTGAGTCTACTGGCATCTTTACCGACGCCACCAAAGCTAAAGCCCACTTAGAGGCTGGAGCCAAGAGAGTTATTATTTCCGCGCCCGCCACCAATGAGGATAAGACCATTGTCCTGGGCGTCAACCACAACGAGTACGATCCCGCCAAGCACTTTATCGTCTCCAACGCCTCCTGCACCACCAATGGCCTCGCGCCGCCGGCTTATGTGGTCAACAAGGTTTTTGGCATCGAAAAAGGTTTGATGAACACCATCCACAGCTACACAAACGATCAGCGCATCTTGGATCTGCCCCACAAAGATCTCCGCCGAGCCAGAGCCGCGGCCTTAAACATCATTCCTACCACCACCGGAGCCGCCAAAGCCCTAGCTTTAGTGATTCCCGAGCTGAAGGGCAAATTTGATGGCCTCTCTTTAAGGGTGCCCACACCGACGGTCTCCGTGGTTGACTTTACGGCCACTCTCAAAAAACCAGCCACTACTGAGTCTTTGCGGGCCGCTTTGAAAGAAGCCGCCCAAGGCGAGCTGAAAGGTATCTTGGGTTATGACGAGGAAGGCCTGGTCTCCATGGACTACAAAGGATGCCCCCTGTCCTCCATAGTTGATGGGCCCTTCTGCCAGGTTCTGGATGGCAATCTAGCTAAAGTCATCGCTTGGTATGACAATGAGTGGGGTTATTCCTGCCGGGTGACCGATCTGGCCGCTTTAATTGTTGATAAAGGCGTTTAAAAAGACCTAACCAAGGCTATGAGCCGTAAGGGGTTTTTTATGGATCTCGAAAATACTTTGGCCGCCCATTTAAGCCAAATAACCCCCCCCAACATGGCCTTAGCCGAAACCGCCGCCCAAAGGGAAGCCAGTTTGGCCAAACCGCCTGGCTCCCTCGGGCGTCTGGAAGGTTTGGCCATTCAGTTATCGGCCATTCAAAGTTCCTCCAAACCGAGACACGAAAATAAGCTCATGGTGGTCTGCGCTGGGGATCATGGCGTGGTGGAAGAAGGGGTGAGCCCTTACCCCCAAAGCGTCACCCGGCAACAGATAGTCAACTTCGCCCGAGGCGGCGGGGCCATCACCACCTTGTCTCAGACTGTCGGGGCCAAGGTTCTCCTTTTAGACGTGGGCGTTAATTACCAGTTTGAGCCCAATCCCGTCATAATTAATAAAAAAATCGCCTTAGGCACCAAAAATATCGCCAAAGGCCCAGCCATGACCAGGGATGAGGCTATCCGGAGCCTTTTAGCGGGCATTGACGTGATCTTGACCCAACCATCTTTGGATTTGGTGGCGGCTGGAGAGATGGGCATTGGCAACACCACGCCCTCTTCTTGTATTTGTTCGGTCTTTACTGGCCTTTCCCCAGAAGAAGCTACTGGTCGAGGCTCGGGTTTAAACAATGACAGGATAGCCCAGAAAACCGAGGTGGTGAAACGGGCCCTGGAAATCAATAAACCTAATCCTCTTGATCCCCTAGACGTCTTGGCCAAGGTGGGTGGCTTAGAGATTGGGGCCATGGCGGGAGTTTACCTAGGCGCCGCCATCCGCAGGGCTGGGGTCATAGTCGATGGCTTTATCGCTGGAGCCGCGGCCACCATAGCCGAAAAGCTTTCCCCAGGTATCAGCCGGTACTTTATCGCTGGCCATCGCTCCCAGGAAAAAGCTCACCAAGCCTTTTTGGATTATTTAAACTTAAAGCCTCTTTTGGATCTTAACTTGTGGTTAGGCGAAGGTAGTGGGGCGGCCATCGCCATGTTTGTGGCTCAATGCGCCGTGGTGCACTTTAACGAGATGCGTACCCTGTCTGAGGCCATGATTGACGATCCATATTCGCTAAAATAATTAATATCGCCTTAATATATAGTGAGTGAAAAATACGGATGACGATCAAGTAAACTCATAATAATTTAAATAAATATTTAGGTATTTCTATCTTAACAGATATTTATTATCATTTTTTAAAAAAATATATTTTTAAGCAGCCTAAAATAATACTTATTGTTTTAAACATCTAATTGAATACCCATTTCGCCTAAAAAACGGGATGGTTTTTTTGGACAATTATACATTTGCTTGGAATAGGTCATTGTTAAAGATTCTTGGGTTCGAGTTATAGCGACAAAACAATTTCTACGCTCTTCTTGCATCTCGATAGAATCATTCCCTTTTTTAACAGCTGACCAACTGGGTAAATTATCCTCATACAGGCCAATTAGGTAGACATGAGCAAATTCTAACCCTTTTGAAGAATGAATAGTAAAACAAGGGATTGATTTAGGTGGTTGGGGGGGATTCTTAGAACTTAAATCTAATTCATGAATTAGTTGATATAAATTTAAATCATTACCAAATTTTTTATTTATTTCAGATAAAATATTGAGCCAAGCCTTGCGTTCATCAGAAAACTCATCAAAATCACTAACCTCATTTAAAGAAATATTTAAACGTTTATTAGCCCAATCAAATATTTTACTATCTAAATCATGAAAATTAAGAAAATTTAAAAGAGGTAATATCCCAGAATCAAGAAGCGCGCGAGTGTCACTAGGTAAATTTTGATTAACTTGTAACTCATCAATCCATGAACGCAGATAATCCTGACCGTTAGCTGAAGCCCGGGATAAAATTTCGATCCAAGAAATTTGCTGGCCATCAAGCTCATAATAAGACTTGCAAAGGCGCTCGAGAGCTCTTTTGTCTTCACGAGAATTAGCTAATCTAAGAAGTGAATGCAGCATTATTAACGGAGCGCTTTTAAACTCGTCTTTACGTACTGAATAATATATATTTATCCCTCCTTGTTCAAGAACATTACCTAATATAGTTAATAACTTATTAGTTCTCGATAAAATTGCACAATTATAGATGTTATTAGAAATTTTAGACTTTAAATCTTTTAAAATCCAAGAAGTTTCCTCTTCAAAATTAGCAAAAGAATATATATTAACCACCCCATTAGAGCCTGATTTTAACGACCGCATTGGTTTTTTTCCAACCGACCGATTTAAATTACGCGAAATTAATGAATTAGCCAAGAGAATTACTTCCCGAGGACAACGATAATTTTCAGGCAATTGTAGCTCACTAACGTTAAAATTAGTACGAAGTTCATCTAACCTTGCTGGATTAGCTCTATTCCACTGATAAATTATCTGATCATCGTCGGCCACAACAAACAGAGTCGATGGATCAGGTTTAGTTAAGGCCATTAGCATCTTATATTGTAAATAATTTGTATCTTGAAATTCATCAACTAATATATTTGTATAAATTTTCCTAATTAAATTAATAATAGAAGGAACTTTTTGAAAAAGCGACAGAGTTTGGTAAATAAGAGTCGGGAAGTCAAGCAAATTTAAATCAACCATTGTTTTATGATAAGAATTATAAAACAATGCCAAAAGCGCATAATTATCACTATTAAATTTTTTTAAATAAGAACTAGCATCTTTAGGCAGAATACACAACTCGGTTAAAGCATTAACTAATCTTAAAATGTAATTTAAATTTAAATAATCAGGTATACTAATATTTTTTTCCTTTTTTAAGTTTAATAATACATCGCTTAATAAAGATTTTCTGTCGTCATCAGATGAAAGAATCTGAAAATCAGGACGTAAATTTATATGATGACCGTGTTGTTGAAGTAATTCAGTCGCGAACGAATGAAACGTTGTGAGTCTAACACGATTAAAATCAGTAGGAACTAATTCCTCTACTCGGCCACGCATTTCCGCGGCCGCTTTATTGGTAAATGTTAACGCGAGGAGTCTGAACCTCTGGCCGGGCGTTTGATCTAAAATATGAGCGATTCGGTAGGATAAAACTCGAGTTTTGCCAGATCCTGGACCTGCCAGAACAAGAAGTGGGCCATCATCCCATTCAACAGCTTTTAGCTGATTTTCATTAAGAGTAGCTAAATCAACCATATTAATCTCTCACTAATTCTTAACTATAATTTATAATTTCACTATAGTATAGTTGGCATGTGTTGAATGGGACATTGTTTTTGGGTAGTTATCTCAGACATAGCTGTTTGGATTAAATTAACTTTTGAAAAATATTAACATAACTATTTTTTGTATATTTAAACGTATTTACTAGTTATTCAAGCTTTTTTAGCTTTCTTGACAGCCAGCCAAAAACTTTCTCACCGCTTCAAAATCTCTGGCCATAGCCTGGCCAGCCTTAGCCCGATGGGAAATCCTATTCTTCTCCTCTAAGGTTAACTGGGCCAACGTCTTCCCCGAAATAGGCTCCCAAAATAGGGGATCATAGCCAAATCCCCCTTCGCCTAAGGGTTTTTCGGCGATCTCCCCAGCCAGTTCCCCCGACCAAGTCAAATACTCCGCTCCCGAGCCAGCCAAAACCAAAACGGACTTAAACTTGGCCCGCCTATTTTTTAGGCCAACCATTTCCCGCAGTAACTTCAATTTTCTCGACCCGTCAGTCCCTCCGCCCCCATAACGAGCCGAAGCCACCCCAGGCCTCCCGCCTAAAGCTTCCACCATTAAGCCTGAATCATCGGCCAAAGCCGGATAACCACAAACCTTAGCGTAATATTGAGCTTTAATTAGAGCGTTAGCCAAAAAATCCTCCCCCGTCTCCTCGGGCTCGGGAATTTTGGCGGGCCAATCCGCCAAAGTCAATAATCTTAGGCTCAAAGGCTTTAAGATGGCCGTCAGCTCGCCAATTTTGCCCAAATTTGATGTGGCCAGAAGCAAAGTTGGCTGGGAGGTGGAAGAATTGAACAAAAAGCCTTCTTTCTATTTAAAAAAAACTTTGGTCTTAAAAACTGGCCAAATAATCGTACATCCGCCTATCAATCTCATCTTGGTCTTGAGCTTTAGCGTCCGAGGATCCTTCTCTGGCCTCATAATCATCGCCAAAATTGGTGTCCACCCGACCGCGATTGACTTCATTGGCTTTAAAGACATAACTGGCCCCAGTAAATTGGCCCAGATCGTCGTAATCGCCGCCCAAAGACCGGCGCGTGACCCCTTGGGGCGGGGCGAAATCTTTGACTTCTTTGTCTTCCAAAAAAACCTTCATAAAATCCACGAATATGGGGGCCGCTGTCCGTCCGCCTTGCTCGCCATAACCCAAAGAGACCCGAGTTTCGCGCCCCACCCAAACCCCACAGGTGTAATCCGGGGTAAAGCCCACAAAAAGAGCGTCGGCCTGAGAGTTGGTGGTGCCAGTTTTGCCGCCCACGGGAACCTTTAAAGCCCCGCCCACTCGGGCGGCGGTGCCTCGGCTAGCCACGGTTCTGAGCATGTCCACCATTATATAAGCGGTCTCCGGGGAGATGGCTTCCGTAAAATAAGGCTGAAACTCCATAATAGTTCGGCCCCAACGATCCTCGACCCGACTTATAAACGTTGGCCAAACCCAAGAGCCCCCATTGGGGAAAGTGGTGTAGGCTTTGGTCATGTCCAAAAGCGTCACTTCGAAGGCCCCCAAAGCCAAGGACAAATTCGGGGAAAGCGGCGTGGAGATGCCCATTTTGCGGGCGTATTCCACGACGACTTGGGGGGTGATGACAGCGCAAATTTTAACGGCCACAATATTAACGGAATTTTTTAAGGCGTCCAAAAGGGTCATAGGCCCAGCGTGTCGACCGCCATAGTTTTTCGGTCGCCAATATTTGCCCGGCCCATCGGGAAAACTTACGGGCACGTCATAAATCACCGAAGCCTGGGTATAACCGTGATCCAAAGCCGCGGCGTAGACAAATGGCTTAAAGGAGCTACCGGGTTGCCTTAAGGCTTGGACGGCTCGATTAAAGTCGCTGGCCCCCACGCCCTCTAACCCAAAATCCCGGCCCCCCACCATGGCGATGACTCGGCCGGTCTTATTTTCCATGAGAACCAGAGCCCCTTGGATCTCTGGCGGGGGAGCGGGCTCGAAACTCCAGACCCCGGTCTGGGGATCTTGGCCCAAAGCTCTGACCATGACCAAATCATTGACCGCGAAGACCGCGGTTATGGAACGGCCACCCAAAACCCAAGCCAAGGACTTGGCTGGCAAAAAACCCACCTCCCCACCCACGGCGATCTGGAGGCCTGGGTTTTCGCCGGTTATGACCTTAGTCACGAGGCCAGCGGGCTCTTGGTCTGGCAAAAGCTCCCGGTTTTCTAGGCTCACTCGGGCTCTTCTGGCGAAATCAATGGCTTCCCTTTGACTTAAGCTACGAACTTTGGGGCTGAGTCTTTGGCGCTTAGCCAAATTCAGTAAACCCTCGCGCACGGCGCTTTCGGCTAAGGCCTGAACCTTGAGATCCACAGTAGCGTAGATCCTTAGGCCATCGTTTAAGACCTTATCCGGGCCTAAACGCTCGCTCATCTGGAGCCGCACCACTTCGGCGAACTGAGGAGCCACCTGGCGATAGAGGTTGGGTTTGCGGGCTAAGAACTTTAAAGGCGTGTTTAAGGCGGCCCGAGCCTCTTCTTGGGTGATATAACCGTGAGCCAACATCCGATTTAAGACGTATCTTTGCCGCTCTAAGCTACGATCAGTGCCCAAATGAGCCCTTAAGCGGCCTGGAGCCTGAGCTAAGCCCGCGAGCATGGCCGCTTCCCCTAAGGTCACGTCCTTTAAAGTTTTGTCAAAATACAATCTGGCCGCCGACTCCACCCCGTAAGCTCCTCGGCCAAGATAGATCCTATTTAAATATAGATATAAGATCTCTTCCTTCGTTAAAATCCTCTCCGCTCGCCAGGCCAGGATCATTTCCTTGAGCTTGCGGTCATAGGTGCGCTCGTTGGTCAAGAGGAAGGTGCGGATCATCTGCTGAGTGATGGTCGAGGCTCCCTGAACCGTTTGCCGAGCCCGAAAATTAGCGATGACCGCCCGAGTTATGCCAATGAGATCCACGCCCTGATGCTGATAAAAAGAGCCATCCTCCGCGGCCAAAAAAGCCGAGATAACTAAGGGCGGAATCTGATCCAAGCTTAAGACCAAACGATGCTCGTTATAGATCTCAGCCATGGGGGTCTTATCAGAAGCTAAAATATAGGTGATGGTGGGCGGGTTATAGTTTTTTAGGCCTTCCAAAGAAACGCCTTGGAGATCTTGGGCGTAAACCTGTAAAACCAAAGCCGCGATGGCCACGGGCCAGAAGAAAAACGGGGCCAGAAATAAATAAAAGGCCAATTCCAAAGGCACCCAGGCTTGGGGATGGCGCCAAGGCTGGGGAGTTTTATTTAACTCAGCGGCCCTTTTAGTTTTCGGTAGGGGCTCCACAGTCACCTGAGGGCGAGACGAGTCTGGGCTTAAATCCGCGTCCTCGGCCAAAGCCTTCGCGGAAGCGCCTTTCTTTTTTTTCAAGTTGACCTGGGCTTTTGGCTCTAGCTTTTGAGCGGCTGGGCTTTTCCGCGGCTGAAGACTAGCTCGTTTGGCCGGCGAGACTGGCTGAGGTCGCCCTGGCGGTTTGGCTGGTTGGCCTTCCGAAGGCGAAGAATTTGACGGGCTCGCGGATGAATCCCGGGCGCCTGGATCCGTCTTAGAGCCAGGACTAGGCTCGGGCCGCGTCTCTAACCTAGGGTTAGACGGCTTAGATTTAGGAAGTTGATCGCTCTGACTCAAAAGAATATTTTTTCAGCTATAAAAGCCATTTTTGAAAGACATTTCTGAGAAAAACCTGGG
>JAISWW010000206.1 GCA_031270705.1 Deltaproteobacteria bacterium
AAACGCGAGCGCGACAAGAAAAAACTGGACGCCTAACTAGTTTAAGCCTCGCCCAAATGATCTTCCTTGGCCAAATCAATTTGCCTAGCCAAAGGCTCAATCTCTTCTTCGGGGGGAAAAAGGACTAACCGATAAAAACCGGCCAAAGCGATGAGGGGCCATAAAAGAAGCAAATCCTTAACAATACGGGAGGCGAAACCCACGAAGGGGCTCAGGGCGCTCTCTGGGGCGAGATAGGCCAAAGAGAGATCTAGGATCAAGGCGGGTAAAAAGACCGTGAGAGCGAGGATAGCCGCGCATTGGTTTAGATGCGTGGGAAAGCCCTCCAAAAGAGCGTAGATCCTGGTTACGGTTCTCTTTTGGCGTTGGCCATCGAGAAAAGCGAAAAACGGCAAAATCTGAAGACAAGTTATCCGGCGAAACAAAGGCCAGAAAAAGGAATAAAAGATAAAACCGCCAATGGCTAGCCCTATTAAGCTTAAAAAACCCGAGCTCACGGGTTCGCGGGCAAGGCCTGATAACAAGATGTAGGGAAAAATTGTGACAATAAAGGCTAAAGTCATTAAGATCAAATACAAAGAGACATGAAAACATAGACTCAAAGAAGGGATATATTGGCGGAAAGAGTAGAACAAATCTTTCGGGCCAGGCTCATAGCCATCCCATAAACCCAAAGAGACGCGCGAAAAAGATAAAACAATGACCGGAGCCAAGAGAAAGGGTAAGGCGAAACCCAAAAAATACATCCCCAAAATCTGGGAGCCAGCCGGGCCGCTGAGGGTCTCGGCCAATTGGGTCAAGGCCTCTTCTTGGTTGGTTTGGGCCAAATTCGAAAACCGCATTAAGATCGGCGTCATGGGAGCCATGAGTTTATAGGCCCCCTCCAACAAGATTAGCCTTATGAGCTCCAAAAGGGCCAAAAAAGCGAAGAGTCCTTTGGGTTTTTCGAGGATTAGAACCCGGGAATTAATAAAAATCTCCCAAAATGAGGGGTCGTCATTTTTGGGCCGAGCCTTAGGCTGGGGATTGGGCCGGGAATTGGGCCGAAGCTGGAGTTTGGGCACGCGTTTAAGCCCCGGCTGGACTGGGCTCTGTTTTAGCCAAAGTCAAATAGGCGTCCACTTCCACGAGAATCTGACGATAGCCGTTGTAAAGATCCACGAGCTGCTCATGGGCCGCGTAATCCGGGATCGTCAAAAGGCTGACCGGGAGTCTGGCCAAGAGATGATAAAGGCCCCGGATATTTATAAAAGCCTCTAGTTCCGGCGGCGTTAGGGATTGGGGCGCGGTTTTGGCCATGATGGCCCGCAAATCTGGCCCGTAGCCAGCCAAAGCCTTGGCGTCGCGAAAGAGCAGATCGTGAATGGCCGCCGGCTTTTCTATTTTGTCCGGGGGGTTTACTTGGGCCAGGATGTCCGCCCATAAATCCCCATCCAGATCGGCGAGGAGGCCATTTAAGCGGCGCTGTAACTGGGGAAAAGTCAGCATGTCGAACCTAAGGGTAATTTGTTAATAGCTAAAGGCCAAAAAAGGCTAAAGAGCTTTTAGCTCTCTAGCCATTCTTTTAGCCGCTTTCGGCTTTATAATGACCTAGTCCCGCTCAATATGTCAAGATATTGGGATGGGCTTGGTTGTCGCGACCAGATATGGCGGTCAATTCGGCCAAATCCCCTAAGATTCGGCTGTCGGGGAATCGCGTCGCTCGCCAAGACCAGTTGCCAGTGGCTGTCCCAGGAATATTAAAGCGGGCCGTTTCGTTGAGATTTAATAAATCCGCTAAAGACGTTAAAGCCACGCTCGCTGGGGAGAGCCAAGCCAGCCGCGTTAAAGCCCAGGCGGCGTTCAGCTCGCTAACCGGGTAACCCGCCAAATAAGAGAGCCTTTCTTGGTCGCTAACCAGACATTCTTGGCGGAACCAGCCCCTAGTGGTGTTATTGTCATGGGTGCCGGCGTAGACAAAATTATCGGGCTCAATCCGGAAAGGCGCGTGGAGGGACAAGGGCTGATCTTGGCCAAAGCCAAACTGGAGAACCCTCATGCCCGGCAATTGGAAGTTTTGCCTTAAGCGGGTCACGTCTGGGGTAATGACCCCTAGGTCTTCGGCGATAATGTTTAAAGGGCCTTGTTGAGCCAAATCCCGAAACAACTCTTCGCCCGGGGCCGGTTGCCAGCGGCCGGAGGCCGCGGTTTCGGCCCCGGCGGGCACCGCCCAATAACCAGCTAGGGCTCTAAAGTGATCGAGTCTGGTCCAATCAAAATATCTGAGACAGTGGCTTAAGCGATATTTCCACCAACTAAAGCCCGTGGCCCGGTGGGCCCGCCAAAAGAAGACGGGGTTGCCCCACAATTGGCCATTTTTGGCGAAATAGTCGGGCGGCACTCCGGCTTGGAGAGCCGGGAGGCCATTTTTATCCAAGCAGAAGAGGCCTTGGTTGGCCCAGACATCGGCGGAGTCGTGGTTGACGTAAAAGGCCGTGTCGCCAATGAGAGCTAAACCCGCCTCGTTAAAGAGCCGTTTGAGCTCCCAAAGCTGCTGGAAAAACAAAAATTGCCCAAATTTATATCTTAAGATGGGTTTAAAGAGTCGTTCCCCATGTTGGGCCAGGGCCCAGTCTTCTCGCCATTTTAGCTCATTGGGCCACTTTGTCCAGGGTAAGCCTCCAAAATCATCCTTAGCGGCCATAAAAAAAGCGTAATCATTGAGCCAAGCCCCATGATCGTGACAGAAATCCAGAAAATCGTCTTGAGCCAAAAGGGTTTTGGCTTCCCGACTAAAGAGCAGATTGATCAGAGCGGCTTTGTTTTTTAAAACCTGGGGAAAATTGACTTGGTCGGTTAAAGGAACCTGAAAAGAGGCGGCCTCTGATTCCGATAAGCGCTTGTCTCTAATCAAAAGCTCTGGGGAGATCAATAACTCATGGCCAGCGAAAGCCGAATAAGCCGAATAGGGGGAGTCGCCTAAACTTGGGCCCGTGGGGGCGACGGGCAAAATTTGCCAGAAGGTCAGATTAGCCTGTTTAAGGATCTCGATCATTTTCTGGGCCGTGGGGCCCAAATCGCCGACGCCGTAGTTATTGGGCAAAGTGGTGACGTGGGTCATTAAGCCCGCCGCTCGCCAGCCCTCGGAAAAGCGGGACATCAATTGTCCTTTTCAGGATCGACCCCTTGGGGATCGACGGCTGGGGGCTGATCTGAGCCCAAGGAGTCTGGGGAAGTCGGGGGCGCTCCGGTCAAGGCCGAGCCCACTAAACGCAGAAGGGGGCGCTCGGTTTGGGGCTCTGGCGAACGGGGCGAGTCAAGAGAAGCCTGGTCGCCGGGCTCGGGGTTTTGGCCCGAGAGGTCAGTCAGGACTTGGCGGATATCGGGCCGAATCTTGGGGGCCCACAGAGGCTCGCTCTCATGATTCTTGCGGCGCATATAACCGGCCAGTTCCTCGGAGAATTGGGCGGATTTAACGCGGTAACCATTTATAATGAAATAGATGATAACCGACTCTTCCCACTCTTGGGTGGGGGTAAAGTTATCCATGCGTTTACGATATTTGGGGATAAGACGGGTGATCTCGTCCTCGTCCAGAGCGAGGATCCGGCGGGCCAATGATTTAAGGATGTCGTCCATGGTAGCCATAAAATCCCGCCTTTAAAATGAATGGGCCTGACCTAAGAATAGGCCTTTAAACCCTTATGGCTTCGCGAGGGGCTGATATCTAGAGATATTGAGCGCGACTTAGACCTTGGCTAGCCCCAAAAACCGCTAAACCAAAGCGAAAAAAATCAAGAATATATAATCAATTTGTAAAATATATCAAAAAGCCAGAAAAACAAAGATTAATCTTTTAAAAAAACCAAAAATAAAATATTCTAACCAGGGCCATGGGCAAAGGAAGGTGATTATGGCCTTTAGAGCCAACAAGACCCGGAAACCGACCAGCCAAATTCTTGATCTAGGGCCTTTTAATAAGTATACTAGCCCAGAGGCCAGATTTCAAGGGTTTGGCCCCATATTCCCGCTAAGCGCCAAAGGGCGTCGCGGGGCCAGAATGGGTACGTTGCCCATGTCTCTCTCTTTTGGCCATGTCTTTCGCTAAAAAAAGGGCTTAAATCTTCGGGGATTAAAACTAAGAGGCTTAAAAATAATTGATTGGCTAAATTAAAAATTTTATGGTATATATTAATTATTATTTACGCTCGTAGAGGGCTTTTTTTAAACGGCCAACAATTTTACCCACATACTTGAGACCTTGAGAGGCGCTTTATGAGTCAACCCGCCATTAAAACCTTTAACCCCACCGGCCCCTGCAATCCCAACACGCGCTACATGTTGCCGGTCTTGGCCCGCCAGACGGGCGTCGATTCGGCCATTGAGGAGAAGAATTATTTTGTCCTCCACGCTCCTCAGCGATCTGGGAAGACCACTTTTTTAAACTTTTTGACAAATAAAATTAATTCTGAAGGTAATTATTACGCTTTAATGTGTTCTTTAGCGTCTTTAAAAATTGTTTCCGATAAAGATGAGACTTTGACAAAAATTGTTAGTCTAATTAATAAGTCTATGGCCAAGTCAAAAGTTAAGCAGATTAAAGATAAAGCTAATACATATAATTCATTGCCTCAAATGGCCGATACAAACCAAAAAGTAAGGGCTCTCCTGAATCAATTATGCGAAGATTTAGATAAAGATTTAATTGTCTTTTTCGAAGAGGCCGATTATCCATGCTGGATAGGGCTACTGACCTTTATGGCTCAGATTCAGGAGGCCTACCTAATCCGCGAGCGACCTGGCCATAAGTTTCCTCGGGCCATGGCTTTTGTGGGCTGCCGGGACATCATGGCTTGCCTGTTCGAAGCCCAATCAGACACCAAAATTTCTAAGATCAAGTTCCCCCCTTTTAACATCATCAAAAAGACTTTGACCTTAGACAATTTCACGAAACCGGAAATTAAAACCCTTTGTCAACAACATACCACGGCTTCGGGGCAGATTTTTTTAGATTCGGCCATCGAGCGGATCTGGCATTGGTCGGCGGGTCAACCTGGCTCGGTCAACGCCCTAGCCAATGAAACGGTGGTCAAAATCCTCAATAAAGACTACTCGGCCACCATCACGGGCGAACAGGTGGATCAGGCCGCCGAGAGTTTAATCAAACAACGCTACGCTCCTTTTGACTCCATATTAAAAAGGCTGAAAGAGCCTCGGGTTCATATGGTCATGGACTCGGTTATAGCTGGAATCCCGTTCAAAGAATTCATTGAAATGGATAACCGCGAATACTGCCAGGCTCTAGGCTTACTCGTCCCGGGCGAGAGCGGCAAAAATCGTCCGGCCAACCCTCTACTCCAGCAAGTCATACCCCTGGTTCTGACCGATAAATTGGTTGACCGCATGCCTTTTTACTTGGCCAATACAGCCTGGAATGATGGAAAAATATTTTTTGTTAATGAAATTTTACAGAGCTTTCAAGATTTTTGGAAAAATAATTCAAAATCGTTTCTTAAACTACCAAAACAAGTAGATAGCGATTTATTTGAAAATTATTCTGATGAAGAGATGGCCTCTATTATAAGATCCGTAGTGGATAGTTTATTTGATGAAGCGTTTTATTCTTTGACCCTTTTGGCTTATCTGCGGAAACTCCTCGATTCTTCGGCCTTAATCCGCCTTCAATACGCTGAAGATCGTGGGTCTATGGATATCGTCATAACTTATCAAGAACGCGTATATACGCTGAGGGTTTCGATTAGAAGACGCGTGGAAGCGGAAAATGACTTGGATCAACTGGCCGCTGATTTGTCCGCCAACGGACAGAAAGAAGGTTGGTTTTTCGTTTTTGACTCAGACAAGAATAAAACGATGGATGAAAAGATTTTTTCCGCGGTGTTAGACCATAAAAATGTTATTATTAATATATTTGTATGCTAATTAGAGCTACGCTAGTTAGAGCTAGTCTAGTTAGAGCTAGACTCGTTATGTAAGGGGATAATTTTTTTGGCTAACCGCCTGGCCGGCCCGCGCTTAAAAAAATTAAGCCCAAAAAATCAGCTCCAATGGCCCTAGATTTAAGCTTGACTTGGGAAAAGTGGAAAAAGGAAAAGATAGAATAAGATTATCAATTAGCGTGATTAGTTTTTTTCTTCCTGTTTTAGAGTTTTTATTTTAAAGTGATTAGGTTTTAAAAGCCTATTGGGGTCAAGAAACGTCCATAATCCAGTCAGAATTGAGGTTTTTAAATGTCCAAAGATAGCCCAAGTTTATTAACGATTAATTACAATAATCTCACTAGCGACGCCGTGGGCGCCGCTGGTTTAAGCCCCGAGGAGTTGGCTAGCTTAAAGGAGCCTTTGACTGGGGCTTTGAAAGACATTCAGCGGCGTTATAAAAAAGGCGAGTTGCCTTTTTTGGATTTGCCAGCCGACGCGGGCTTAATCAAAGATTGTAAGAAGTTAGCCAAAAAAGGGCGCGAAAAATATCAAGATATCGTCGTCTTAGGCATTGGGGGTAGCGCTTTAGGGACTTCGGCTATCTTTACGGCTTTAAGGCCCTTAAATCACAATCGCCTATCGGACAAAAAAAGAGGTTGGCCGCGCTTGTGGGTGGCGGATAACATTGACCCCGAAGGTCTGACGGCTCTTTTGGACGGCTTGGATCCCAAAACCACCCTTTTTAACGTTATTTCCAAAAGCGGAGCCACGGCCGAGACCATGAGCCAATTCATGATCGCCCATAATTGGCTGAGCCGGAAAGTGGGCCTTGATTCTTTGGCGGAGAGCTTTTTG
Organism: Deltaproteobacteria bacterium; assembly: GCA_031270705.1. Taxonomy (GTDB): domain Bacteria; phylum Desulfobacterota; class Desulfarculia; order Adiutricales; family Adiutricaceae; genus JAIROO01. The sequence goes on from JAISWW010000206.1 coordinate 6,774, forward strand.
GTGACCACGGATCCCGAAGGCGGCGTCTTAAGAAAGATCGTGAGTGATCTAAAATTGCCTTCTTTGCCCATTCCGCCTTTGGTCGGGGGCCGATTTAGCGTTTTGACGGCGGTGGGTTTAGCGCCTTTGGCTTTGGCCGGGGTGGATATTGAGGGCTTAATGGCCGGAGCCCAGGAAGCGGTCATTGATGGCCAAAAACCCTACGCCACCAATAAAGCCGCGCTCATCGCTGGCCTTAACTGGTTAATGACCACCCAAAAAGCGAGGGGGTCGGTCGTTTTAACGCCCTACGCCGATTCTTTGGCCCGCGTGGCCGACTGGTTTAACCAACTTTGGAACGAGTCTTTGGGCAAAGGAACCAAACTGGATGGGAGCGCGACCATAGCCGGCCAAACCGCCATCAAAGCCCTGGGGGCCACGGATCAGCATAGCCAACTCCAGCTGTGGATGGAGGGCCCAGAGGATAAGACCATCATGTTTTTGGGCGTGGAAAAGACTAGGGTAGATCTCAAAATCCCCTCTATTTTTAAAGAGCATGAGGCTTTAAACTATTTGGGCGGCGTAAATTTAAGCGCCTTATTGGAGAGCGAACTTAAGGGGACGGCCCGGGCTTTGACGGAAAATGGGCGGCCTAACCTGACCTTAACCCTACCGAATGTCTCTCCGCGAACAGTAGGCTATCTCCTCCAAACCTTGGAAATGGCCACCGTTATCTCGGGGGTTCTCTACGGCGTCGATCCCTTGGATCAGCCTGGGGTGGAATTGGGAAAAAAGTTTACTTATGGGCTCATGGGGCGGGCTGGTTTTGGGGATTTTCTGGATCGCTACAATCAAGGGCTTTTGGCTAAGAAAAAATATATTCTGTCGTGACCTTTAATTCTGGATCTAAAAACGGGGATCTGGCTCCGCCAACCACCCTAGAAAAACCCTTTCGGCTGGCCAAGTATTTTTCCACCGTGGCCATTGTCATCATCTTTGGCACTTGCTTAATCTTGGCCGCTTTTATGAGTCGCCGGGCCGTGGAGATGATCCAAGAGCGCGTGGTGGAAGACACGGTCATGATCATGGATAATCTCAATTATCACATGTTCAATAACTTCCTAAAGCCCATCTACGAGGAAGGGGGAGATGGGCGCCTTTCCCAGCCTGAGGCTTATGACTATTTAAATAGCGTCATTCAAAACACCATCCATGGCTTTGATATCAGTCGCGTGGCTATCTATGACGCCACTTACGGCTTATTGATCTATTCCTCGGATTCCGCTGAGCCAGTTATACCCAAACAACCCGACTCCGTGCCCGGCCAACCTCGCCTGACCCCACCCAACGGGCAGTTTGTGGATCCTTTAAGCGCTTACTTGGAGGCGGTCAGAAGGTTTTTTTTGCAACCCTCCGAAGAGTCTTTGCGTTTAGGCGGCGGCCAAGTCCCGAGGCTCTGGCGACCGCCGGGAGCTTCGGGCCGGGCGGCTTATATGAATTATTTAAAAGAGCGCACGGTCATTGTCCAAGAGGGCGGCGGGTTCTTGATCGGCTCCTTTTTCCCACGCGGGCAATTTACCATGCGCTGCTTTAAAGCTTTGGAAGATTATTTTTCCACGGATATGTCTGGGGTTTTGGAGATCACGCGCGATTTGACCCCAGAATATAAGCAAATCGCCTCCATGCAGTACACGGCTTTGGCCACGGCCATTTGCGCTTCCTTGTCTTTAACCATTATGCTGAGAATTGTGGTGGCCAGGGGGGAAGCCATTGTCAACCAAAGAAACGCCGAAAAAGCCGCTTTAAGCGAGCGCTTAAACCAAGCCGAGCGCTTAGTGAACTTGGGGCGGATGGTGGCCACAGTCTCCCATGAGATTCGAAACCCTTTAGGGATTATAAATTCCTCGGCCGACTTTTTGGCTCAAGGCTTAAAACAAACGCCCAAAATGGCTCGCTTGGCTGAGGCGATTGTCGATGAGTCGGAGAGGCTCTCGTCTATTGTGACGGACTTTTTGGATTTCGCGCGGCCGCAAGTTCCGGTTTTTGAGCTCATGATCTTGGAAGAGCTTCTGGAAGAGATCTTTGTTTTATTGGAAGTCCAAATGAGCCGGGCCGGGGTTGAGCTAAAGGCCCAGTTGCGGAACGATCCCGAGCCCATTAGCGCGGATCGGGCTTTGATGCACCAGGCTTTGGTCAATGTTTTGGTCAACGCCATCCAAGCCATGCCTGAGGGCGGTCTTTTAACGGTCAAAACCGAGACCGAGACCCTGGCTGAGGGGACGGGTTACTTGGTGGTGACCATCATCGATACTGGGGAAGGTCTCTCCAAAGAAGCGGCCCAAAACCTTTTTACGCCCTTTCACACGACCAAAGTCAAGGGCTCGGGCTTGGGTTTGGTTTTAACGCGCAATATCGTGGAAAGCCATGGCGGGCGGATCGATCTCACGAATGTGACGGATCGGGTCGTGGATCTGACGGAGAGACCCGCCTCGAGTCAGGCCGTGGGCCAGACCCCGAGCCAGGTTTTGGGCTCAGCCGCCGAGGGTAGCCCAGCCAGCGATTTGGCTAGCGAGAGCCCCAATAATAACGCGGCGGAAGAAGAAGACGAGGAGGATAGCGGCCTCATCGTCACCTTAAGGTTGCCTTTGCCTGGGGTTTGAGCCAGGCCACGTAACAATATCTTTTCAATTTTCGCGCTCTTTTTTTCTTTTTTAATTTATCTTTAGCTTAATATCGCGGGAGGGAACAATAATACTCAAGGAGGAAGAAATTATGGCAAGCCTTGAGACCATCCTCATGGTCGATGACGAGCCCAATTACCGTTTGATTATGGGCGAATTGCTCGAGTCCGAGGGCTATGAGGTTCTTTTGGCCGAATCCGGGCGCTTGGCCTTTGAGATGTTGGTCGAGCATGGGCGAGTGGATTTGATTTTAACGGATATGACCATGCCCGATGGCGGCGGGATTGAGCTATTGGTGAAAGTTAAGGAACATAGCCCCGAAATCCCCGTCATTCTTCTCACCGCGCACGGAACCATTGAGCGGGCGGTTGAGGCCATGAAAGAAGGGGCTTTTGATTATTTAACCAAACCCTGCCGCAACGCCGAGATCTTAAGAGCGGTCTCCAAAGCCTTGGAGGTCAGCCGTTTAGCTCGCCAGAATAAAGAATTGCGGGCCGCTTTAGCCGATAGGTTCAGTTTTGGGCGTTTGATTGGCAAATCCAAGCCCATGCGGGAGTTATACAAGTATTTGGAAAAAGTCGCGCCCACCCGGGCCAATGTTTTAATTACTGGGGAAAGCGGCACGGGCAAAGAGTTAGTGGCTCAGGCCATTCACTACAATAGCCCGCGCTCCAAACGCTCTTTTGTGGCCGTAAATTGCTCGGCTTTATCGGAGAATCTCTTGGAGAGCGAGCTATTTGGCCATGAGAAGGGCGCCTTTACGGGGGCGGTGGCCACTAAGGTGGGCCGGTTTGAGATGGCTCACGAGGGCACGATATTTTTGGATGAGGTGGGCGAGATAGGTTCCTCGGCTCAGGTCAAGCTTTTAAGGGTTCTCCAGGAAAGAGCCATTGAGCGGGTGGGCGGCGGAGCTTCCATTAAGGTGGACGCTCGAGTGGTGGCGGCCACCAATCGGGATTTAAAGCGGGAAGTGGCCGAAGGGCGTTTTCGCGAGGATCTCTTTTATCGCTTAAACGTGGTTCATCTCCAGTTGCCCCCTTTAAGGGAAAGATTAGACGATCTACCTTTATTAATGGAGCATTTTTTAGAAAAGCATCGACAAGGGGCGGAAAAAGCCACCATCCACCCGGACACGCTTCGACTTCTCTTCGCCCATAGTTGGCCTGGCAACATTCGCGAATTGGAAAACGTCATTGAGAGGGGCTTGGTTTTGGCTCAAGGCCATGAGATTAAGCCGGAGGATTTGCCGGAAGAGTTAAGGCGCTTAAAACCCG
>JAISWW010000250.1 GCA_031270705.1 Deltaproteobacteria bacterium
AGGGATCCAGACACGCGACTAAAACCGAATTAGGCTAATCGTCATCAGGCTAATCGTCGTCAGACAAGTCGTCATTAGGCTAATCATCGTCATCTAGCCCATCCAAACTATCCAGCTCCATCTCGTCGGAAAGCTCATCATTGAAGCCACTCCCTGAGGTCTCCAAATCCAGATCGTCGTCCAAAGAGATCTCGGGTTGGGCGGCTAAGTCATCCGGAGGCAAGGCCAGGGTGTGGGTGTCATTGTCGAATTGATCCAAAACCTCCAAAGAGCTGGGTTGGATCATAAAGGTTTCCGTGGGATCCTGTTTGGGCAGATCGCCAGTGCTGGCTAAGGACTTGCGGATTTGGCCAATGGCCGGGTCAGGCGGCTCTGGGGCGCGCGGACTGGGTGGGGCTGGAGCGGCTTGAGGCGGCGCGGGGGGCTCTTCCAAGTCCAGGGTCTCTAGATCGCCAAAAGGCTCGATCTCAGGTTGAGCCTCAATGGCCTCAAAGGGCTCCACGTCCAAGACGTCAAACTCTGGACTTGGCGCGGCTTGAGCCGCTGGCGTGGGCTCCCAAGTAACGTCAAGGGGCTCGGGGGCCGCTTCCGGGAAGACCGCGACTTCAGGGGTAGCGTCCAGAACCACGTCGGCGGGCTCGGCGAAGAGTTCCACGTCCACGGGCGTTGAGGTGGCGTTAGCTAGCTGCGGCTCAGCCAAAAGGTCGCCCATGTCCGGCTCCACGGAAAAAGAGGCTGGCGGCGGAGGAGGAGCCATGGGCGGTTTAGTTACGGTCTTTAAGGGATCAGGCGGAGCCACTGGCGGGGCTGGCGGCGGCGGGGGAGCCACCGGGGCCGACGGTGGTGGGGGTAGAGGCACTGGCGCTCTAGTTACGGTTTTTAAAGGATCCGGTTGAGCCTGGGGTTTAAGGGATAAAGGGGCTGGCTCCGGAAAATCCAAAGGCTCCCGAGGTGGTTGCGACGGCGGAGCCAAAGGCGGCGCGGGCTCAGCTTCCACGACATCCAAAAAGGGTTGATCCAGGCCAAAAGCGGGGCTCTTTTGTAAGACTAACCCTGGATCCGCTTGAACCAAAGGCGAGTCTTGATTGCCCAATATGGCGAAGAAGTTTATGGCGCCAGGCTCGGGACTATTTAAAAACAACTGCCGCCGCACCGGATTCCAATCCTTGCGGCACTTAGGACAATTAAGGTAGTAGTCGAAGCTGTTATATCCACATTTGGGACAGAGCATTGTGGCCTCCCTGGCTTAGTTAAAAACAGGCGATGGCGTTGACAAGAGAGCTGACCAACCGCGTTTAGGCCCGCCCATGGTTTTCGGGACTGGGCGGAGCGGTCTGGGTCGGGTCTTCAAAGCCCAACAGAGAAAAAAAATTGACAGGCCCAGGCTTAGGGGCGGTCAGAAGGAGCTGTCCGCGCGTGGGTTTCAGATCCTGTTTGCATTTTGGACAGTTGTCGTTGTATTCGAAACTATTATAACCACATTTTGGGCAAAGCATAATATAGCCAGATCCCCTAATTAAAACTAGAGCCAAGCGGATGGCGCGCCTTTAAGGTTCGCGAGTTAACCATTTCCCAGAAAACTAAAGCGGCGAGAAAATCGCCCTAAAACCTTAAAAATCGCGTAGCTAGGCCTAGCCGAGTAACCAAGCTTTTTCCCTCAAGTCCTAAAAAAGGCCATAAGAGCGAAGAAAAAGCCTCGGCTTGTAAAAAGATTTTAATCTAAAATCTCTAAAAAATAAAGATCCGAGGCCAATCCTATTTTATGGCTCATTTTTTTTGGGCTAAAGGCTAGGATTAGGGATCTAAATTTAAGGAGCCTTAAGGTTTATCTAGTCCCTAAGATGGGTTTTAGGGTAATAAGAAAAATTTTTTATCTAAAATTTATATAGCTATAAGCGCCATTCGGCTATATTTAGGAATCCACGAAGAAATCTTAGAACGCTTGGCGAGCCAAGTAAGTCAGCCGCGCCGCGAACCCGCTAGGCCAGCTCCATAAGGGCTCTCTAGGCGATGAGCCGCTAGGGGGCGATTTTTTTTGATGGGCTATGTGGCGGGGGAGTGTCTCGGCCTCTCACCTCCCAGCCATTAAATGGATTGGCTCCAAGGTAACTCTAGAGACCTCTAAGGCCAGGAACCTTGAGCGCCGTTCTTACTGAAATCTAGGCCAGAGCCTGGTCAGTTCCAGAACTCCCGCCTCTTTTCCTTCCATCTTTCAGAAAATTTAGTTGACCAGTCTCCGTCTTTGGAGGGGAGGCCAGAGAGAGCTTCTGGTCAGGCTGGCGCTATTTAGAAATTTGGCCTTTAGCCGGGTAACTCATAACTTTAAGCGCCCACCTGTCAGATTGGAAAGGTTAGCCGCCTAAACTAAAAGCGTCTTCTGGGCGAGGAAGCTTTCTTCTGGAGTTTTTTTGCGCCTAGCCAGATTTTTAATCAATATTCCCCTGACTCGTTTTTGTGACTAAATGGAAGGAAAAATTATTAAGGAAAAATTTAGTTTCACATATTTCAAAAGATAAAAAAATTCGAACCGTAATCGATAAAAGTACTTGAAAATTAAGGTATAATTAAAATTCGGATCAAACTCAATTCTTTAAAATAAATGGAGCTATTAGTCTATCGGTGAAAACCCGCTGTTCTAAATAAACTAGAAAAGTTGAAATAATGAACTATGCGGAAATCGATCTTCTAACGTATTTTCTACTGAAGTATTAAATATCGCGATGTCTTTCGTTTATCCATTGAAATATATCGTCATAAGTGAAGATATTCCAGCGTAGGAGATTAAATAGATTGGAGGGGAGCCAGTTTGCCTTGGAAATAATTTGAAGGCGCTTAACAAATCATGATTGCCGTAAGGGCTGACTAAATTTGACAATTCACGGCGTTTAAAGAAGTCCCAAGAAAGGATTTGACAATTAGGTTCCGCTTCAGGGTTTTAAAAAAAAGTTCTCAATGGCCCAGCGGTCTTTAAAAATTTCGGCGATTAATTTAGTCGGCGGCTCAAAGATGTTTAAATTTGGAGCCGATTGCCTCCACAACCTCGCGTAAAGAGCCAGTTCCAACGTGTCAGTTCACCCCCACAGGCGTGGGGACAATTTGGAATGGGACTATAGAAACATTAATCAATACGGTTCACCCCCACACGCGTGGGGACAATACTTAAAAAAGCCAGTATTTTCGGTACCATAACAAGAAAAAACGCTAGAAGTCTTTGAGCGAGCAAGCCATTGATCCTCAACTCCGAATCCACCGCTCACTATGGCTCTAATACATCATAAGCGCCAATACTGGCTAAAACGTAGGCCGCAAGCTTATTTCCAGAGTTTATCACAAGTCATAACTGAAAGCAACCCCCATAAATAATTTTTCTTTTCCAAAAATCACCATATTAATCACCTCTTAAACCAGGCGCCTCTCGTTCGAAGGATCATAACCACCATCTTTTAGCGTTTTTTAGTCAGTTTTATAAGAATATACGCGCTAAACATTCACTTCTCCAATCACAGAATCTTAAAAAAGCTTAGGATTGTGGTTCCGAGTCAAATGGACTATTTTTGGTAGCTTATTTCCCAGGCCGCGATACAGGGACAAGAAAAAGTCCCTCGAAATCTTCGATCGAGCGCCTCGTTGATCCCCAACTCCGAATCCGAAACGCCCGCGCGTTATCGCTCGAAAACATCATTACGCAAATACCTAAAGGATTTATGACGCTAAGGCCAATCGAAACGCAAGTCTCGCCATATCAGGTTTACTGGCCTGGCTATTGAAAGAGACAAAATTTAGCTTTAGCTCGGATAAAAGGGGAGATCTACGCTCAAACCAGGATTTAAAGGTTTTATGGCCTGAACTTTCAGACAGAATTTGAGGCTCCAACCAAACGGTTTGGGTAGGCGGCGGGATTTTGGAACCGACAGGTATCAGAAGCCATCCTCTCCAAGCGCGAGGATTTTCCCGCGAACATACGAGCGCGAAAAAAAAGGTCAGTGAACGAA
>JAISWW010000141.1 GCA_031270705.1 Deltaproteobacteria bacterium
GCCCTTTTTCAAACTGGTTACTTGACTATAGATACCGCTACCATAAAATTTGAAGATAATCCTGATCCTGACGATTCTGAATCTACTACAAGTACCACTTATTATTCATTAAAAATTCCTAACAAGGAAATTTTAGACTCCTATAAAAGCGCGCTTTTTATAAATCTTTTCCCTCTTTTATCTGATAAGGACAAAAAAATTTCTTGTCGCGATGATATCACTAAGTCTATCAACGCGGAAAACGCCGCCAAACTAACAGAAATCTTGCATGATCATTTGGCCAGCGTCCCTTATACTCAACACGCTGATCGAGTGAGGATGTGGAACCAAGATCCGAAGCTGGGCGAATTTTTTTTCCAAGCTGTTTTTCTGAGTTTTTTTCTTGGTTTGGGTCTAATTGTTATACCAGAGCCTATGAGTTCACAAGGTCGATCTGATATTGATATTTTTTTGCCTAACGATGTATACGTGGTTTTAGAACTAAAATACATACCTAACGAAAGCGGTACGAAAGAATTACCTATAGATATAGATATAGATATGGATAAAAAAGCTGATGAAGCTATAGATCAGGTGTTTAGGACATTACAAGATAAAAAATATAAAAATCGCGCTAGTAAAGTAATTACGGCTGGACTCGTCATTTATGATCGCGATAAAGTGTGGGTTAAATTCGCTGGTCATTAAACCTATTCTATAAGTAAATATATACTTTTAAACAGACGCGTCCTAAACACGGGGAGCCCCAACGGCCAGAACATCGGGAACTCCCGCTCTGATCAAGGTTTCCACGATACGCGCTGTCACGTGTTAGTCGCGGAACCCCCCTCGTAAAAAATTCTTGTCAAACCCGGCTTCGAAATTTCGGATTTTGCTGAGCCGACCACAATATAGATTGGTCGGGTTTTTTATGGGCTAGTCGGACTGTCTCGGCGCCTCAGCGAACCCGTTCAGGCCAGCCTCATGGGTCTCTTTAGGCCAGGAGCCTCTGGTTGGCGCCGGTATTTCTCCTGAAAACGCTTACTTTTTTATGATGTATAAAAAAGACTACTTAAATATACAATAATAAAGTAACCAAAACTATGTTAAAAATAATTTTAAGTTTTTATATTTAAAAATTAATGTTTTATACATTTAATTATACTTAATTAAGTAGACCATGTTTAGGACGCATCTGACCTGATATAGATAAAACAATCTCGCGCAAATATTTAAGCTAGAACAATACTACTCTATAAATTTCAAAGCGCTTTAAGGCGATTTTATGGCTAAAAAAATTGAGCCTATAGACATTTAACCTCTAATTCGCCTATCGGCCTCAGAACCAGGCGCCTGACTCATGGCCAAAATTCTAAATCGATAAAATTTTTCTCGCCTGCCGCCAAGTCCGCCTTTTTGAAGCCGCCCTAGCCTTAGGCCGCCTCAGTCAAGTTGACCCCAGCCTTTCATTTGAGCTATTATTGACGGAATAAAGCCTCATCGCTAAAGCCTCTTTTGCCGGATTGGCCGGCGCGTTTTTAACTGAATACGACTTTTGGCCAGCTAAGTGGCTTTGGCTCCCCGCGTTGCTTTCCCAGGAGGATCGTCTATGGCTTTGGTCAAGGTTTGTAGCCGAGGTCACAAAAACCCCTCATCGGCCATTATGTGTCAAGAGTGCTTAGAGGATCTGAGCCGTTTAAGCCCAGTGGAGCTGGGCGAGGATGACGATGGGGAGCTTTTGGAGATTCTGGACGTGGAAGTGGCCTTAGACGACATTGACTTAGAGGAAGCCACGCTCATCCCCAAAACGCCGCCCACCACCCAAAACGATGACGACTGCCTGATCGTCTTTCCCGTGGACAGGCTGACCTTCCATACTGACGATGGCCTGGTTTTTTCGGCTGGCTCTGGGGATATTGTGGGCCGGGCCAAGACGGGCTCGGAAATCCTCCAAAACTACCCCACAGTCTCCAGGCTCCATTTTCGTTTAGGCCAAAGAGATATGTCTTGGTTTATCAGCAACTTGTCCGACAATGGCACCTGGATCAATGGCCAAGAGTTGGCTTTAGGCGAAGAAAGGCCTTTAGCCCCCGGAGATGAGCTTAAACTGAGCTCTCAGTGTCGCCTAACCGTCGCTCCATGAAAGCCGCCTTTTTTAGCTCTTCTGGCCCTATTCGCTTAGAAAACGAGGATGGCCTACTTTTAGGCGAGATCTTAGTTGATCGCGATTCGCTTGAGCCAGAATTTAGAGAGACAGAGCCATTGGCCTTAGTGGCCGTCGCCGACGGCATGGGCGGGGGGCCTGGCGGTCGAGAAGCCGCCTTCTTAACCCTAACCAAACTAGCCGAGTTGAGCCAAATCCCTCTGAGCGCCCAAGCCCCAAGCCTTTTGAGCGAAAACCTCAAAACCGCGGCTCTAGCTTTGACCGCTTTAGCTAGACGCAATCCCTCGCTCAGCCAAATGGGGAGCGCCCTAGCTGGACTCTGGCTGAAAAACGAGGCGGCCTTGGCCTTTAATTGTGGCGATTGCCGGGTTTACCGCGTCCGCGATGGTTTTTTTGATCTCTTGACCCAAGACCACTCCTTAGTCTATGAGCTTTACGCCAATGGCCGCCTAACCGAAGAAGCCATGGGCGCCCACCCTTTGAAAAATATCCTCACTTCTTCCATTCAAGACAGCCTGGAAGAGCCTCGACT
>JAISWW010000158.1 GCA_031270705.1 Deltaproteobacteria bacterium
GTTCTCATTTGTTCAATATAGCAGAAACAAACTGATTAGTCAAGGGAAACAAGAGATTTATGGAACCGGCTTTCATCCTACGGTTGAAATCGTAGGTTTTCCCGCCGGGTTCGTCATAAGTTAAAGGAAGGGGCCAAATTTGTCAAACTGGCTGGTCTTCCGGGCTTTTTGGGGCCAGGAGATCGGGCCAGAGCGACTCCGCGGCCAGAGACTGACCGGAGGCCAAAAAACCCATATCGCTCTTGGCCAAGCTTTGGCCAAGCCAAAATGGTCAGCCCAAAAGGGGTTTGGCCACCCCAAAGGGAAATCCTGTTGAGATGGCTCATGATAGCCAAAACCCCAGGAAATTGTCAAGAACTTCCCCCGTAAAAAGGCTAGGCTCCAGCGGTTCCCTAGGAGCTTCCCCCGGTGGCTCTCTAGGGGCGTCTTTAGGCGGTCTTGGCTCGAGCCAAAAAAGCGCTATATTGAACAAATGATTGAAGGCGTTTTTTTGGTTCTCAAGGACTCATTAGTTTGTCTGGGAAGGTCTCTCTCATGAAATGCGCTCTCCTCCAATTTAACCCCAAAGTCGGCGATTTGGCCGGCAATGGGGCCAAGATCTTTAATTTAACCCAAAAAGCCTGGAAAAAAGGAGCCACTTTGGCCGTGACTTCGGAACTGGCTTTATTGGGCTATCCCCCCCGGGATCTCCTTTTATACCCTTCGTTTGTGGAAGAGGCTCGCCTTAAGGCTTTGGAAATCGCCCAAAAGCTCAAAGACAAAGACATTACCCTCATTTTGGGGACAGTGGGCCAGACCGAGCTAGGCCGCGGCCGGGCTTTGGCCAACCAAGCCTTGGTCATAGCGAGCGGCGCCATCGAGGCCGTTTACGCCAAACGCCTCCTGCCCACCTATGACGTCTTTGACGAGGCCCGCTATTTTGAGCCCGGCCAAAAGCCTTTGGTCATTGAGCGATCTGGCCAAAAGATAGCCATCACCATCTGCGAGGATATTTGGAACGATGAGGCTTTTTGGCCTCGGCCTTTATACGCTCTCGACCCCTTAAGCGATCTGGGGCCCTTTGATATCTTGGTCAATCTCTCGGCCTCGCCTTTTTCCGTGGGCAAGCAACAATTGCGGGAAAACATGCTGGCCGCCTTGACCCAGAAAACTGGGGCCCAGGCTCTCTACGCCAACCAAGTGGGGGCCAATGACGAGCTGATTTTTGATGGCCGCGGGGTGTGGGTGGCCGGGGGCCAGGTTTTGGCCCGCGGCCAAGCTTTCGCCGAAGATCTCCTAATAGTCGATCTGGCTAATCCCCCCGAGCCTTTGCCCCAAGACGCCTTAGGGCCAGAAGAGGAAACCTGGGAGGCTTTGAGTCTAGGGGTCAGCGATTATTGCGCCAAAAATAATCTTAAAACCGTCATCTTAGGTTTATCGGGGGGCATTGACTCGGCCTTGACCGCGGCCATCGCCTCTAAAGCTTTGGGGCCGGAAAACGTTTATGGCCTGGTCATGCCCTCGCCTCACTCTAGCGATCATAGCGTCTACGACGCTTTGGCTTTGAGCAAAAACTTAGGTCTGGCCCAAACGAGCCAGATCTCCATTACCCCCATTATGATGGGCTTTGACGCGGCTTTAAAAAGATTGTTTCAAAATTCTAAGCCCGGCGTAGCCGAGGAAAATATCCAAGCTCGGTCGCGGGGCTCCTTATTGATGGCCGTCTCCAATAAGTTTGGCCATCTGCTTTTGACTACGGGCAACAAATCCGAGATCTCCGTGGGTTATTGCACCATTTATGGGGACATGTGCGGGGCTTTGGCCGTCATTGGCGATCTTTACAAAACCGAGGTCTTTCGTCTGGCTAGGTGGGTCAATCGCGAGAAAATCGTTATTCCGGAAAATACCCTCAACAAACCGCCCTCGGCCGAGTTAAGGCCTGACCAAAAAGATCAAGATAGTTTGCCGCCTTACGAGGTCTTAGACGCGATCCTCAAATGTCTTTTGGAAGAACGCCTCTCTCCCAAGGAAACGGCCAAAATCCATGACCCCAAGATCACCTTTAAAGTGGCCACTTTAATTCGGGCCGCTGAGTTTAAGCGACGCCAAGCGGCTCCGGTTCTCAAAATCACGGGTCAAGCCTTTGGCGTGGGCTGGCGCATGCCTATTTCTTGTCGCTCGGTTTTTACGGTCAACAAATAAAGGCTTAAGAGGCTTCCAAGGTCAAAATGGCCGCCGCCCTTTGCCCCCAGACCCGGGTGGTTTGGATGACCCAAGGCTCTAAATCTTTTTTGACCAAAGGATCGCTTAAGGTCAAAAGGGTTGGTGGGGCTTGCTCCCAGATGGCCAAAGCGTCTTGGGCCATAAAATTGTCTTGGCTGGCTTGGGCTAAAAAATCTAGGGCTAAGTGGCTTTTTTCGTAGGGGGGATCCAAAAAAAGAAGATCAAAAGGCGCGGCGGTTTTGAAACGCTTAAAATCGCGCGGGAGGGTGGCTAAAAGGGCTTGGGCCGGGGCCTTTAAACGGGCGATATTTTCTTTCAGAACTTTTAAAGCTCGCGGCGAGCAATCGGCCAAAGTGGCCGCCTGGGCCCCGCGACTTAAGGCCTCCAAAGCCAAAGCCCCGGAGCCGGCCATGGGATCTATGACCCTCGCCAAAGGGATCTTGGCCGCGATCATGCTCATGAGGGCGGCTCGCACCAAGGAGGCCGTGGGCCGAGCTCCGGGCGGGACTTTTAAAAGAGAGCCTTTATAAAGGCCAGCGATGACGCGGATCATAATTTACGCGGGACATTATTTCGTGGCGCGTAAGAATTACGCGGTACATAAGAGGGTGGGGACATAAGAGGTTTTGGTTTTTTTTAGCGGCCCCACAAAGCGGGGTTGGCCCCTAAAGCGATGAGATCGGAAAAAGCCAGATCCACGGCTTGGGGGCGACAGGGATAGGCGGCCTCGAGAACCACGGTGGCCCCGTCCTGGCTTAAAAGGAGATCGTCGGGTTTTAAAGCGTCGGTTCTGACGCGGCGATCGCGCGAGGTAAATTTAGTCAAAGGACACTGGCCATTGTTGGCCAGACTTTTAGCCACTTTGGCCCAAAACAAAGGGATCGACTTTTTCGGCTCCGGGAAAATATCCTCAATGGTCAGATCTTGGCCATTCTTAAGACTATAATTGTGAAAAGTTTCCTTAACCGAGCCTTTCAATTTAGCCCCTTTTCGGGCGTTGCCAAAAATTTTCTCCACCCTTAAGGCCGATAAATAATCGGGCCCGCTTTGGTGGATATAGTGACGAATCTCCAAACCCACTGGCAAACAGGCGTCGTCGCAACCAAAAAAGTCAGCGCAAATTAAGGACGAGGCCCAATTTTTGGCTTGCTCAAATCGGGCTTCCATATCGCCGCTCAGGCGGAGATCTAAGGCTTCGTTACCCGTATTGGCTGGAAATTTTATGGCGATGTAGACGAGATCCGTCGGGCAAGTGGGGGAGACGAGTTGATGCTCGAAAGCGCGCTCAATGAGTCGCGCGGGTGGCTTCGACCATGGTTGCCCATCGTCGAAACAGACGTCGCTTTCGCAAACGCCTGGCCACCCGCCGAGAAAAGCGGATCGGATTTGCCCCTCGGCTTGGCCCAGGAGGCTGGCCAGACCCAAAAATAGTCCGATGACATATTTGAGCCAGGCCCTAACGCCTCCGAGGCCGCGATCCTTTTTGAGGCCGCGATCCTTATGGTTGGAAAAGCCGCTCAGGTCTTGATCAGGCCTTTGCGCTGGGCGTCCTCAATGGTCAAGCCCAGAGCCTCAATAATCTTCCGGATGGACTCCGGCCTTATATTGTGTCCTTGCTCGAGAGAACGGATAACGTTGGGGGAGACATCGGCCATCTTAGCCAGGCCGATAGTGCTCAACAGCTGGTTTTCCCTGGCTTTTTGGAAGGCCTCGCCGTTAATTTTCATAGTCGCTACTCACATGGTCCCCAAAGGGGCGAAAAAAGGTAAATGTTTAAGGGTGAATGTCCGGACAATCCGGGGTTAAAGGAGCGTTTAAGGCCCGTCCTACCAGGGCCGCCAACCTGGGACCAACAAGATCCCGTTTAGCTAGAAACTCGCGAGCGGCTTGACCGCTCAGAAACTCTTCGCCGCGCTCCAGCCACTGGGCTAAAACCGCGGGCAAGTCGGAAGGGCAGACCCTTAAGGCCGCGTGGGCCTCTATTAGGCTTTGAGCCTCTTCCGCGAAGCTGGACATATGGGGCCCAAAGATAATGGGAACCCCGTAAGCGGCTGGCTCTAAAGGATTGTGTCCTTGGCCAGCGAAAAAACTACCGCCAATGATGGCTAAATCCGCGCTACCGTACAGCTGGGCCAAAACGCCCAGGCGATCGACCAGTATTAAATCTGGCCAGTTTTGTCGCGACTTTTCGTCTGGTTCTTTCCCCGCGCTTTGGCCCCAATCACAACAGGGAATATCCGAAAAAAGTCTAAAAACCATTCCTTGGTTTGTCAAAAAGTCTTTCAAATACCGTTTTAAAGCCTTAAGGCGTCCAAGATGCCTTGGACAGAGAATTAATTGGGTTTTTTCTTTAAGTTTTACCCAAGCCTCGACTATAAGGCGTTCCTCGTCTTCGGCCGTTGACCCAGCTATAATGACCTTCTGAGAACCATTTTTTCCGAACGGACAATCGAACGGAGTTTGTGTCTCTTTAGCCACTTGAATTAAAGGGTCAAACTTGGGATTGCCCACGACCCTAATTATGGAGCTCGGCGCGCCCAACTCCATGAACCTATGTTTGTCCGCCTCGGAAATAACCGCTATCAAAGCCATTTGGGCTAATAAAGGCTCAAAAAAAGAGCGAACCTTTAAATAGCGCCTTAATGATTTTTGGCTCAGGCGGCCCGCCACAATCATGACTGGGATCCGCCTTTTTTGGGCTTGATGGATAAGATCAGGCCAGAGCTCTGTTTCCACTATGATCAAGGCCCGGGGGGCGACTCGATCCAAACTTCGGCTAGGGGCTCCCCAAAAATCCAAAGGTGGGGCCATGACTTGGATTCTCGGGGCTTTTTTCGCCTTTAAAAGGCTATCATTAATTACGGCTAAAGATAAATTTTCCGCCCTCTCTAAACCAGCCGGCGTGCCAACCGACAAAACATAGAAGTCTAATCGGTCGTCACAAAGTGTCTCTGTCGCTAAACTAGCCTGTTCTACGTTTGCCAGTTCGTTAGCCAGTTCTAAATCCGCCAGCGGCCTAGTCAGAGGGTTACAATTTTGTAAGCCTTGGGTCTTTTCGCGATAATCGCTCAAAGCCCTTATAATATTTACCGCGCTCCGCGTTTCGCCTACCGAGGCCGCGTGGAACCACCAAGGGTTTTGTCCGCCAGCCAAGGGAAAACCTAAACGATCCGCCCACCTAGTTCCATATCGACCTTTTAAAACCCACCAGAGTAAAGTTGGGGGACTTAATAAACCACCCAAGGTCTGATACGTAATGGAACTTAAAAGTCGTCCCAAAAAAAGCCACCTTGTCGCAAAAACGATCCGCTGGGCGTCTAGTCAGTCAAACGCCCCATCTTCCTGATCATCTTACCACAATTTTTTTACGATTACCAGTAAATTTCCTGGAAATCATAATTTTTTTTTGATCCGAAGTCTTGGCAAGGACAGTGGATTAGGTAAATTGGTATAACCAGCTCGCCTTGCCGCCCAAACGGCCTACTAGCTGACTATATTATCATCTTTAAATCCAAATTTCCAGTCAAAACCCTTGGAAATCTAATTTTTTTTACGGGAGGTCTCAGTCAGGGCCAGGGAGTCAAAAAATAGGTTGATCAAAATTCCCTAGCCGACCAAACGACCAGCTTAAAGAACATTTTACCACAGAATTTTCTAAATTTCAAGCCTAACCCCTGAAAAAAAGGATTTTTTTTAGCGTGACCAGCGAATAGCTGTCCTGGGGAAGTGGAGATTGGCTATTAGTGTAGGCTATTGGCGAAAAAGCCGAGTTTCCAGTCATTTTATTTTGTTAAAGGCCCCAAAAACCTCGTCGAACCCCTTTTCTAATGAATCCACTTGGATGTCACGATTTTCTCGCCCCCTTGGTCGCCATTAGGCGTCTCGTCAGGGTTTTCCGGATAAAAGCTTTGATTGATCAATAAAGGGGGAAATCCGGCGCGGCGGGTGGTTTCCGCGACATATTCGCGCATAAAAGGAAAGATTACCTGCGGAAAAACTTGGGCTAAAAAAGGCTCGCGCTCCTCAAAGGCCACCGGGGAGGATAAAGCGAACATGGCCTCAAACTCCACCTCCAAACTAAAAGGCATCTCATAGGCGGCTTGGGTTTTAAAACTCTGGACAAAATGGGCTTGACCGCCATCGGCCGAAAACTCGCCGCCATTGCGGAGCGTGACGCCCATGGCGATAAGCTCTCCGGGGGCCGGGGGATGGTAGCCAGGATTGGTGGTAAAAAGGCTTTTTATCAGCCGTAACTTATTTAACTCAAAATTTATCCGGCTAGGCATATCAACTCCTTAGGCCTTGAGCGCCAAACAAGTCTCGGTCGCGCCCAGGCTCAATCACGTGGGCGTCCAAGGGCAGAGACTCGTCGGCTTTGATGGCGATGGCCCGTTTGAGCCGTTTTTCCAAATCTTCCAAGGCCGCCCGACCCTCGTCCAGAATCAATTCCCGAATCATGGGGTGCACCGAGAGGGTCAAAGGTTGCCCAGGATAGTCACAAGCGGCGATCTCCATTTCGCGAAAGGCCTGCCATAAAACCGAGACGCGAGACAAGAGGTAACCTTGGCCTTGACAGCAATAACAGGGCTCCCTTAAAAGGCGATCGATGTTTTCGCGGGTTCTTTTGCGGGTCATCTCCACCAGGCCCAATTCGCTCATGGGCAGGATTTTGGTTTTGCCCTTATCGCGGCGGGTGGCTTCCTTTAAGGCGGTGAAAACCCGGTCGCGGTTAGCCTCTTTTTTCATGTCAATAAAATCAATGACCACCAAGCCGCCCAGGTTTCTTAAGCGCAATTGATAGGCGATTTCGCGCACCGCCTCGAGATTGGTCTTTAAGATGGTTTCCTCAAAATTGTGGCGACCCACGTAGCGACCAGTATTAACGTCCACGACCGTTAAAGCCTCGGTGGAGTCAATGACCAAATAGCCCCCGGATTTGAGCCAAACTTTCCTATTTAAAGCCCGGGCCAGATCCGCTTCCACGTCATAAGCGCTAAACAAAGGCTCAGAGCCCTCATATAACGTTAAAGCTGGAGCCAAAGCCGGCGCGAAGGCCTCCAAAAAGTTTTTGACTTTGGCGAACTGGCCCGCGTCATCGACTATAAGGCGATCCACTTGATCTGTAAAGATATCGCGCACGGCTTTTAATGTGGCGTCCAATTCCAGATGCACCAAGGCTGGGGCTCTATGTTGGCCAAAATTGGCTTGGATTTTGGCCCAGAGCTGGGTGAGGTAATTGGCCTCAGCTTGGAGCTCATATTCGGTGGCTCCCTCGGCGGCGGTTCTGGCGATGAGGCCATGGGGGCCGCCGAGGGGCTCCAAAAGATCGCGGAGCCGTTGCCGCTCTTCCTCATCCTCAATGCGCCGCGAAACGCCCAAATGGGCGATTTTGGCCATAAAAACCAAGCGCCGGCCAGGCAAAGCGATATGGGTGGTCACCCGGGCGCCTTTTTGGCCCATGGGCTCTTTGGAGACCTGCACCATGAGCTCTTGGCCTTCGCTGATTAGAGTCTCAATGGGGGCGACGGGCTCTTCCAGATCGGCCTCTAAGTCCATAGCCATAGGCGTTGGGAGATCCTCCAAACCCTCGTCCGCGTCGGGATCGTCCTCGACCACGGTTTGGCCCAATAACCGATTAAACTCTTTGCCCCCGCCCCGGAGATCGTCAACATATAAAAAGGCGGCTTTTTCTAGGCCTATGTCCACAAAAGCCGCCTGAAGCCCAGGCAAAACGCGGATGACCCGGCCTTGGTAAATGTTGCCCAACAAACCCGCCCCCCGAGCCCCTCTCTCCAATTGAAACTCGGCCAAAACCCCATTTTCCACCAGGGCCACTCTAGTTTCGTAAGGCCGGTAATTAATTAATAGATCCGAGGACATGGGGCGAAACTCCAAGAGCCAAAGATAAAAAAACTAAATATAGACCGAGTAGCGCAGAAAAACTAACTAATTTCAGAGAACTACTAAAAATTATATGGACGGTAAGCCATAATTAGACCAGATTAGTGGCTATTTTTTTGATTTTCAAAGGCTCGTCGTTTAAGCCATAAAGGGCTCTGGCCACGGCTAAAGGCTTGGGGGAGCCAGTAGGACAATCCTTAATGGTGAGGATTAGGCTCCGATTTTGGGGGCGAGCTTCTTGGATCAAGGCGGGCAGATCAAAAGCCCTAAACTTGCCCTTATTGTCAGTATAGCTTAATAAGGGGACTGAGTGAAGGGGTTGGCCGGTAAAGAGATCCTTATCAGCCTCAATAAGATAGGAAATAGAGGCCACCTTGATTTTTGGGGCTTGGGCGGGCAGGAATTGGATCCTTAAAATATCCAAGCCCGCCGGAAAAACTAAAGTATCTCGTAAGGAATTCAAGGGTTTAGGGCTAGATAATGTTGCTAACATTAGTTCACTAAGTGATTCCAGACCCAGCGGCAAAGCCCCATAAAAGGAGATTTTGGGCTGCGGATGGAAACCTTGGCTATAAGCCAGGGGCCAGCCAGATCGACGGAAAGCCTTTTTAATAACGTCAACCATCTCCAAATGGCCAAGCAAAGACATTGGCCCGGTTTTTGTATACTCCACTAAAACGCGTTGCCCCAGATCGCTATAAATAGGGTTAGGGGGCTGAATTTTTGGAAATTTTTCCAAATTTTTACTCAGCTGGGGGGCGTTTGGAGAAACATGGCCAGAAACTAGACTAGAATTTAGGCCAAAATCTAAAGAATTTTCCGCGGAAGCTGTGGTCGAATGTTCAATTTCGGGCGTGGCTAGTTCGGGCGTTGTTGTGGGCGGGGTCGCGGCCAGATCCATCTTGGCGACCGAGCAAGCCCCACAACCCTGACAACCGCCGGAGCGACAATCCGGGGTGGTTAAGCCTTTTTCCGCCCGTCCCAACTCTTGTAACAAAAAATCGCGGCTGGCGAAGGGCCCGATTCTCTCCCAAGGGAGAGGCCCATCTGGATCTTTCTCCGCTAGAAGATCGGCCAATTCAAAGCCGTGACTAGCCAAAGCCGTGAACCACAGATCGGGCTTTAAGTTTTCGTTCCAAGCCTCAAATCTGGCCCCCTTTCGCCAAACCGTTTCAATTACCCCGCCCAAGCGCCGATCGCCGCGGGCCAAAATAGCCTCAATGATGGCCGCTTCAGCGGAGCTATAGCGGATATCTAGGCCCGGTTTCTTGGTCGCGGCCAATATTTTTTGGCGCTTTTCGATCTCTTCAAGCGAGGAGGCCTTTTGCCATTGGAAGGGCGTATGGGGTTTGGGAATAAAAGTGGCCGCCGAAAGGTTTATTTGGGCCCGGCCCATTTTTTTGACTTTTTGGGCTAAGACTGACAAGGCCGCTAAATCTTCTGGAGTTTCCGTGGGGAGGCCAGTCATAAAATAGAGCTTTAAAGTTCGCCAGCCCAAAGAAAAAGCCGTTTGACAAGCCGCGAAAAGATCCTCGTCCGTTAAATCTTTGTTAATTACTTCCCTTAATCTTTGGCTGGCCGCCTCAGGGGCGATGGTGAACCCGGTTTTCCTGGTTTTGGCGATCTGTTTGGCCAAACCCGCTGATAAGCTTTTGACGCGCAAAGAGGGCAAAGACAAAGCCACGCCCTCGGGGGCGAAGCGTTCCATAAAGCCCGCGCACAAAGGCTCAATTTGGGTGTGATCCCCCGCCGAAAGAGACAAAAAAGCCGCTTCGTCATAACCCGTGGCCTTTAGATTTTTTTCGGCCAAAGATAAAATTTCTTCTTGGTTTCGCTCCCGAACGGGGCGATAAAGGTAACCGGCTTGACAAAAACGGCAACCCCGGGCGCAACCCCGGGCGATTTCCACCACCACCCGATCATGGACAGGTCTCACCCAAGGAACGATTTGGCAATCTGGGAAAGGCGCGCCGGCTAATTTGACGACCGTGGCTTTGGGGACGGTCTCGTAACCCTTTTGGCGGGCCCAAGAGCCGGCGTATTGGCCTTTCTCGTAATAAGGCTCAAAAAGGGCCGGGATATAAACGCCAGGCCGGCCAGCCAAAAGAGCGAAAAGCTCGGCTTTGGGCGCTTTGGCGTGGGCCCAGTCTTTAATTATATTGTAGTCGCCAAGCCA
>JAISWW010000198.1 GCA_031270705.1 Deltaproteobacteria bacterium
CCTTGTCTAAATATAGTGTCTTTATTTTTTATAAATCCTGTATATAGTTAATATGGGTAAGTCATAGCTATATCCGATAAAAATACTTCAATTTTTATTGACATGGGGGGTTCAAAGCCTTATAATCTCGTGAAGAGCCTGAGCCTGGCTTGAGCTCGAGCCCTGAAATTTTTAAACGGATAAACGGCATGAGCGAGACACGAGCTCCTAATTTTCTTGGCAACTACCCACATGTTTTGGACGACAAAGGCCGTTTGACCTTGCCAAGTCCGATCAGGCAGGAGTTGTTACGAGCCTCGACTCTGCCGGAACGGCTTTATATCAGCTTTTTCCCAGGGAATAGACGCCTGACCCTCTATACTTTCGAGATGTGGAATGAGGCGTCCGCCATTTGGAGCCAAGATGACCGCTTCCCCAGCGCGGCGGTCAAGGTCAGCGCTCAAAGGCTTTTCTTCTCTAATGTCGAGCCAGTAACCCTTGACAAGGTGGGTAGGTTTTTGATCCCCACTCAATTTAGGGAGAGGATAGGCTTAGGGCTTTCTGAAAAGATTGTGGTGAATGGAACAGGGAAAAGAATAGAGATCTGGAAACCAGAAGACTTTCAAGCGAATGAGCTTGTTGATCTGGAGGTCTGGAAATCGGCTCTTGATTTGGACGCGCAAAGGGCGACTCAATTGCCCGTTGACGCTCCTCGGCTACCAGAATGGTAAAGAAAGCTCAGCCATTCCCTGAGCGGTCAAGTCAACGAAAAAAACCAATTCGGCCATTTAAGCCACTACCTACTGTCGACCCAGACTATGTGGATATTTCTTATAAACCGGATGATTGGTCCGTGGCTTTTGGGCATGTTCCGGTGCTACCTCAAGAAGTCGTTTGGAACATGGATATAAAGCCAAGCGGCTTTTACGTTGACTTAACCATGGGCGGCGGTGGCCACTCACGTTATATTTTGTCACAATTAGGTCAAAATGGGCGTCTCTTGGCTTTGGACAAAGACTCTGAACCCCATTTATGGGCTAAACTTTGGGGTCAAGACGATAAACGCTTGATCACCATTAAAGCTGGCTTTGAGGAAATTAAATCGGTTTTGGCTGATTTGAAATTAGGCCCAGTAGACGCGATGTTAGCTGATTTAGGCCTATCAAGTCGGCAATTGTTCTCAAATGGTCGGGGCTTTTCCGTTCAATCTATTGAGCCTTTGGATATGCGCCTGGATCCCACAACTAAAGTGACCGCTTTTGAGATTGTTAACTCCTGGTCAGAGGAAGAGCTGGTCGATTTGATACGCTACAGGGCCGAGGAAAGGAGCGGCGTTCAAATAGCGAAACGCATTGTCGAAAAAAGAACCATAAAGCCTATTAGAACAACTGGCGAACTAGCCGATTTGGCGAGCGAAGTTTTGCGGCGGACTGGACATCGGAGCCGCGATATAAACATAGCGACTAAATTGTTCATGGGCTTTAGGCTGGTCGTTAACCAGGAAGTTGAAGCGTTGCGAACTTTATTACAAGTAGCCCCAAGTTGCCTGAAGCCTGAAGGCCGCTTAGTCGTGATTAGCTTCAACTCCCTGGAAGATCGGCAGGTCAAACGCTGTTTTTGCTCTCTGGAGGGCCAAAAAATTTGGGATAATCTTTTCAAAAAACCCATCACGCCTTCAAAAACTGAGTTAGCTAGCAACAGAAGGGCTAGATCGGCCAAGATGAGGGTTGGGCGACTCAAAAAAGTGGAAAAACCCAAAAGAAGAACTGAGCCTTCTGTTAAAAAGACGTGATCGCGGTTCGGTTTTAGTTGGTTTTAGATTGTTAACGGAAATCTAACTGGATTAATGGGCCTAGTGAATAAAAATGAGAATGTTTAATTTTTCTAAGGGAAAAACAATGGCGACCGGCGCGATCGTTATTAATCAACCTAAATGGAAACAAACTCTTACTAATAACTCTAAAGAAAGAGCTAAATTAAATCAACAACGTACTCTTGAGCAGTTTAAACGGCCTGAAAATCAACTATTAGCTCGGTTGCCTAATGAGTCACTTAGTTTTTTGTCCATCCGAAATTTTATTATTTTAGCCGCTGTGGCGGGGATCTTTTTTTTAGGGTTATTGGTTTTTATTAAGGTCTCCCATAGCCAAAATAAGCTTGGGATGGAAATTTCTCGCTTAATGAATTACCAAGTCCAGTTGCTTGAGGAAAATCGGCGCCTTAAGATTGAGTTGGCTCGTTTAGCTTCTTTGGATGACTTAGAGATTGTGGCTCGTCGGGATTTAGGGTTAGTTAGCCCAAGTCAAGGTCAGATAGTTATTATTGACTAAAAAATTATATTTTAAATGATAATTATTATAATAAATAGACTAAATTCACTGGGATGAGCGGATCGAGGTTTCAAGGGTTGTTAGCCTATCGCGTCATGGAGGTAGCCTCATGCGACCGTTGCCAATAAATAAGCAAAAGCGTTTAAGGCTTCTTTTGCTTGGTTTTACTTTGGTTTTCTTGGCCATTATCGTCAGGGCCGCGGAACTCCAGCTGGTTAAAAGAGATATTCTTTTATGGGAATCGAAAAAGAAATCTGAAATATCCTTCGATTTAGGCTCAGTCAGGGGAGATATATATGATAGAAATGGCGAAAAACTGGCCTCTTCGCTGGCCATGGATTCCGTTTATCTCGATGGGAACCTAATTAAAGACCGAGGGGCGGCTTTTTTAGCTCTTTCTAAAGTTTTGGATATCGATTACGAGGCCTTGGCTAAGATTTTTGAGGATCTAAAGTCAATACCCGGAACTAGCGCCACCGCTCCTGATCGTCCTCTTAAAAATCGAACTTACGCTTGGGTGAAGCGGCATATTTCCGAGATGGACGCCGACGCCATCCGGGCTCTCAAGATTCGTGGGGTACGGCTGGAAAAGGAGTATCGCCGGGTTTATCCCAATGGCTCTTTGGCGGCTCATATATTAGGGTTTGTGCGCAAAACCGATGGAGTGGCGCTTGAGGGCTTGGAATTGGCCTTGGATGGCTACTTAAGGAAGAATCCCGTAGGCATTGTCGTTCGTCAAGATCGCCTAGGGCGGATCATCATGGATAGGCCCGATCAAAAAATTAGCCAACAAATGGGCGCCTCTGTTATGCTAACAATTGATCGGCAAATTCAACGCTTAACTGAAAAAGCTTTATCTAAAGCGGTAGAAGAAAGAAACGCCAAAAGTGGTCAAGCTTTAGTTGTTAGGATACGAACTGGAGAGATTTTGGCTTCAGCGGTTTATCCTACATTTGATCCTAATAATTATCAAAGCAGTGAACCTGAAAATCGTCGAAATACAATATTAACAGACCCATTTGAGCCTGGCTCAACTTTTAAGGTATTTACAGTCGCGGCCGCATTAGAAGAAAAACTAATTAATCCTGAGACTATTTTTTTCTGTGAAAACGGACTATATAAGATTGATGGAGCTAACGCTTCAATTAAAGATACAGCTAGCTATGGTGATTTATCTGTTAATAGCATTGTTCAAGTGTCTTCAAACATTGGAGCAACTAAAATTGGTGAAACATTAGGGCCTTATAAGTTATATAACTATTTAACTAGATTCGCTTTTGGCGAAAAAACTGGTTTAGCCTATCCATCTAGCGAGTCAGCCGGTAAATTGCGCCACCCAAGAGAGTGGCGCGCTTTGGACGCCGCGTCTGTCGCCTTTGGCCAAGCTTTGTCGGTGACCTCGCTTCAAATGACCATGGCCGTCGCCGCTTTGGCTAATGGCGGCGTCCTGATGCGGCCAACTTTAGTGTCGCGAATTATTGACGCTGATGGGCGGATCATCGAGCAAAAGCCACCTAAAATGCTTCGACCAGTCGTTTCGCAAGTGACAGCTAACCAAGTATTATACATGATGCGTCTGGCCGTTAAAAAAGGCACAGGACGTCGCGCGGACATCCCTGGTTATCCAGTAGCCGGTAAGACCGCGACCGCGCAGTCAGTGATTTCTGGCTCGTCTAGTTATTCAAAAGACAAATACGTGGCCTCATTTGTGGGGGTGGCGCCTTACGAAAAACCCGAGCTTTGCGTATTTGTGGCCTTGTTTGAGCCTTGGCCAGCGTATTATGGCGGGGAAGTGGCGGCTCCAGTTTTTAAAGAGATTATGCAAGCTGCATTACCTCTTTTGGATATTCCCATGGTTGATGAGCCCGCGGAGCCGATCGCGCCAATGGAAACCAAAGTAGCTGGAGCTGGCTCAATTCCGGGCGTGGTCTCGGATTCTTCGCCCACCAATTTTTTGATGGTGAAGATTAAAAAAAATGATCGCGGCGCGGCGGGGCAAATTCGAGACTTAAAGAAAGATTTCCAAGGATACGCGGCTGAATCCTTGGAGTTCGATGGTCTGGCCGAAGTCAAAGAATTAGTCAAACCGCCTACTCCAGGAGGCGAGCCTGGAGTTATGCCAAACGTGAAAGGATTATCTATGCGCGAAGTCATGGATCTATTAAGTCCCTTCCGATTGAGCCTTGAGTATGAAGGGAGTGGTTTAGCTATCTATCAATTCCCTTCTTCAGGCGCGCCAGTCGAGGCGGGGCAGATGGCTAGGATTTCCTTTGGCGACCAATAGCCAAAATATGGGCCTAACTTTAACCGGTTTAGGCAAGCGGCATAACCTCAAAGCTTTGGGCGGAAGGGCTAGGGTTACTGGCCTCACCGAAGACAGCCGCTTAGTTAGGCCTGGGGACATTTTCGCGGCTATTCAAGGGCTTGGCCATAATGGTCGCGATTATATCGAGTCGGCCAAACAGAATGGAGCAGCGGCCATTTTGTTGGAAACCCCTGATCTCGCGGTGGGGCCTCGACTTTTATATGACAACCCCGCTGGTTTTAGGCAACTGGTCAATCGGGTAGCCCGGGAAATTTATGATTATCCGGATCAAAAGCTGGATCTCATCGGCGTAACTGGCACGAATGGCAAAAGCACTATTTGCTATCTATTGGATGAGATTCTAACGCTTCATGATTTTAAAATGGGGATAATTGGAACTATTAATTACCGTTGGCCAGGCGAAGTTAGGCCAGCTCCTAATACCACCCCTGAAGGAGCTTTATTGAGCCAGACTTTGGCGGACATGGTTAAAGCTCAATGTCAAAAGGCGGTCATGGAAGTTTCCTCTCACGCTTTGGAATTGGGTCGGTTGGAGGGCGTCAAATTTGGTTGGGCCCTTTTTACTAATCTGACCCAAGATCACCTGGATTTCCATGGCGATTTGGAAAACTACTATCAAGCCAAGAAAAAACTTTTTGTGGATCATTTAAAAAGGGATCAAAAGGTTCGGGGGGCGGTGGGTACTGATGATCCTTATGGGCTCCGTTTACAAAAAGAATTAGGCCCTAGAGTTTTCGCGTTTGGCTTAAACGGCGAGCCTGAGGTCAAAGGCTCTAATCTGGTTTGCTCAATTAAGGGCTTAAGTTTAAAAATAACCTCTCCTTTTGGCATATGGGAACAAAAGTCACCTTTAATTGGCTCTTTTAACGCTTTAAATATTTTAGGAGCCGCGACCATCGCTGGGCTCTTGACCGTGCCAGCTAGAGTCATTAGCGAGGCTTTATTCCACGCCCGAGGAGCTCCTGGGCGATTGGAAGTCGTGCCTAGCTTAGACGATACTTTGGTTTTAGTCGATTACGCCCACACGCCCGGAGCCTTGGAAACGGTTTTAAAGTCCCTCCGAGAGCTAAAACCAGAGCGCGTCATCACGGTCTTTGGTTGCGGCGGGGATCGCGATCGCCTGAAACGGCCTTTGATGGGCGAAGCGGCGGGGCGGCTATCAGATATAGTTATTTTAACTTCTGACAATCCTCGGACTGAAGATCCTCTGGACATTATTAATGAGGCTAAGATCGGTTTGGAGCGAATAGAAGTTCCTAAAATATCTAAAGATGATATCAATAATCGCCAAAACGGTTATTTGGTGGAGGTAGATAGGCGAGAAGCTATTTTCTTGGCCGCCTCGATCCTAAAAAAGGGCGATATTTTACTCATCGCGGGCAAAGGCCATGAAGATTACCAAATTATTAACCGAGATAAGTGGCCTTTTGATGATCGTGTGGTCGCTAGGCAGGCTTTGCGCGAAGCCAGCCAAAATCGCTTGAGTTAACGCTCGGCTCTGGCCAGCCTTTAAGCTCAAAATGGTGATGTAGGGGCGACATCCGAAAAAGTCCACGCCCATTAAAAGTTTTAAAATAGGCTTAGTGAGGGCTAAATGTCTTTAGGAGTCAAACTTTCCGAGGTCTTAACTTTTACTCGGGGCCAATGGTTGGGCAAATCGACTAGCAATCTGGTTTTTACTGGAGTCAGTACCGATAGCCGCTCGATTGAGCCTGGCGAGTTATTTGTGGCTCTTAAAGGTCAAAATTTTGACGGCGCCGATTACATTGACCAAGCGATCCAAAATGGAGCCAAAGGCGTCATTACGGATCGCTCGGGCGTGAGCGCTCCTTCTCTTATTCTGGTGAATAATAGCTTAAAGGCTTTAGGCGATCTGGCTCGGTACGTTCGCCGGCGCTTGGGCTTAAGAGTCCTAGCCATTACGGGCTCAGTCGGCAAAACCACGGTTAAAGAGATGGCTAAAAACATCTTAAAGGCCAAAAACCGGCTCATGGATCCCATTAGAAAGGATCCTGTTAGAGATATTTTAGCCACGGAAGGCAATCTTAATAATGAAATTGGTTTGCCGTTAACCATCCTTTCATTAATTAAGATGGAGCTCCCCCCGGTGGAAGCGGTTTTGGAAATGGGGGCCGCCAAACCTGGGGACATTAGTTATTTAGCCTCCATCGCTCGGCCTGAGGTTGGCTTGATTACGGCTATTGGCCAAGCTCATTTGGAAGGATTTCGCGATTTGGCCACAGTCGCCAAAACCAAAGCCGAGCTTTTTCGGAGCTTGGGCGGCGATGGCCTAGCGGTGGCCAATAAATCTGAGACTTGCCTCCGAGAAGAGCTAAAAGACTCGCTCGCCAAAATCATGTACTTTGGCCCCGGCGGGCAAGTGTGGCTAAAGAAAATCCAAGCCACGGATCTCTTTAAGCAAAAATTAACTTTCGGCGGAGCCTCAGTAGCGGACATGGAAGTGGAGATCGCTTGGCCTGGGGAACATAACGCCATAAACGCTTTAGCGGCCACGGCGGCCAGTTTGGCCATGGGTTGCGGGCAGATGGAGATTAAAGAGGGTTTGGCCAAAACTCCCAATATGCCCGGACGCCTCAATCCCTTAAAGTCCCCCAAAGGTTTTTGGGTTTTGGACGATAGCTATAACGCCAATCCCACCTCAGTTAGGGCTTCGTTAAAATTATTGGATGAGCTCCCCGTTAAAGGCCAAAAAGCCGTCATTTTAGGGGACATGTTGGAACTCGGGCCAGATAGCCCTAGTTTTCACCAAGAAATTGGGGCCTTGGTCGCCTCTTTGGGCCTTGATTTTTTGATGGTGGTGGGCTCTGAGGCTAATCGAGTCATAAATGGAGTCCTGTCCGTGAATCAAGGCCGATTAGCGGCTTTGTCTTTTGATAATCCCATTGAGGCGGCGGACTGGCTTTTGGAGCGAGGGGAAAATTTGGAGGCGATTTTGGTTAAGGGCTCGCGGGCGGTTAAGTTAGAGCGCGCGGTGGCTCGGTTGATGGAAGCGTGACGGTGGCTTAAATGCTTTATAAATTATTCTTAGAGCTAATCAATGAGCTGACGTTTTTAAACGTTTTTCGCTACATCACTTTTCGGATCATTTTGGCTTCCTTAACCTCCATGCTTTTGTGGTTTATTTTTGGCCAAAAGTTTATCGCGACGATCAAAGCTTTTCAGGTTCGCCAGTATATTCGGGAAGAAGGACCAGCCACGCATAAAA
Organism: Deltaproteobacteria bacterium; assembly: GCA_031270705.1. Classification (GTDB taxonomy): domain Bacteria; phylum Desulfobacterota; class Desulfarculia; order Adiutricales; family Adiutricaceae; genus JAIROO01. The sequence continues at coordinate 7,862 of JAISWW010000198.1, forward strand.
AAAAGGCCGGCACCCCCACCATGGGCGGTCTTCTCGTCTTGGCCTCGGCCTTTGTTTCTTGCCTATTATGGGCTGATCCAGCGGCCAAGTCGGTCTGGCTGATGTGGCTAGTGACTTTCGCTTACGCCATAATCGGTTTTCAAGACGATTTCTTAAAAGTCAAAAGGAAACATAACCAAGGCTTGACTGGTCGCCAAAAGTTGGCCGCTCAATTTTTAATAGGCTTATTAGCGGGCTTATATCTATATTTAGCTCCAGGCTTTAACCCCACGTTAACTTTTCCAGGCCTAAAAAGCCTAGTTATAAATCTGGGCCCTTTTTACATTCCTTTCGCCGCCGTGGTTTTGGTTGGCACTTCGTCAGCGGTCAATTTAACCGATGGTTTGGATGGGCTAGCCATCGGGCCTTTGATTATGGCTTGCGGCACTTACATGGTCTTCGCTTATTGCGCGGGCAATTCTGTTATCGCCAATTATTTGCAGATTTCGGGCGTTCCAGGAGCCTCGGAAGTGGCCGTGGTTTTAGCCTCGCTAATTGGAGCTGGATTAGGCTTTTTATGGTTTAATACGTACCCAGCTGATATCTTTTTAGGCGATGTTGGCTCTCTTTCCTTAGGCGCGGCTTTGGGTTTAGCGGCTTTGATCGTTAAGCAGGAATTGGTTTTAATTTTAGTGGGCGGCCTTTTTGTCATTGAGGCCTTGTCAGTCATCTTTCAAGTAGCTTTTTTTAAAACTTTTAATGGGCGTCGGCTTTTTCGGATGTCACCCCTACATCACCATTTTGAGCTTAAAGGCTGGCCAGAGCCGAAGATAATCATCCGCTTCTGGATCATCGCCATTATTCTAGGGTTGGCTGGTTTGTCAACCTTGAAACTGCGATAGGAAAAACATATAATGGATCAAGTCCTTGTGGATAAAAAGGTTTTGGTGGTTGGGGCCGGGGAATCGGGTTTGGCCGCGGCTCGTTTGTTAGTGGCTTTAAAAGCCATGGTCACCATAACCGATCAAAAGTCGGCTTCCGAGCTAGTTGAGATCACCCCTAAATTTCCCCAAGCCTTGGAATGGCGTTTTGGGGATCAAGCCTTAAGGTTTTACGAAAATCAAGATCTCATCGTCATTTCTCCAGGCGTGCCCGTTGATCGCCCGGAGTTAGTGGCGGCCCGAGCCAAAGGGGTGGAGGTCATCGGCGAGATGGAGTTAGGCTTTCGCTATCAAAAACTGCCCATTATCGCGGTGACTGGCTCAAATGGCAAAACAAGCGTCACTTCTTTGACTGGCCAGATTTTGTCTCAGGCCTTTAAGGAACCACAATTTGTGGGGGGCAACATTGGGAATCCCTTGTCAAATTTGGCTTTGGAGTTTGTCCAAGGCCACGAAGTCAAGGCTAAATGGGCTGTTTTGGAAGTCTCGTCATTTCAGCTAGAGACAATTAAGTTTTTTAAGGCCCAAGCCGCGGCTTTTTTAAATATCTCCCCGGATCATTTAGATCGCCATGGGGACATGGCGGAGTATTTCCGAACCAAGAGCCGAATTTTTGAGCGGCAAACTCGCGAGGATATGAGCGTCATTAGCGGCAATGACGAGTTATTGACCCTCAAAGCCACCCAAGGCCGCCGGTTTGTTTTCGCCCATGGCTCTAGGCCTCAATTTGGTGGCTATGTGAGCCGGGTGGGCGCTGACGATATCCTGCGCGTGGCGCATGGCGACAAGGATTTGGCTGAGGCCAAATGGTCTGATTATCAATTAACTGGGGCCCACAACCAAGAAAACGTTTTGGCCGCCGTGGGCTTGGCCATGGCCGCTGGCGTTGAGCCGCAAGCGGCTTTGGATTTGGCTAAGGAATTTGTCGCCGGCGATCATCGGCTGAAGTTTGTGGCCGAAATCGATGGGGTGCGCTTTTTTGACGACTCCAAAGGCACTAACGTGGGCGCCGTGGCTAGAGCTTTGGATAGTTTCGAGGATTCCGTGATTCTCATCGCGGGCGGTCGCGATAAAGGCCTAGATTACTCTTATCTTTGGTCCAGGGTCAAACGCAAAGTGAGCGCTTTGATTCTCTTGGGGGAAAGCCGGGAGAAAATCCGCCAAGCTTTGGGCAAGGTGGCCAAATCCTATTATGTGAATTCCATGGACGAGGCGGTCAAAAAAGCGGCTTCGCTCGCTAAACCCGGGGAAGTCGTTCTTCTTTCGCCCGCTTGCGCCAGTTTTGATATGTATAAAAATTACAAAGAGCGCGGCGAGAAGTTTGTTCAGGCCGTGGAAAGCTTAACCTAGCTCAAAAGCCTAGTCTTTTTTATCTCGCCAGAAAGGAGGAGTCTAATGTTTAAAAAAAGCCATTATCCCTTGGATACTGTTCTCGCCAGTTTGGTGTTTATTCTAATGTCCTTGGGCCTCGTGATGCTCCTTTCGGCTAGCTACCCAATTGGCGAAACCAAGGAAGGGGATCCTTACTTTTATATCACCAGGCAATTACAGCACGCCGGCCTAGGCCTCATAGCCATGCTCTTTTTATGGAAGACCCCGTACCAGTATTGGCTGAAAATGGGCAATATTATCTTAGGGATCAGCGCCTTTTTGTTGGTCTTGGTTTTAGTCCCAGGGATTGGGATTACCGCGGGCGGAGCGAGAAGGTGGTTGCCCTTTTTTAGCATTCAGCCTTCGGAACTAGCCAAAATCGCGGTAGTTATTTTTGTGGCCCGATCCTTAAGCCGCAAAGGCGAGATGGCTAATACCTTTAGCCATGGATTTTTGCCGCAGTTTTTAGTGATGTTAATTTTCGCTGGCTTAATCATCTTGGAAAAAGATCTTGGCGGAGCCATGATCATCGTGGCTTTGGTCATAGGCCTTTTGTTTCTGACCGGCCTTCGGCAAATTTACTTTTTTGTCTTGGCCCTCATGGCTGTCCCCGCTGTTTGGGTCTTAATCTCTCTTTTTCGCTATAGGATGGATCGTATTATTGGTTGGCGGAATCCTTGGCTAGATCCCCAAGGCGTCGGTTACCCCATACTCAACTCTTTTTACGCTTTCGCCAATGGTGGCTTGACAGGAGTGGGACCTGGGGCGAGCACGCAAAAACTCTCATTTCTCCCGGAAGTTCACACGGATTACATTTTTTCCATAGTGGGTGAAGAGTTGGGTTTCCTGGGCGTGGTTGGCGTGGCTGTCTTATTCCTGTTGTTATGTTGCCGAGGTTTCCAGATTAGTTTAATGGCTAAGGATTTAGGCGGGTTTTATCTAGCCCCAGGCTTAACCATGGTTATAATTTTGCCAGCTTTTTTAAACATGGGCGTGGCTTTGTCTATTTGGCCAGCCAAAGGCTTACCTCTGCCTTTTTTTAGTCATGGCGGCTCAAGTTTATTGGTTTCTTGCGTAGCTATTGGTCTTTTATTAAATATCGC
>JAISWW010000204.1 GCA_031270705.1 Deltaproteobacteria bacterium
GTCACGAGCGGTTTTTTTCTCGCGGGCTTAGCCGTAAGTCACGCTTGGCATTACCGTCACCGGATAAAGCCCTTGTCAAAATGGACTTTGAACGACATTTTGGGCTTGCCTAACCCGCCGCCGATCTATGAAATTGAGATCCCGCCTGAAGACGAAAACGCGGGTTGAGAATAACGGCTAAAAAGCCGCCATATGGACTTTCAGGGCGGCTGAACTAAATTGACCGGCTTTTGGTTATGCCAAAAGCCGGTTTTTTATTCTTCTATTCACACATTTAATGAAAGCGTTCTACCGACTTTTGATGAGCGTCAGGCTAGTGTTAAAAGCGCGCTCTCTGATAATGGCCGGGAATTTTGCGGGCGGAGGGCAAGCCATCCATGTAAACTGTTTTTTACGGTTGGAAGGCGTCGAACATCGCGCTACCAAGATCCGCGGGTCTTAGTCCAACGGTTTCGTTGAGCGGCTTCATCGAACTCTGTTTGATGAGCGCTTCCAGATTATGATCCGCGCCAAATGGCATAAATCAATCGAAGAAATGCGGATAGACCTCGATCAATTCCTTCATCATTATAATCACTAACAGCCCTATCATAACCGCAATATGAACGGGAAAAAACCGTACCAGGCCTTTCTTGAAAGACTACCTAATAACCTAAACAGCGAGGATTTAGACGCGGCTTAAAATCACCGCCCGCCAAGAGACATATGTCGGGCGAATACTTGACATGTATAGTCAAATATAACGTGTTTTCAGTTTTCATACGCGCCCATTTGTGTTATGAATGATAGGTGTATTTAGCAACCTCTAGTATGATCTGCTTTTGCGTATCTAAGCGATCCGCGCATTTTAAAGCCCAAGACCTCCCTGGATGCAGAGTATCCCATTTTGAACGCATCTGGTTATAGCGGCCACTACCGGGATCATGGTTGCCAAAGCCATCCACCAGCTTATTCCAAACGGGTGAAAACTTGGCGATGACAAGGGATTCACCCAAGGGAATCCAAATATCGTCCACCACCAGAAAGCGACAGAAAAAATCCTCCAGCTTCAGGTTCGTGGCCAGGCTCACACTTTCAGCGTGCTCACGTAAGCGGTTGTACATGGCCGGTCCTGGTTCGGAATCGAGACCAAAATTGCCTTTTCTAGCTCCCGGCGGCACGGCTTTTCCCACATAAATTGGGGCCACGTATTGGCCTCCGCGGTTTTTTTTCGCCAAAGGCGCGTAGGCTTTAAAATCACCGGTGTAATAAATAGCGTAAATACCCGCGCCGCTGAAAAACGCGAGAGAACCTAGTGACTGTACTGGCCTGGCCAATAAAGCGTCGGCCACGCTGGCCCCTATATTCATCTTATCCAAAGGGTTGTATGGTTTGATGTCCATCAGGTGGCCAGCCTCATTTTGTCCATGAGCCGCTTAGTTTCCGCCTCAATCAGCTTTTCGGCCACGCTGGCGGCCATGATACGGGCCAAAACAACTGGAACGGCATTGCCCAATTGGCGCATGGTTTCCGTCCATGAGCCGTGAAAAACATAAGTATCCGGAAAAGTCTGCAAGCGAGCTGATTCCCTGACCGTAAAATAACGCGACTCGCCAGAGGGCGTCACCAGCATATTCTCCCCGCCAGGCACGCCATGATCGCCGGCTTTCAGCGTTTTCGCCGGCATGTCCATAGGGCTACCGGTATGGCCAGCGTAGGCTCGCGCGCCAGCTTGAAAGATGTGGTTGTGGTGGGCGACGGCCGCTTTGTCACGAGGATCAGGCAGGCCTTGGAGAGCGTCGCGAACCGTCATCCAAGGTAGATCAGTAGGAAAGAGAAGATTTTGGGCCAATCTGGCCTTGAGTTTCAGATCTGGCTCAGGACGGTTTCCACGCGCGATTCTGTGGCGCTCCCAATACTCGCCGCTGACCCACTGTGAGCGCATGAGAGACTCCAAAGAGTGTGTCGGTTCGGGAAACGACCAACGCGCGCTCAAATCATGCCGGAAACCCACAATGAAAACCCGTTCCCGGCGCTGGGGCACACCGTAATCGGCGGCGTTGACCACCCGGCAGACCACATCATAGGACAAGCCCCGCGATTGTCCAGAAGTTTTTTCCTTTTCCAGACGGGCCAAATGGTCAAGCCATGTTTCTTTCATACCCCTGAGCAATTCAGGAAAAGTCAATTGAAGGAGAGTATATTGCAGGTAATTGGCGAACGTGGCGCGAGTCAGGCCTTTCACGTTTTCAATCAAAAAAGCCTTGGGGCGTAGTCGCCGCACCACGTCAATGGTGGTGGGAAACATATCCCGCTTATCAGAACTGGCTTTGTGTTTGCCGCCCAAGGAGAAAGGTTGGCAAGGTGGACCGCCGGACACCAAATCACTTTCAACAGACAGGCTATTGAAGTCGAACAGGCGGACATCCTGTTCATACAGCGGCCAGTCGCTGACTAACGGATTTTGGCGACGCTGGTTTTCTCGAATGGTATCGCACGACCATTTATCCCACTCAATAACCGCCTCGGGGGTGAATCCAGCTAGGGACACTCCCATGGCCAGGCCGCCAGCTCCGGAAAATAGCTCCACAGATCTCAACATTATTTACAACCTTGGTTCGCGGCAAAAAGCTGAGCAAAATATTAATCAGTCCATCCATTGGGGCAATCAAGCCGAGGCCAATAGCGTCCAGGCTCAAAAATCACGGCCTTGAATTTCGACGGAGCCACATCCGGTTGGCCGGGTAAATCGGAGCCCTGTAAACGAAACCTATAACCCAGGCGATGGAGGCTGGATCCCACCAGCTTTTCTGACTGGGTATCACGGCCTTTAACACGGGACATCACCCATAATCTTTTTTCAGGGCTTAAATTACCCATTGGCCGCGACGGTCGCGATGTTCAACTCTAAGGCTCGCAAATACAAGATATTGTATCACATAAGCGGGTTAGACACAAGATTCTCTCTAAAATTGGCGTAAATAAAACTGGGTTCAAGCCTTTCGCTGGGAGTTGCCCAAATACGGTTTTTCCCTTTTGGGTAGGAATAGGGTATGAAAAATTTCAAGGGCTCAGAGGATGACCCTTAAGCCCTTGATTTAATTGGTAGTGAGGGCAGGATTCGAACCTGAATTATCCGCCGTGGTAATAATTTCGCGTCACGCGTTTGTCCAGAGATAAAGCGCTTCTCCCCAGGCGATGAAACCAATAAGCGCCTAACCCGGTTTTTTGACTCCCATAATAGTCCTCCATAACTTAAATTTCGCTTTTCTTTACGCCGATAAAATCCTCCTTTTACAATCTGACCAGATCGTTGCTACTGGCCATCCAGCGACTTTGAGGGCCCAAATTGTCTTGCCGGTCGCCCAGGATAATCTAAAAATAACTGATATGGATGGCTATAAACGAGTATTTTATTGAAATTTGCTTAGAAGATTTATATAGACGGAAATAGACTAAATTTATTCTACTCTTAATGATATTTTTAATCTAAGTCTAAAGCCAAATCTATAAGAGTGTCTAAAAGGGCGGGAAAAGATAAGCCAGCGGCCAGGGCGGCTTTAGGCAATAAGCTATTTTCGGTTAAGCCAGGCAAGGTATTGGTTTCCAAAAGATAAAAAATACCCTCGGCCAAGATAAAATCGGTGCGGGACAGACCGCGACAACCTAAAGCTTTATGAGCCAAAAGAGCCAGATCTTGAACTTTTAAAGTTTCTTCTGGGGTGAGGTGGGCTGGACAGATTTCCTGGGCTTGGCCTGGCGCGTACTTGGCCTCATAATCAAAAAACCCGTGCCCAGGGCCAGGAATTATCTCAATAGGCGGCAAGGCTTTGGGCCGGTCGTTGCCTAAAACGGCCACCGTTAGCTCCCGGCCTTTGATAAACTTTTCGGCCAAGGCCTGTTTGGAGAGCTCAAAGGCTTTTTTGAGAGCCACTAAAGCTTCTTCTGGCGATTGGGCTATGGTCAAACCCACGGAAGAGCCTTGATCCAAAGGTTTGATGACTACTGGAAAACCAATAGTCGTAGAGATAGCCTTAATTTGCTCCTCTAAAGGCGTTTGGCTAAGACAGAGCAGATCCTGGGCCACCGGACAATTATTTTGCCTATAAACGTCTTTGGCGGCCTTTTTGTCCAGACATAGAGCGGAGGCCAAAACGCCGCTCCCCACATAGGGTAGGCCCAATAAGCTCAATAAACCCTGGATAGAGCCATCCTCGCCCGCGGCGCCATGCAAGACCGGGAAAACCACGTCCAAATTTGGAGCGGCTTCCACTAAGCGAGCCAAATCCACGGCGGGATCAAAGACCCTAACCTCGTAGCGCTCTGGATTCAAGCGATTTAAGACGTTTTGCCCCGAAGCCAGGGAAACCTCTCGCTCGCTGGAATGGCCACCAACCAGTAAGGCCACTCGCGATTTGGCCATAAGCGCCCCTCCAGAATTCTAAGACCGCTCAGCTATATATTAATAGTTAGAAACCCCAGCCTTAAAAAAATAATCCCCTCGAGTTCCCCCCTAAAATAGGGTCGCTTCCCCTTAGGGCGAAAAATTTTCTTAGGCGACCACGTTCCCGGAAGCGGTTTGCGCCTGATGGATCCGCTTGGCTAACCTAGAAACGCGCCGAGCCGCGTTGCGAGGATGGAGGGCGCCCCGAGAAGCCGCTTTGTGCAGAGTGGACATGGCTTTTTTAAAGGCCTCGGTCGATTCTTCGACTGGCCCCCCCACCGTGGCCAGGGCTTTTTTGACGGTGTTTTTGACCTTGGTCTTGTTGATGGAATTGCGGGCCTGCCGGGTCACGCTTTGCCGGGCCCGTTTGAGGGCGGATTTATGGTTGGCCAAAAGAAACTCCTTGTTTAAAATAGAGGCCCAAAATAAAGGCCGCGACTAATAGGCGTCTTAATCCCAAAAGACTAATAGACCAAAAAGAAAACTAAAAGCGCGAAAGGAACCATTTGGCCCAAGCCAAATTACTGAGCTTTCGGCTTAGCCTTAGGTTCTCAAAGTGAGCCAAAAACGGCCCAAAATGAATTTGTTATTATAAAAGCCAAAATCTTTGGCGTCAAGACCTTTTTCAGGTAAAATGAGCCCCGGCGACTGGAGCCATAGGGATCCAGATTAGCCAGCCAATTTGGGCTTTTGGCCCAAGGCCAATTCCCTACTGGACTCGCCATGGCCAGCTTGCCCCCAGACAGCCCAAAACCCGAGATAAAATCCCCGGATCAACCCCCCAGTCAATGGTCGAAAATCCTGCGCAACGCGGTCGCGGTGGGGACGGGCACGCTCTTGTCGCGGATCGCCGGCCTCATTCGCGACCAGGTCACCGCCTATTATTTTGGGGCTTCCATGGCCGCGGACGCTTTTTTTGTGGCTTTTCGGCTCCCTAATCTTTTAAGGCGTCTCTTAGCCGAAGGAGCCTTAACCCCAGCTTTTGTGACCGTTTTTACCGAACGTCTGACCAAAGAAGGCTCAGCCTCGGCGGCGGCTCTTTTTCGGGGAGCCATGACCCTTTTGGGTTTGATCTTGCTATTGGTCACTTTATTAGGGTTATGGTTAGCCCCGGAGATGATTTTAATCCTCGCCCCTGGCTTTAAAAACGATCCCGACCGCTTCAAATTAGCTATCTTACTGGCCAGAATAGTTTTTCCCTACATCTTTTTTATCAGTTTAACCGCTTTAGCCATGGGAGCCTTAAATAGTTTAGGCCACTTTAACATTCCCGCTTTGGGCCCAGTCTTATTAAACGTGGCCATGATTTTGGGAGCGGTCGTCCTCTCCCCTAGGCTTGAGGAACCCATTGTGGGTTTGGCCATTGGAGCTTTGGCCGGCGGCGTCCTCCAACTGGCTATCCAATTGCCTTTTCTAAAAAAAGCCGGGCCTTATATTGGTTTAGGCTTTAATTTCCAAGATCCGGCCATTAAAAAGACCTTAAAGCTCATGGCCCCAGCCGCTTTAGGGGTGGCCGCCTATCAGATTTCCATTTTTGTCAATACCCAGTTGGCCTCTTTTCTCCCCGATGGCTCGGTCTCTTTTCTCTATTACGCCGACCGACTCACCCAGTTTCCTTTGGGCGTTTTTACCTTGGCTCTCTCCACGGCGGTTCTCCCCGCTTTAGCCAAAGTGAAGGCTGAGGGACGGATGGCCGAGTTTGAGTCGGTCTACCGTTCTTCCTTGGGCCTACAATTTTTTATTTCCTTGCCAGCCATGGTTGGGCTCATCGTCATGGGCGAGGCTTTGGTGGGCCTTCTCTTTGAGAGAGGTCAATTTGGCCCAGAAAATACCCAGGCCACGGCTCAAGCTTTGTGGGCCTACGTTTTGGGGTTGCCCTGGCTATCCGGATCGTCCCTCGCCGCTCGAGCTTTTTTTAGTCTCTCCGACACCAAAACCCCAGCGAAAATCGCGGCCATCTCTTTGGCCATAGGCCTAGTTCTAGCCATAATACTAATGTGGCCCTTAAAGCACGTGGGCTTAGCCCTAGCCAGCTCCTTGGCTTCCCTAATTAATTTTCTTTGGCTTAACCAATGCCTCGCCAAAAGACAAGGCTATCAATTTCGACCTCTTTTTCGAGAAACGGCCTGGTGTTTTTCGTGGGCCTTAATTATGGGGGCGGCTCTCTGGCCTATATATAATCTGCCCGAATTGACTGGCTTTAGCCGCTTATTCCGGGTCATAATTGGTTTAATTATAGGGCCAATAATTTACTTTGGCCTAGCTTATCTATTTAAAAGTCCCCATTTAGCGGCCCTTCGTCGTCGTCTCAAAAGACGTTGAAATGCCCCAATTGGCTAGAGAAGCGGTCAAAAAATGGCCAGAAAGGCTTGGACGACTTTTCCCAAATCCTTGGCCATTAAGAGTAGTCCTTATAACTAATGAAGCCAAAAAGAACTCTGGGGAGCCGGTCAGGTCAGACAGGCTCGCGTCAGCCTGTTTAATTAAGTCTCGAGTTGAGTTTAGCTGGGGAATTCGGCCAATGGGGAAAATTGGGATAATGGCCAAACAACGACAAAAGCCACTTGATAAGGCCGGCCCTCAAAATTTTAGAGCCTAAAAAATAAACCAGCCTACCAAGGCGCGAAGCCAAAGTAGGCTGACGGAGATAATCATGAAAAAATCATTATTGACTTTTTCGATCACAATCATTTAAGCACAAATTTATTTGTCTGTCAAATTTTTTTTAGCCTCTGACCTTGGCGAATTCCAAATTTTGGCTCGCCTTGTCCTGGTCAATAATATTTAAACTCAATGATATTTTTATAATTTTATAAGCCTAATAATTAAACCTCTTTTACCATTCGCTAAAAGTCATGACGCGCCATATAGAATGTTATTAAGACTAATTATTTGTATTTATTCATTTTAACATAACTTAAGGCAATTTATTTGACTTCAGAAGACCACAGTTTGCTTCCGTTCGTAAATTTAGAACGTCGCGCTCCATCTTAAAACTTAAAGAGGCCAGAGAAAAGCTCTGGGCGCCGGTCAGGTCAGATAGGCTCGCGCTAGCCTCTGGCTGTTTTGCCTCGATTGGAGTTTGGCTAGGGAATCGGCCTATGGGAAAAATTGGGATAATGGCCAAACAACGACAATAGCCTCTTAACAAAGCCGGCGCTCAAAATATTAGAGCCTGAAAATTAGTCAGCCTACCAAGGCGCGAGGCCAAAGTAGGCTGACAGGTAGCATTATGTTTCAAAAGTTTACCTGTTCATTAGACCATATGTTTTTTTGTCTGTCA
>JAISWW010000238.1 GCA_031270705.1 Deltaproteobacteria bacterium
CTAAAACATTCCCCTTTGATTTAAACGAGCCGCTAATCTCTTAATCTGGCCGCCAACCTGGGCGCGACTTGGTTAGGCGACGAGAAAAAATCGATTTGTTGTTCAAATTTTGGCTCCAATTTGACCATATGGCCGGCGGTTTTTCGAGTCCTGATGACCGCGTGATTAGGGAGCGGAAAAACCTCTAGGCAATATTTGGCTCTCTCGCCTGGAGTCGCCCAGCGTTTTCAGCCACTTTAGAAGGAGTAAGACTTTATGGAAATAAAAATATATTTTTTTATCAGTCGCGAATCTTTTTTATTCTTCTTTTAACGCTATTAACATTTTTTTGTGGATATTAAGATTCATAAAGACTTTTAAAATGTCTAATAAGAAACCCAAAAAATCAACCGACCCACCGCTTTTCGATCTAGATAGCCAGTTAGCGTTTCTAAAAGGTTGCGATTATTGCTTTGGCCCGGAAAAGGATTTGGCGTTAGGTTTTGAGCAATTTGAGATAGCCGCCTCGTTGAATCATAGCGAGGCTATGTATCACGCCGCGCGCCTGCTTTTAACTGGTCAAGTGACTGTTCAAGGCGCGCCCCATGATAACGAAAGAGGCTTACAATTTTTGCGCCAAGCCGCGGATCTAGAAAATCCCCTGGCTCAGAACGCCTTGGCCGAGATATATTTTGGCGGCGCTTTGGGAGAGATAAATCGCGAAGAAGCCTACAAATGGTTTATTAAAGCCGCGGAAAATGGTTGGCCTGAAGCCCAATTCGCTCTGTCCGCGTTTTATCACCTTGGCGAGCGGGTTGAGCCAGATGAGGCTAAATCCTTCTATTGGAGCTTTAAGGCCGCTAAACAAGGATTCAAGGAAGCCCTCAGCGACGTGGCCGAGCGTTATAGATTTGGCCAATTAACCCCCAAAGATGACGCCGTGGCCATTTCGTTAATACGAAAAGGCGCGCGTCTGGGCCTAGAAGAATCCCTATGTCGTTTAGGGATTCTTTATGTTCAGGGCGAGTGGTCGCCCAAAAATATTAGCGAAGGGCTCAAATTATTGCGAAGAGCGGCCAAAAAAGGTAGCGCTCGCGCTTGGTATTATCTTGGCGTAATTTTGTATCATATCGATGACCCAATTCAAAATACCACGGAAGGCCTTAAATGCCTTCAAAAAGCCGCGTCATCCGGGTTGCTTCAGGCTCAGTATTCATTAGCCTTGATTTACGACAATGATCGCTCTCAACTCAATGACCGCGAGTTAATTTTTCAATGGCTACAAAACGCCGCGGAAAATGGCTTGACAGACGCCCAATTTTTTTTGGGTTACCAGTATAGCCGAGACGACGGCTTGGCCCCGCATAAAGATCTGGAAAAAGCCATCCATTGGCTACGTCTGGCCGCTAATAATGAGCATACCGAGGCCATGACTATTTTGGCCTTTCTCTTGGATAATAACGCCCAAATACCTCAAGACCACGAAGAAGTCACCAAGTTGTATTTAAACGCCGCGGAAAAGGGCCATACAAACGCTCAGCTCATGTTAGGCTTAAGACACCTGGAAAATGACGAGGCTTTTGAAAGGGAAGTTGGCTTGCGATGGCTCAAGCACGCGGTGGAAAAAGGTAGCTTCGAGGATCAGTTTTATCAGGGTATATTGAGCGAAAAGATTCAGAAGCTAGAGCGACTCATGGCCAGAGACGATGAAAGCGCCGCGCTGGAAAAACCTTCCGTTCATTAACGCGCTCTAGATTTTTGGCCTCTTGTCGCAATAGGCGAATCTTTGAGTCAGAAAGGCTTTATAGCCTAGGCTTTTCGCCTTAAAAGCGCTAGCCCACAAAAGTAGTCAGTTAAGATAATTGGCCAGCTAATCCTCTTTCGCCAGAAAACTTTCGCCTTAAGCTCGCGCGCGACAATTCAAGTTTCATCTTGACCACATTATAACTCTAATACAAAAATTATCGCCTAAGGCAAAGTTGGCCTTGTTGGCGGGGTTTTTCCTCTCCGCTAGCGAAGCCGCGGAAATTAGCGGCCTTTGAAACTCCAGGCGATTGGGGCTACGTCTTAACTCTGGCCAGCGAGCCAGACCTAGGCCCAAGGCCTAGAATTAACTTAAGCCGTCAAGCGGATTAAGAGGGTGAGGTCAGGCCTAAAGCGCGCGCGGGGTTGAGAATTGGCCTTGGTTTTCCCGGCCCTCTATTGCGTCATTAAGGATTTTAACGAAGCTGGCTCTTTATAAAAGGGCTCTTTATAAAAAAGATTCTTCTAAGAAGGATAATAAAAAATATTTTGAGGTTTTTCGCGACCCGCGAATTTAGATCTAGTTGAATAAATGTCTTTCATATATTTAACGCGATTTTTAGACGATATTAGCGTTATCTATTATTTAATTTATAGGTCTATTTGTAGCCATGTCCTCCAAAAATACGACGGCTAACCTTTGACCAACTTTAGAGTTAACTGGGCCATAAAAAATTTCTTGATTTTTTAGCTAATAAATCATACAATAACTTAAATCGCCGATATTGGTCAATTGAGGGCTAATTTTGGCCTATATAAGGTTCGCCAAAGGCTAGAGATAAGTTTGGAGGATTATTTTTGATATCATTAAAAATAAACCATCGCTTGGCTTTCATTTGGCTTTATGGTCATTTTTTAGTTAACTAAATACTCTCTTGATATTTATGGGAGATAATTAGATATAACTCCTCAAGTTATAAAAAACGCTGTAGTTCTAGTCGCCCCGCTAAGGGCAGTCAAAGACCCTAAGCCGCCTAAATTAGTCTAACTATTTAGGCCGCGGATTTAACCGGAGTTGAGTTATGGCCCCTATAATGAAGAAAACGCGCGGAAAGCCGATAGCTCTCATCTCTTGGTTTGGCCCGGAAGCGGAAGATGAGAAATATTAGCTTTGATCAGGGCGGAAAGGCCTCGGCAATGACCATAATCAAATTCCAACGCGAGCTAAACGAGTTTTTTGGCTTAGCTCACCCTCAATATTTGATGGAGACGCCTAAATTGTTCCAATTAGTCGCGGATAAAGCTTTAGCCAAAGATCAGTTCCTCCTGGAGCCACTATTTTATTATCTGGAAAGCCTGGCCAAAGCTGGCCAACTCGAAGCGACGAATCCGCTGGAAACTTTTTATGGATCTATAATAGTCACGAATAATTCTCGCCCGAAAGCTCAGCCCTTAATTGGGCTGAAGTTTTTGGGCCTAAGCGATCTAGGCGTCCATTGGCTTCTTCTGGCCGCCAAAAATGGCCATATGGACACGGAACGCTTAATTTTATTAATACTTAGCCTAAAAGAAAACCTAGAAGAAAACCTAGCGGAAAATAACCACCAATATCAAAAGCCTTTCCGTAAATATTCCCTGAAAAACCTTAAATACGCGATAAGCCAGGCCAAAGACTCTTTAACCAGGCTTTATTCTCTTGCCCATAACCTTAAAGAGGCTCTGGCCATTTTCTTAAAAGCTTGGCCATGGGCAGGCCAAGAAACTGAGGCGAGCCATCTTCCAGCCAAGCGTCTATTAGGGGAATTATTTTTAAGGCTGGCCAACTCAATAGCGAACCTGGCTTCTTTGGCTACGGCCAGGGTAAATCTTTACGCTTATAGGCGATCCAATGGCTAAAACCAACAAATCGCGCCAAGTCGCCGCGGATCTTGCCTCCTCTTGGGCTCAAGGTTTTTTAGGCGACTTATATTTTGCGGGCTTGGGCTTCGAAAAAGATCTGGTTAAATCTGGCCCGCTGACTTTAGAGGATCCCGAGCTAGGCTTAATGTCCGCCCAAACTACTCTGGGCGCTATCTATTTAAGAGACCATGGCCCGCCTAAAGATCGCCAAGAAGGTTTTTATTGGCTTTATTGGGCCGTGGATCGAGGGTTTGACGTGGCCCAGTCGCCTTGGGGGCAACCGGAGAAAAAGGAGCCTTATGGATAAAAAATAGACAGCCAACTTAAGTTTTCTTTAATATATCTTATCTGATTATTTTTAAACAAATGTATTATTTACATTTTTTAAGGAGTTTATCATGGAAATATCCATCGACATAAATGAATTAGCTAATTTGACCCAAGTTATAGGGATTAAAGATTCAAATTTCGCTAAAATCCTTCAGCAGCGCGCCTCTGATGGCGAGATAGACGCTCAAATATGTCTGGCCGCTATGTATTTGGAAGGTCGTCTTTTCCCCAAAGATCAATTTAAGGCCATCACTTGGTTCCGAAGAGCGGCGGAAAATGGTAGCCCTAAAGCCCAATATTATTTGGCTCGACTCTATCAACTCGGCCAAGGAGTCGCTAGAGATATGGACGAGGCCCTAAAGTGGTATTTTAGATCCGCTGAGAAGGGTTTGGCTCAAGCGCGAAGTAGCTTAGGCCGAATTTACCTAAATGGCGATGGCCTGCCCCAAGATTACGCCGAAGCTTTAAAATGGCAATCTTTAGCCGCTGAACAAGGCTTTGCCGACGCTCAAAACGAGCTAGGCATCATGTACGCCAAAGGCCTAGGCGTGACTAAGGATCTAGTTGAGGCGACCAAATGGTTTCAGAAAGCCGCTAAACAAGGCTTGGACGAAGCGGAATTAAATTTAGCCGAGACCCAGGCTGGGGAAGGCGCGGGCGCGCTCGAAAACATGGAAGAAGCCGTCAAATGGTATACGCGGGCCGCGGAAAAGGGCGATCTGAGGGCTCAGTTTAAGTTGGGGCATTTGTATATTGTTGGCCTTGTGACGCCTCTAGATTTAGAAAGGGGTTTAATTTGGATGGAAAAAGCCGCGGAAAATGGCTTACCAGACGCTCAATATTATTTTGCCGAATTATGGGATAAAGGCGAAGTTATAGATCGAGATTTAGAGGTAGCCATCAAATGGTATCGCCTGGCCGCGGATCAAAATTGGCCTAAGGCTCAACTAAGACTGGCCCAAATGTTTGAGCGGGGGGAGGGGGTCGCTCAAAATCACGTCTCAGCCGTCAATTGGTATTGGAAAGCCGCTGATTTAGGCTTAAGCCAAGCGCAATACGCTTTAGGCGAAAAGTACTTTTCTGGACATGGGGTAGCTCAAAATATCGCCAAAGCCATGAAATGGATTAAGCGAGCCGCGGAAAATGGCGAGTCTATAGCTCAACGGCGGTTAGGGGAATTATTGACCGCCGTGGGCAGTCCGGAATCTTTCAAGGAAGCCTATAAATGGTCATCATTAGCCGCCGAGGCCGGGCAAATAGAGGCCCAATATTATTTAGGGATAATGCTGGTGAACGGTCAAGGGGTGGAGAAAAATTTGGCCGAGGGGGCCAAATGGTTTCGTCGAGCCGCCGAAAATGGTCACCCTAACGCCCAATTTAATTTGGCCGCGATGTTTTCCGAGGGCCAAGGAGTCGAGCGAGATCAAACTGAGGCCTTCAAATGGACCAAATTGGCCGCGGAGGGAGGCTTGCCACGAGCCATGGTCACTTTAGGCCACTTTTATGATCTTGGCCAAGCCGTCCAAGCCGATCCCGCCTTGGCTTTTGAATGGTATCTAAGGGCCGCGGAAAAAGGCGAGGAAGACGCTCAACATAACGTCGCGGTCTGTTATATTCGAGGCGATGGTGTCGAGCAAAACCAAGAAGAGGCCGTCAAATGGTTTCGGATCTGTGGGGAGGCGGGCAATCAAGAGGCTCAGATATTTTTGGCCCACATGTATTATGAAGGCGATGGCGTGACCGAAGACAAAGCTGAATCCATTAGGTGGTTTAGGCTGGCCGCGGAGGGTGGCAATATTGAGGCTCGGTTGGCCCTAGGCAAGATGTATGAGACTGGCGATGGGCTCCCCCAAGATCAAAAACAAGCTTTAAAATGGTATAGACGCGCCGCGGCGGGTGGCTCGTCTACGGCTCAAACCTTTGCGGAGCGATTAGCCAATGACTCGAAAAATCAAAAATCCCCTCGCCAGGTTAAAAAAGCCAAACGTAAAAGATGATTAAGGCCTTTTTAAGGCTTTAATCGATATATCATAGCTGGCTAGATTCTAGCCAGCTATAAAGATAATTTTCCATATTTTTTAGTTAAATAAGTCTTGTTTAATATTCGCAATTATTAATATAGAATTGATAAATAAAAGTCCTAAAATAGCTTATATTTATTGTTAAAAGATTTTTAGTAAAAATGTATAAGTATATTTGGCTCAATCAAGTGTTTCGGATTGTTGGGCCTCATGAGTTTCGGCTTCTATGGGGTTGTCCGAAATGGTCTCAGACTCAGCGGCTTCTTCGGAAATAGCCTCGGGTTTTGGCTCCTCTGGCAAGGGTATTTCTGGCGTTTGCGGCTTAGATGGCTCTGAATTCGCCGGGGTTAGGCCTCGCTCAATGGCCTCAATCTCGGGCTCTAATGGTCTAGTTTCCTTACGTTTGGCCACTTGGCCGCTCATACATTGAGTGGCGATGAGGCAAAAAAATATCCCGACCAGGAATAGAGCCACGTAAAATTTAGGCGGTATCTGGCGCATTATTAAAAACCTTTCGTGAGGCGTTAAAAAAACCGTTTGATTTATCGGCGAGCCTATAGTCCAGCTCGCTGGCTAGAGGTTATTTGTTTTCAAGCTATGGTATCTTCAAAAACGACACGTACATACATCCTTTTACAGACTACCATAGCGACTTTTGTAATTTTCCTACCAGTTCCTTGGTATTTAATATCATATTTTTTGTCATTTATTTGATTAAATGATTTTTCTACACCCTCATCAAGAAGTTGATTGATTATAGTCAACTCTTTTTTAGTCGGTATTGGCTCCATCACTAAAGGTGATTCGTCAGAAATTGATACAGACACGCCATCAAGAACTTTTTTAGGTTTCTCAGGAAGCTTAATGTGTTTCATCTCAATAACTAACAAATCGCTCCCTGGCATATCAAAGACAGCGTCAACGATATCATCGCCAGTTAATTGATGAATTTCAAGAGGTTGTCCAATTATAGCCAAAGTCAAGATAAATATATTTAAGTAATAATTTTCAGATGATAAATATATATTATAAGGTATTGATGTTAGAAGACTTTCAAAGTATTTTTTAGCTTCTTCACTATTTTTAGTAATTAAAGCCTTGGTAAGTCTGTTAACCAATTTTTTGAAAGTAGATGGCTGTACAAATGAAAATTCATTTGCCATCAGACCAGTAAAAAAGGCTATTCGTAGTTCGTGGTTCGGAAACGTTAGAACAAATGTTTCAATTTCATCTTCATATTTAACTTCAGACACAGTCAAATAGCCAGTCTGAAACATTAACGGAATTAGATTAAAAGAGCCAATATCAATATTATTTTCATAATATACTAGTTCCATATTATTACATAAATTGAAATAAAATTTATGTTGTTTTACTGATTTATAAATATATATTGGCGCTCCTGACGCAAACCAAAAATAGCCAAATTTTTTCTTTTCAAAAAATGATAATACAGAATATGGATTAAAAACTCTATTAATACCATCCCAACTATACCCATCATACCAGTATTTTATAAGAGATATTAAATTAGTAATAGTAACTTCAGTTGTCAAAATACGTTTTTGTTTTAAAGTTATTAAGCTATCAGATATATGTTCTATAAAATAATTAGTTAAGTCATTATCGGTAAAACCACAAATATTAGCGTAATAAGGTTCTAAAGTAATATCATTCAAATTATTAAGTTTAGAAAAAATAGATGCATGAGTAAATTTAGAGACACCAGTTATAAAAACAAACCTTATGTTACTTTCAGAACTTTTAAGGACAGCGTAAAACTCTTGGAGAGATTTACGCATTTCTACAGCCAAATCATCATCTTCAATGTTATCAACAATGGGAGCGTCGTATTCATCGATCAAAATAACAACGCGTTTATCCGATTTACTTAATCTGTAAATAAGTGAGCTAAATAAAGTAACAGGGCTTTTACCTATAATTGTAATATCATAAGAATCAGCGATTTGATTTAACTGTTCCATAATACTTTGCTCTAATTCCACTCGACTGGTTTTTTTGGTCACGCTCATATCCAGGTGAACTACTGGATGAATTAACCAGTCATATTCAGATATCGGCTCTGACTCAGTCCTAGCTTTTGGGTCATCTATCCATAGCCCTTTAAAAAGTTCCCGGTGGCCCAAAAATATATGTTCCATGGTACTCAGCAATAATGATTTTCCAAACCTTCTAGGTCTAGACAGAAAATAAGTTTTATCTAAAGAAATAAGTTTATATATAAGGTCAGTTTTATCAACGTAGACATAATTACCGTTGATTATTTGATCAAAAGACTGTTTTCCAGTGGGTAATTCTTTCATATTAGTTCTTTAGACCTTAAAAAATAAGTGGTAAGAAATATATAGATTATTTATCGCCTTATAATGCGCCGACCCATGAGCTTAGAGCTTTAAATTTATACTAGTCTCATAACTCATGGATATTATCATAAAAATGACCGGTAAGAAAATAGAATAGTAAATAAATAAACTATATAAGGAAATTTTAATTAAAATTTTTTATTATAAGCAAGGAAAATTACCGAAGTAAGATAAAAACACCTCAAACTTAAGGCAAAGTCTCCGTTAGCTCTTGACAATCGTACAATCTTTTACGGAACAAGTCAACACGGCAAAAACAAAATTATGCGTATTTACAGAATAGGCTTGACCTATTTAGTTGAGCCCACAACAATATATATGTTTTTGATGGCCTCGTGGTCAGGGGATTGTCTTGGAGCTTCACCGCGAGCCTGCCAGGCCACCGCCTGGGGGCTCTTTAGGCAAGGAGCCTCTGGTTGGTGGCGCTATTTCTCCCAGAGACCGCTTACAGGTAAGCCAGTTCTAAGTCCTGGTTTTCTCCATCAATTAGATGGATTTGAAAGGGAGGCCCAAAGAGAGAACTTCTGGTCAGGTGACTCTATTCAGAAATATGGTAGTGACCCTGGGTATTTATGGGAATTATCCTTATTTTTGGCGCCTCCATGCCAAAGCCAAAAATATAATAGGTTTAGAGCGCTAAAGACCAAAATCCAGATATTTGGACAAAAATAATGGGCCATGGTGAGGGTGGGGCAAAAATTCTAAAGCCCTTCAGGCTTTGCTTCGATAACAGGCTGAAACGCGTTTAAGCTTATAAATCTTCCATATGGAAAGATTCCTCGTCAAAGAGGACTGAGGCTGAGAAAGAGCCAGGGGTCGCGGGAGAGAGTCTTTAGTTTACATAATATCAATTATCGGACATTTATTCGAGCCAAAATTTAGTAAAATCAATTATCAGGACAGACAATGGACTCCACCAATGGTTCAAGGTACTTAATGATAAAAGGGATAAGCGAGGAAACACTGGCGTCCGGTATCTCAGTCAATCTAATTCGAACAAGTTTATTTCAATTTTGGAGTGCTATTCCAGAAACCTTAAACCATAAGTCCCACCTGTGATCGCTATACCCAGGTTATTTTAATGCTACATAAGTACATAAACTAGCTTTCGAGCCCCCGGCGGCCCGATGGCTTAATCGATAAGAAAGTTTCCCACGAATTTGGTTGGCCATCTGGCGGGTCTCGGGGTCAGCGACATGGGGCTATTATTAACAAGTTATTTCGACTTTCAAATGAGTCGGGATAAGACATCTCCCTCCAATGTAAGGAGATAGCTACCCGTATTGACTACCCTATATGTGAGGCCTAGAAAAAATGCCAC
>JAISWW010000258.1 GCA_031270705.1 Deltaproteobacteria bacterium
TTTTTTAAAAAATATAAAGTCAATATTACAATAATTAAAAAAAAGTTAGCTAGAAAAAATTCGAGAGAGAGAGAGAGAGAGAGAGAGAGAGAGAGAGAGAGAGCAATTTCCATGCCAACTTTAATTGGTCAACAATGAGAAAATTACTCATATGATTAGATAAAGATAGACTCATGAGCGCGTAAAACCTATTGTTTAAAACAAACAATCCCCTCAATCAAACTCAAAAAATACTTAAATCCTTGCTAGCTAAAAATAAACATCTAATTTTATTAAAAATAAAGACAATGATACCACTATCACCGCTATAAAATTAAGTTTCCATAATATGGACACAAAAAAAAGCGTAACCTTTTCAGTCAAGAATAAAATCTCAAATATTTTTACCACCAATCATTTTACAGAGCCTAGTCTGGTTGTCAAGAATTTTTTACAAGTAGCCCAAAAATTAGCTAACACTTCGCCGCCGGTTTGAGACCTTAGCCGCCTTAGATTTTGGCCCGACTAAGAACTGGCCAACTTCTTGGCCCAAAAGCTAGCCTCCTAAGCTCTATTCTCTAGAAAAAGGCCGCCAATGGCTAAAACGTGAATGGGCGCCCGCAAGTTCATGTCCCAAAAAAAAAGTGGGGTTAGGAGCCCATCGCGGCGCCTAACCCCACATCTATATATATAGATAGACTAATTACTTCGTCTCAGCGCTCGAGCGCCCAGCCTTTATCACTTCCCGGCCCACGGCCACCATGGAGGCTAGATCAACGACATTGCTGGGGATAATCATGGAATTGGAGGTTTTGGCCAATTTCCCAAACTCCCCAATATAAGCCTCAGCTATCCGCAAAGAGACAGCGTCTTGGCCTCCAGACTCAATAATAGCTTGGCCAACCCGCCTTAAGGCTTCCGCCGTGGCCTCGGCCACCAAGGTAATCTCTTGAGCCCGGCCTTGGGCCTCATTGATGCGCTTTTGCTTTTCGCCCTCAGAGACATTAATCAGTTGTTGCCGCTCGCCCTCGGCGATGTTGATTTTAGCCTGTTTTTCGCCCTCAGCGATATTGATCTTGGCCAACTTCTCGCCTTCGGACTCGGCGATGAGAGCCCTTTTCTCGCGCTCGGCCCGCATCTGCTTTTCCATGGCGTCTTTAATGGATTGCGGGGGAGTGATGTTTTTGACTTCGTAACGATTGACCTTCACCCCCCAAGGAGTCGAGGCTTTGTCGACCGCGCTAATAATTTCGGAATTGATGGTCTCCCGTTCCTCAAAGGTGCGATCCAACTCCAACTTCCCGATGACGCTTCTCATAGTGGTTTGAGACATTTGAATGGCCGCGTTATGGTAGTTATTGACGCCATAACTAGCGTTGCGGGGATCCATGACGGTCATGTAAAGAACCCCATCCACTTCCACCGAAATGTTGTCTCGAGTAATACAGATCTGCGGGGGGACGTCGATGACCTGCTCTTTTAAAGTATGCCGATAAGCGACCCGATCAATAAAGGGAATCAATAAATGAAAACCCGATAACAGCGTGCCCGCGTATTTGCCTAGGCGCTCCACCACATAAGCCTCATTCTGAGGCACAACCCGGACGTAATTGATAAAAAGAAACAGGGCAAAAATGGCCATGCCCACAATCACCACTAAAACCGCGGAACTCATTTGTTGTGTCTCCTAATATTTTTTTTAGAGGTTAAAGGCGAGGGCCACAAAAAACCAAGAAATAAAGTTAGTTGGCTTTTAAAAACGCCCCATAAAGCTTTCAGTCCTTAAGGCTTTAATTTTTCCACAATTAAAGTCAAACCCGAGACTTCCACCACCCGAACTATTTGGCCAGCGGTCAGAGACTCCTCGGCCCGAGCCGTCCAGTTGGTGCCATTAAGCTCCACCAAACCAGGCCGATCGGGAGCGATATCTTTTAAGACTTCCACTTCCCGGCCTAGATAATTTTCCGCCACAATGCTCTCGCTTAAACTATCGACGCGGCCTTGGCTTTTGGCTCGGTTAAATAGAAGCTTAAATTGTCGCCGCAAGAGAACCAAGAATATGACTGAGGAAAGAATAAAAATAACAAACTGAAAAGACGGCCACAAGGGGAAGAAGAATCTTAAGGCCATCACTAGCCACGCCCCTAGGCCAAAAAAGACAAAAACAATGCCCGGAGTGAGGATTTCCAAAACCAAAAAGACAAACCCCACCGCGAACCAAAAAATTACCTCACTGCCAAATAAGGACATCGCTCCTCCTCATGGGCTAAGGCCCTATTTGTAGACCCGGCCTGTTCCATCCAATAGAGGTTGGTAATAGGCGATTAGGGCGCGACGAATCAACTCTTGGCTATCTGGCGCGGTTTTGCCCTCATTGGCCACCACCGCGGCCAAGGCCAAAGGCCACATCGGCCCAGAGTTTGGCTCAGGCCAATAGGAATAAGCCACAAACCATTCCACGCGTCGCCCCTCTTCATCGTTCATTGTGCCGCTTTTGCCGCCTATGACTAAGCCCGACAAGAGCGGATGGCTTTCCGCGTCCCAAAAATGTCGCCGACCCGTGCCCAAGGAGACCGCCGCCTCCATAAGCTCGGACAATTCTTTGGCCGTTTGGGGACTCATAACCTGGCCTAAGGATTTAGCTTGGGAGCGATAGAGGATCTTATTGTCCTTGTCAAAGGCTTCCCTAACCAAGGTTGGCTCCATCATAACGCCCTCGGCTATAACGGTGGCGGCCAGCATCGCCCCATGGAGAGCCGTGGCCTTGGTTTCCCGATTATAGCCCGAGGCGATTTCGGCCAAGCGGAAGAGATCCTCTTCTTCTTGGGCCAAAGAAAACTCGCTCGGTTCCCATTTCATCTCAAAATCAATGGGCTGATTAAAATAAAAGCGATTCGCGTAAGTAACCAATTCCTCGGAGCCCAAATCAAAAGCCCCGAGTTTGCCAAACACGGCGTTATTGCTATCGGCGAAGCCTTCCTTCAAAGTTGTTTTGTGGCGGCCCACATCCGGCTTTTTTAGGACATTCCCTCGATAAAGAGTATGTTTGCCCCCGTCATAGGCGACCAAGGTGTTAGCCTCATAATCGGCTTTTTCCATGGCCGCGGTGGCCGTGATTATTTTAAATAAGCTAGCCGCGGGCAAGGGATCGGTCAAAGCCGCGTTTAAAGGCGCGCCATCCCGCCGGTAACCAGCCAAGGTCAGAACCTGCCCATCCAAGGGATTCATAACCACCAAAGCCGCTTGACTGGCTCTAGTTTTGGCTAACCATTGATTAGCTTGATCTTGCAACTTAGGATCTAAGGTGGTCTCCGCGATAAGTTGATCTTGGTCAGGGCCCAGAGCGGTCAAAAAGCGCGGATCCTTTTCGTCAATAAGTCTGGCGCCTAAATACCGAGCCAAATCTTTTTTAGCCAAAGGC
>JAISWW010000265.1 GCA_031270705.1 Deltaproteobacteria bacterium
TTCGTCCACTCGCATTGCCAACAAAACATCTATAGCCTCCCTAAACCGCCCTAAAAAGGCTCTTAGCCTTAAGAGGGCCGAAAACCCCTAACAAAACTCCCCAGCCCCGAAAGAAAAAAACCTGGCCGGGGTTTGAGGGCCTAAAGGAGCGAAATCCTGGTTAATAAGCTTGGAGCCAGACGCCGGAATTAACCTTTGGCTCGCTAGCCTTAAAAGCCAGTTTAGGGGCGAAAAAGGGACTAAACCTTGATTTAGATCAAATGGGGCAATTTTTTTTTCGCGCGTAAGGTTGGTTAGAAAATAGATGGCTAGAGCTTTAGGCTTTGGGGAGGCTAAGGGAAGGTTAAGGCTATGGGGGGAGAGTTAAGGGTGGGCTTTGGAAAGAAGGGGGCTAAAAATTTTAAAGGCCAAAGAAGAAGGGCGCTCGCCTTAGGCGAGCGCCCTTCAAGATCTTGGATCAGCGTCTAGAGGAGCTAGCGTTTAGGTCGGTTCTTGTCCATATCCATCCACAGCCCAAAAAGAAGGCACTGAAAACCCACGGTGCCGGAAAAAAGGGCCAGGATCAAGGTGATTTCCGGCATTTGGCCTTGGGTGGGCCAGAGATAGAGGATGCGCAAGACGAACAAAAAGCCTAAACCCATTAAGAGGGCCCCTAAAGCCAAAAACAAAACCAAAGGATGAGCGTCGCGGATGATGTATTTTTTCCACAGGCGCCACAAAAACATCCGCGTTAAAAGCTTGCTAATGGGCCACAAAACCTGACGAGCCTTAAAGCCGCTGGTTTCCCCAATGTTATAAACCGGCTTAATGGGCACGTCCCGAACCGTCATGGACTCAACGTTAAGCCGAATCAAGATGTCATTGGGCTGGCCATAACGCTTATACATCTGATCCCAATCAATGGCTTTTAAGGCCCTTTTGCTGATCACCGCGTAACCGGTTTGGGAGTCGGCGATGTGCCAGTAACCCGAAGCCACTTTGGTTAAAAAGGACAAAGCGGCGTTGCCAAAAAAGCGCACTTTGGGAATTAGCCGGTAAGCCTCCTCGTAGACGAGGCGATTGCCTTTGGAGTAATCGACCCCCTCCTCCACCACTAGATCGCACAAAGCCGGCAAATCGGAAGGATCCATCTGACCATCGCCAGCCATGACCACGGCCATGTCGATTTCATTGTCTCGGGCCCATTTGTAACCAGTGGCGATGGAGCCGCCCACGCCTTGATTGACCTCATGGCGCAAAAGAACCACGCGTTTGTCGATGGCTCCTAAGCGCTCGGCTTCTTCCGCGGTTTGATCCGAGCTTTGGTCGTCGATGATGACGATGTGATCCACAAACTCGGGCATGGTCTCCACCACCACGTGGAGGAGCTTTTCTTCATTGTAAGCTGGCACCACGGCGCAAAGAGTCTGGCCTTTGTACATGATTTCTCCCTTATGGCCCGTTATTAAGGGCTTATTTTTTCGGCTTTAAGCGGATCAATAAGGCCCCGGTCGAGTTAGGCGTTCCATGTCCGGGGATCCTTAAAAGCGAGTTGGGTTTTGAGCCTGGTTGGATGGTCACCATAAGGCTCTTCCCATCTAAGGTTTTGACCAAGGCCCGGCGGCCTTGGTCGAGATCTTTTTGGGGTAGCGTAAGGTTGGTTAAGATGTCTAGGCCCCGCCGCGTAAAATCTTTTTCTGGCCTCACCGATAAGGTGACGGCCAGATCCCGAGGTTTCTGGCCAGGAACCATGGGTGGGCCCTGGCCTTTGAGGGTGAGTTTTTGGCCATGACTCGCCCCCTGGGGGATGGTGACCAAAGTCTCAACCGAGCCAGCCGGGGTTTTGACGGCTAAGGTCTTTTCGGCCCCAAAAACGGCCTCCTTTAAGGTGATGGCCAGATCCACGGCCAAAGGCGCGGAGCGGATTCGGGGCCCTGGTTTTTGGCCAAATCCGGAAAAAAAATCTTGCCAGACGCTCGGATCCCGGGCTGGCCGAGGTTTTTGGCCCAAAATCCTTTTTAATTCCTCTTCGGCTTTGGGCAAGCCAAATTCCTTAAATAAATCCGCGACCTCAAAGCCGTGGAAAATATCCTTGGAACTAAATTCGGAGCTAAACTTTTCTGGGCCTAGTTGGTCAAAACGCTTTCTTTTGAGGGGATCGCTTAAAACCGCGTAGGCTTCGGAGATAGCCTTAAAACGCTCCTCGGCTAAGGGGGAGCCAGGATTGCGATCCGGATGCCAGGCTATGGCCAATTGGCGATAAGCCTTTTTGAGCTCCAAAGCCGAGGCGGTGGAAGAGACGCCGAGGATTTGGTAATAGTCGAGTTTGGGTTTCAAGGCTCTAGCCTATTAGGTTGGCCCTGGGGCGCTCTGGTCGCCTTGGTAAGCCCTGGCTAAGGCGGTGAGTTTATCGGCTAACTCTTGGGGCCTTTTTTGAGCCAAAAGGGTGAGGCCATGTTCTTGGGGATTATGGCTGGACAAAAAAAGATGCCCTAAACCCACGAGCCTTAAAGTTAAGCTGTAATGGACGCTGGCCTCGGCCAGATCCTTTAAGGTGATTGTCTCGAGGCGGCCAAAGCCCCACCAGGATTTGACTTGGAGTTTAGGGCCCTCTAAGTGGTATGATAAGCCCAGTCGATGGATAATTAAGCCCATCATTAGTATGGTTAGGCCAATCCAGAGCCCAACTCGGCCTTGGGGATCGCGCTCCATAATAATGATCGCGGGTCCTAAGAGCGCGCCGAGAAAAAGGAACCAGGAGCCTATTAGCGAAGGCCTAAAGCTATAAGCGCTAGGCCCGGTTAAGGGTTGTTCTGGCTCCGCTGAGCGGCTGGGCTCTGGGCGTTCTGGGCTCTTGGTCAATTTGGGCAGGCCTTTGTTTCGCGCCCCCAAAAGGGGGAAAAGGATATTTTAGCCCCTGTTAGGGGAAAAAGGATGCTTGATTCCCCCGTTAGGGGGAAAAGGATACTTGATTCCCCCGTTAGGGGGAAAAGGATTATAGTTTTGTCAATTTTCGCCGTTTTCGGCTCAATAGGAGCCAACGTTTTAAAAATCGTGGCTTTGGTCGGCCTTTTGGGGGCTTTTCTTGGCTCGGGAACTCTTTTGGCCGCCACTAAATCCGTTGAGGCCAAACCCATGACGCCCCTAAAACCTAGTCAAGAATCCTCGGCTTTGGTTGGCCAAGTTAAGGTTGAGCTAGTCGGGCCGGCGGGCTTGGACAGGGTTGATGGCCTAAATCCGGCGGCTGACGCCTTCATTGAGTCGCTCAAAGAGCTTTTTAAATTGCGCGTTTTGGCGGTTTACGCCGAGCCCCAAGCCTATGAGAATTTCGCCAGCGGCTTAGCGAGCCATAATGGCCGATCTATTCCGCGTTTGGGTATCATAACCGCCACCACCAGAATGGAGAAAAAAAGTTACGACGCCAAAGGCCTCATTAAAGAAAAACGTCGTTATCGCGAGCGGTTTAGCCTAGCCATAAACACTAGGCCTTTGGCTTGGCTTTTTGGCCGAAAAGCTAACAAGAAACTGGAGGAAAAACTGGGCTTAAACGTCGGGTTCTCCTATAAAACCAGCCAAGAGACAGGCCGGTTTGACGAGCGGGATAGATCGCTATCTTTTTCGGTCTTGGCGACCATGACATTTTATGATGTCAAATCCGACTTTTTGCTCGCGGCCAGCGTTTTAAATGTCGGCGATAAACTGGTTTACGTGGCCTGGGTTGAGCCTTTTATTGGCCCAGAAAGCTTAACAAAGGCTAGAAGCGCCAATTTGGGTTGGCTCTTGGCCATGGCCAAAGCCAATGGCCTGGAACTTACGCCTGTGGTTGAGGACAACAAAAAGAAATCTTAAAGAAAGATCCTTTAAGAAATTTAAGACTCTTTAAAAGGCTCCCGCCAAACGGGAGCCTTTTAAATTTAAAAACTTAAAAGCCCAAAAAGCCGCGCTCAATTTCGCCGCCTTCTTGAGAGCCAACGCGTCCTCAGTCTTTGGGAGCCTTGTCCAACTGAAAAGCCTCATGGAGAGCTCGAACGGCCAGCTCGCCATATTTCTTCTCAATTACGCAACTTATTTTAATTTCCGAGGTGGAAATCATGGACAAGTTGATGTTTTCCTTGGCCAAAGCCTGAAACATCAAAGCCGCCACGCCCGCGTGATTGCGCATGCCCACGCCCACGAT
>JAISWW010000266.1 GCA_031270705.1 Deltaproteobacteria bacterium
TGTGATTACCGTGGTTTAGATTGTGAGGCGGTGGACACGCCGGATTGCTCGCGTTGTCGTTATCATTTTAATTTTTCGTGTTTAAGCGAAGACTATTTAAAGTCGTTTAGGCCGTCGCCTTTGGGCCGAGCGTTATTTGACTTATATAACTTTAAAAATATTGATATAAAGTTCAATAATGGTGATATTTGTCTGTCAAAAGGGGTAAATGTCCCCTCGGTAGGCTCTGATTTTTGTGATTATTCTATTTCGGGGTATTAATTGACCATGTCCACGAAAGATCCAGAATTATTAGCCGCCGCGCTTGAATGTCATGACCGAGGCTGGGCTGTGTTGCCCCTCGCTGATAAAAAGCCCCTTGTGCGGTGGGCTCAATATCAGCAGGGCGAGATTCCCTCGTCTAACGAAATTAATCAATGGTTTATTGATTTTAATGTCCGCCAAATAGCCGTTTTGACGGGCCAAAAACTGGGCAATATTTGGGTGGCGGACGCCGATGGGCCGGACGCGGTTGAGTGGCTGGATTCACACGCCCCTCGCACGCCGGTTAAGGTTCGGACGCGGAAAGGCGAGCACTGGTATTTCCGGGCTCCTGAAGGCCTTGAGGTTCGCAATAAGGTCAATATTGTTCCGAGTCTAAAGAACACGTTTAATTGCCAAATAGATGTTCGTGGCGATGGTGGTTATATCGTTATCCCTCCGTCGTGGCACTCTGAAGGGCAATATGAATGGGTCTTATCTGGGGCGGATCCTTGGTTTAATATCCCTGAATATAAGCCCCCGCTTGAGAATAGCGATGGGTCGTCCGCTAATGTTTACGAGGTTAACGTCCCACGCGAAAAAAAGGCGCTTATCCCGGAACCCGCTCTTGAGGGGTTTAGAAATTCTACCCTGGCTAGTTATATCGGGACGCTGATTTTTAAGAGCGATGGGCGGTTTACCTTAGCCGAGCTAATCGCTTTCGCCAAGCTATGGAATAACCAAAATCCCGTCCCGTTATCAGATGAAGACCTTGTAATAACTGTTAAAAGTATCGCTAAAACGCACGAACGGAATCATAGTCAAACTATTTATGAAAAAGATATCGTTGTTGCTGAATTCCCTGATCCCGAGCTCGAGCAGGCTCTTTCTGAACCGGTTACCGAGGCGCCTGATTATATAACGCGTCCTGGAGGCATTCTTGAAGAAATAATTGATTATATAACGGAAAGTTCTGTTATTGATTTTCCGCTTTTTTCCCTGGGCGCTGGCCTATGCCTAATCGGAACGTTAATTGGCCAAAAGGTCAAAACTGAAACTGGCCTACGGACGAATCTTTATATTATGGCCCTCGCCCCTTCTGGGACGGGAAAAGATTCGCCTTTAAAAGCTATCCCAAAAATCCTTATGTCGGCCAATTGCGCGGAGGCGGTTTTGGGGCCAGACCAGTTGGCCTCCGCCCCCGCTCTTTGGAAACACCTTGAGGCTCATAAGTGCCAATTATGTCTATTAGATGAGATTGGCGATTTAATGGGAAGCGTCAATAATAAATTTGATACCGCCAAAAGCGGTTTAACGCAAGATTTAAAGAAACTATTTTCAAGTACCGACCGTGGCAGTTTAAAAATATATGTTGAAAGCGCTAAAAACGTTCATCTTAACTGGCATCATTTATCATTTTACGCGACCGGAACGCCAACGGCGTTTTGGAGTAATATTAAAATGGGAGATATAATTGATGGTTTTATATCTAGGAATTTAATTTTTTGTGCCAATTTGCTTCCAAAAGAGCCTAAAAACCATGTTAATACCCATGTGCCAGAAAGTTTAATTAAAAGTATTCGGGCTCTAAACGCTATTAAAAGACCCTTTGTCGGCGATTTAGAGACTTCTCCAAACCCAGTAACGGTCTCAAAAACCGAAGAAGCCACGGCTTATTTTAATAAATGGAGAAAAAAACATATTAACTACCAAACAGTTTTTATGAAGGATTCGGATGGGATCGCGTCAATTTACGCCAGGGCGCCTGAACACGCCAGCAAAATTGCCCTAATTCACGCGGTGAGTCTTGAACGGGGCGTCCCGGACGCGGTAGGTCTAGATAGCGTATCCTACGCTTGCAAATTAATTGACTGGACAATACCTAAAATGGTGGAAAACCTTAAAGAACACGCGTCATATAATAGTCAAGACGGGTTAAGAAGGAGAATAATGGGTATTCTTAAGAAAAATGGTCATGTTACCGCTAGAGATGTTTATTCTAATATTAGAGACTGTTCTTCTTTACAGGCTAAGGACGCTTTATATATCCTGGAACAGAGCGGGGAATTGATTAAAGTCAATAAAAGGGGGGCTAATGGTCAATCGACTGAGGCTTGGGTCGCCGCTGATACAATAACAAGGGGAGTTAAGCTAAAAGATGCCTAAATTATTTTGGATATTAGCCGCTATTGGCTATTTAGTTGTATGTTTTATAGTTATTAATAACTATATTTATTGGCTACGCAAACGAAAAGACGAACGATATATCAAATTATTTAACAAGTTGTTAGCTGGATTAAGTAAAAAATGACTCTTTATTGGTGTCAAGTCTATAAAGCGTGGCTAACCGACAAGGGTTGTAATAATTATCGTTCTCAAAAGATGACTCGCGGTAAAACTGAACGGGCAAACGGGGGCTGTAAAACATGCAAGGGTTTAGACAAAAACCTAAAAAAAATTCTTCTTTAGCCACAGAACATGAAGATCAAGTGGCCCTTTTTCAATGGCTGGGCCTAACTTATCCCGAAGTAGCGGTTTTTGCTATTCCTAATGGTGGAAAAAGGAATCTGCTTGTGGCGGCCAAATTGAAATTAGAAGGGGTTAAAGCTGGGGTGCCTGATATTTTTGTAGCCGAGCCTTGTGGGGCGGCTCACGGACTTTTTATTGAGCTTAAGCGGGAACGTGGGGGCTCGGTCTCGGATAATCAAAAGCGCTGGCGGGCTCTCCTCCTGGAGCGAGGGTACCAAGTGGCGATTTGCCATGGCCTAAAAGCGGCTCAGGAAATAATATCGGGGTATTTAGATGGGGCAAATTAATATTGTTTTAATTGTTAGCCTTGGCCTGGCAATTGTGATGGGGGCTCTGTTTTTTGAGGCTTTGCCGGAAAAAGAGATCAAGGCCCCTACGGAGCTTAAATGCATTGGTGGTTATATCTATATCGCTGGCGAACACGAGGGCCGTGATTTTTTGGCTTTAGTTATTTCTGATAAGGGCGAGGGTCTTGGCTTAGCCCGATGTGGCGAGGCTTTTTGGATTAAACGGGACAGAAAAATTTTAATGTCCGAGCTGACTAAAATTTCTGATTAGGGAGGGTCTTATGAAGACGAATTCGTTTTGGCGTCGAGTTTTAAATTTTATCCTTTGGCGGAGGCCTACGATTAGTTATATCCGTCGCTCGCGGGGGTGGCCAATAATAACTCTGGCCACGCGGGCGGGATTAACCTGGCACGAGGTTTATGAGCTGGAGCAAGGCCGTGGCACACGGGAAAATATGGCTAAAGCGCGGGCGGCGTTATGGCAAAAGTAATAAAACCAAACCCGGCTTATAATTTTCTCTATTTACGTGGGATCGACGGGACTAGCGTCGCGCACATTATTGTCGCTAATGAATCACTCCCTAGCGAGTTTACTCAATGGGCGTTAGCCAACGAGGCTGGGGTCAGCGTGGCCCATGTCGCGGCTCAATTTAGGCGGTTACCTAAAGACTTTAATAATTGGGAGTTGGCCGATAACACGGGGCGTACCGTGGCTCATGTCGCGGCTCAATATGGCAATTTGCCTAAATATTTAAAAAAATATTATTTGGCCGACCAAACCGGATGGACGGTGGGCCATATCTTGGCCGGTTTGGGGGAGATAAAAGGCTTTAAAGATTGGGATTTAGCGGACGATAGAGGGTGGACGGTGGCCCATGAGGCGGCCAAAGCGGGGTTTTTGCCTGACAATTTCAATCAATGGGATTTAAAGGACGCTCGCGGCTGGTCGGTGGCTCATTCCGCCGCTGAACACACGGGTAAGCCCTTTCCCGTAAAATTTGAGTTTTGGGAATTGATAGATCTCGAGGGCTGGTCTGTAGCCCATGTCGCGGCCAAATTTGACACCCTAAGTGTTGATTTTGACCAGTGGGAATTAGCTGGCCCAAACGGCGAGACCGTGGCCCATGTCGCGGCCAAAGCGGGGTTTTTGCCCAAAAATTTTGCTCAATGGGAGTTGACCGATTCCGGGGGCACGACGGTGGCCCATGTCGCGGCGCGGTGGGGGACTTTGCCAAATAGTTTTGACCAATGGGAGCTAAGAGACGCTTTAGGACAAACAGTCGCTCATATTGTAGCTAAAAACAATTATTTGCCTTCTAATTTTAATAAATGGGAACTAACAGATTTCCAAGGCATGACCGTCGCTCAATTAGCCGTCTTTTATGGCCGCTTGCCTCTGCATTTGGGCGACTGGAATATAAAAACTTCTGAAGGGCAACCTTTACCCCATTTGGCTATAGTTAAAGACCGTTTGCCAGATAATTTTTCTCAATGGGACATAAAAGACGAAAAAGGCGAAACCGTGGCCCATGTGGCCGCGAAAATTGGCAATCGGTTGCCCATGGACTTTAGTCAATGGGATTTGCGGGACGCGGCGGGTGATACCGTGGCCCATGTGGCGGCGATTCACGGCCACTTGCCTCGCGGTTTTAGTCAATGGAGCCTTTTGGATGGCGAGAGGCGTCCGGTGGCCTATTTTGCCGCTAAAAATGGCAAATTGCCTCCTTCTTTTGATAACTGGATGCTATCGGATCCTATGGGAAAAACAATCGCTCATATTTCGGCCAGCCTTAATAAACTCCCCCGGAATTTTGATCAATGGTTTTTGGCCGATTGTGACGGGTGGACGGTGGCTCATGAAGCGGCGGAACGCGGGTTTTTGCCCAAAGATATTGAGCCGAATGTCCTGGAATATGCTGATAATTATGGGCAGACCGTGGCTCAAATATTGGCGAAAAATCGCCTGAGTGAGGGGGAAAATAATGCCTAGCCTAAACGAACGGGTTACGCGGTTGGAGGCGCTTTTTGACATACTCCCACGGTTAAAACCGTGGGATTCTGGGATCAACGGAGACTGCTGGTCGAAACCAGTCTTACGTCTCCTCCTCCAAGAGTCGATGCCCCGACTCTTTGAATACATAATATTTATAATTGATTTTTTAAAAAAAGTCAAGTTTTCCAGATTTTTTCGACCTTTCATCCCACGGTTAAAACCGTGGGGTTTCCCGGCGGATTATCCTAATTAATAAGCTGGAGGTCGCGTATGTTTGGTCACTAGCCCATGATATGTGTGAGTGGGTTCGTGGGGAGGAAGAATAATGCTTACTTTGGACACGCTGATTACAACGAATTGGGCGACCTACGCGCAGGAGAAGGGGGCCCTGTTGAGAGACCGGGATGCCTTGACCACAAAAATTAACCTAATAGAAAAAAAGTCTTTCCCTAGATTAGGCGAAATTGAGACGCTTATTGAACGGTCTTATCAGGAGGAAAGTTTAGATTGGGAAATTTATGTTAAAAGGCTCGCGTTTATACAAAAAGAGAAGGAGGCTTTGATATTGAAGCGCGAGCGCCTTCTCTCTGAACTAGTCTCGATAGAGAAAAGACTTTCGGAGCTTAATTTGTGGGCTCTTTTTAAACAACACGAAGAAGAAAAAGCCGAGGTGGGTGGCGATGAATCTTAGGTTAGAGGTGAGGTTGTCCGCGTCCAATAGGCCATTTGGCTCTGAGTTGATGAACTGGGGCATTGAGTTTCGCGAGATACGCTCGACCGGGCTAATCTATGACGAGGCTTTGTGGGCGGACATACGAGAGCGGGTCAAGGGTTATGTTGATTTGATAATTGAGGAGGAGGCCAAGTACGACGCGGAGAGGGCGCGGATACTGGACGCGCGGTTGGCGTACGAGGATAGTCTGCGGCAAGCGGTCAACCAGGCCAAAAAGTTTTGAGGAGGTAAGCGGTGAAGAAGATTGAGGAACGGGTCGCTAAGATTGAGGAGTTGCAGGACGAGTTTGATTCTCGGCTCTGTGACATAGAGTCGTGGATTGATCCTGACAATGACAAGGACGAGCGAGACGAGGAGGTGATGATGAAAAGTAAGGTTGTAGAACTCGAGAACCGGCTCGACGACCTCGTCTGCTCGTTAAACGGGCTGAAGGATAAGTTCCTGGATTGGGAGACTTGGATGGAAAGGTCGCCGGATGATGACGAATCCTAAGGAGTTGAGGCTCGTCAAAATACTGGGCACGATTTATAGAACGGGAGCGGATGGGGAGCCGGAGACCGCGTTTTTGGTTGAGACTGAGCCCGCGTCTCCCGAGGAGGTAACCGATAAGGAGGTAAGCGATGAAGAAGACAATTGAAGAACGACTTGCCGCGTTGGAGCGGTGGGCGCGCAGGATTAATCCACATCGGATTAATGAGTTAGAGTCCTGGGTTGAGGCTCAGGTTCGGGGATTTAAGAACACACTTGACGTGTTACATAATACGGTCAATGACATGGTCGAGATTACGATTCCTCATCATAAGGAATGGCTTCGTAACCACGACGAGCGGCTCAAGCTCCTGGAGGAGATGCTGGAAGAGTACTCCAACGATCTGGATGAGGGATATGGAAGCCTCAAAGACCTGTTCCTTAAGATAGCGAGTCAGATTAACGAGGACAAACACAGCGAGTTTATCCAGGATCTTGTGGCTCGGGTCGAAAGACTGGAGGACAATTTCAAGGTTAAAATTGAAAAACTGGTATGGTCATTTCAACCAGTGATTAAGGCCCTGTTTGAGGCTATTGAGGCTCAAGTCAGGGAGCAGGAGGACAATCAATGCCGTTAGGATTTGCTCTCTTAGAGCCAGATATTAGGGAACTTGAGGCCCGAGTCGCCGAGCTGGAGACCAAACACAACAAGCTCCGAGCCCAGGTCATTCACGACCTGAAGAAAGTCTGGAAGGAAAGTCTCCAGATGAATTCTGTCCTGGTCGAAAAGTTTAGCGCGCTAGGCAGTAGATTATTGGCGAGCCGGGATAACACGGACGTCCAACATCTCAACACGATTCTCCAGGGCGAGTTTGACGAACTCTTCGGAATGTTGGTCGATGTGCCCCTTCCCCCCGAAGATGGCTACCTTGTCGACCACCCCGAAAAATATAGAGACGCGAAGACTAGAGTCGGTTGAGGCGGTAAGGTCGGAGGGTTAAGGATCAGTTGTCAGCCACCTGAAAAAGAACGCGTAATAGACGGCGATTGTCTAGCCAAGGAGGACGGTAATGGAGGACAAGATTAAGGAGTTCGAGGCCCGGCTCGCTGAGATGGAGTCGCGGTGGAACGGGGTTACTAACTGGCTCATTAAGTTTGAATCGTGGTGTAAAGGGTTTGATAACCGGCTCTGTGAGTTGGTGGGCGTGGTTGATCTTGAGACTAGAGATGGTGAGAAATTCGAGACCATGATCGACGACCTAGCTTGTCAGTTAAACGAGCTGAAGGAGAAGTTCCTGGATTGGGAGAACTGGATGGAAAGGTCGCCGGACAATGACTATACCGGCGTTGAGAAACGTCTCAAAAGCTTGGAGACTTGG
The DNA here is from genome assembly GCA_031270705.1 of Deltaproteobacteria bacterium. Classification (GTDB taxonomy): domain Bacteria; phylum Desulfobacterota; class Desulfarculia; order Adiutricales; family Adiutricaceae; genus JAIROO01. The sequence continues at coordinate 7,630 of JAISWW010000266.1, forward strand.
CGGTCAAACAAGGAGAAAAAATGATCGAAATACTTAAATATTTTCGCGAACCTTTACGGGCCGCTTTGACAGGGGAATTGCCCCTGGATTCCCGTGATTGGGCCTGTGTTGTTGACAATAATGACACGACAATCGCTCATATTGTCGCGGCGCTCTGTATGTTGCCTAAAGGTTTTTTTCAATGGTCTATAGCTCGCGCCTGGAGCGGCTGGACGGTGGCCCATGAATTAGCGGCTTATCAAAAAATGCCGGAGGGTTTTGACCAATGGGACTTAGTCTCTTTAAGTGGCGTAACCGTGGCTCACGTAGCGGCGCGATGGGGCAATTTACCTGAATTAGACGCTAATAGCCCAATCTGGAATTGGGCTGATGATAATGGCGAAACTGTTCGTGAATGTTATATGAGGTGGAACAATGAAAAACGCGTTAATCGCGGCTGAATTATTTAACCGGTTAAATACCGATCCGGAACTGACTCGGAATCGACAGGAATATATCTGTCGCGCGGCGCTCAATCGCTTGGCTAAATTCCGATCGGCGGGCTATTCGGACACGGAATATCTGCTTGAGGTTGACGAAATTGTAGCCCTGTCAGGGAAAAAAGATTTTGACGAGGCCTTTGAGTTAGGTTTAAAGGGCGCGCTGCCCTTTGACTCCGCGCTCTGGGAGTTAAGGGATTCGGATGGGGATACCGTCGCTCACCTTGTGGCTCGCTCTGTATCTTTACCCGAGGGGTTCTATTTTTGGGGGATGGAAACAACTTTTGAAAAATGGACGGTAGCCCATGATGCCGCTACCGCAGGGACTTTGCCGCTTGACTTTTCCGATTGGTCTTTAAGAGACGATGATGGAGATACCGTGGCTCACGTCGCCGCTTTGAACGGGAATTTACCTATAAATTACGACGCTGGGGCAGGTGTTGATCCAATTAATGGTAGCTGGGGGTGGAATTGGGATTGGGAGGACGACTCAGGGTTTACGGTGGCGGATTGCCATCGCAATTATATGTCGACCCGCAATTATACGGAGCTCGAGGCTAGCCCAGAGGAGTGACCCATGTCTATTGATAACGGCCTAAAATACGATGATAACAAGGTACGGGTAGATCTAGTTCCCCCAAAAGTTATTTTGGCTCTCGGAGAGGTTTTGACCTACGGGGCCAAAAAATATGGCCCTGATAACTGGCAAAAAGTGGACAACGGGCTAAGGCGTTTTTATGGCGCCGCTTTACGGCATTTATTGGCGTGGGCAGACGGGGAAATACTAGACCCTGAATCGGGCTTGTCTCATTTATCCCACGCCCTAAGCAATTTAGCCTTTATGGTGGCTATAGAATCGGGGAAAAATGACTAATTATGACGAGGCTCTTGAGGCCGCGCGCAATGGAAAATTGCCCTCGGATTTTAACCAGTGGTCTTTAGCCAATAATGACCGATGGACAATCGCTCATGCCGCGGCGGCTATGGGTATTTTACCTGATGATTTTAACCTATGGCTTTTAGCGGACATTTATGGCTGGACGGTCGCGCACGTGGCCGCTATGAATGGTTTTCTACCCAAAGCTTTTAAATACTGGGATTCCGCTGATAATGACGGGAAAACCGTGGCTCATTTCGCCGCCGCGACAGGCAACCTCCCCGCTGATTTTGACCAGTGGGCTCTAGCGGACTTTAGTGGCTGGACAGTAGCCCATGCCGCCGCCAAAGCCGTTGTTCTTCCGAAACATTTTACTCAGTGGGCTTTAGCGGATATTGACGGATGGAGCGTCGCGCACGAGGCGGCTTGCTCTGGCGCGTTACCGAAAGGATTTAAACATTGGCGCTTGGCTGATAATAATGGGGACACCGTGGCTCATATCGCGGCGTTGTACGGGACTTTGCCTGATAATTTTCAATTTTGGTCAATGACTAATAAAACCGGCGAAACGGTTGAAGATTGTTATTTAAAGAGGCTATTTGAGCTAAAGAAGAGGTCACATATCCATGATAATTAATGCGCCTGAGGCTCTGGCTGAAAATGATACGGACACATTATTTAAGCTGGCCCGCTCTTTTGAGCTCCCCGACGATTTTGACGATTGGGAGATTACAAATTCATTTGACGAACCCCTCGCCCTTGTGGCCGCTTGTTATGGCTTCCTACCCAAAACCTTTGATAAGTGGCGTATAGCCGATAAAACTGGGCGCACCGTCGCCCATGAAGCGGCGGCCAATCTCAATTTGCCGGAGGGCTTTAATCTTTGGTACCTGACTGATAACGAGGGCAATACCGTTCGGGATTTTTACAATCAGGCCCTTGAGGAGGAGGCTAAGCGGGATGAGGCTTGGGGAATTGAAATTTATGAAAATTTGACTAATACCCGGCGCGAATTTCGGGTTAAGGTTCTGGAAAAAAAATTAGAGCGTCTAGAGTTGGCGAATAAAACGCTTGTTGAGCGGCTTGGAGCTCTTGAATCGATTTTAGGCGATTAGTGAGAGGGGATAATGAAAAATAAATACTTGCCTATTGACGACGCCCTTTGGGTAACCGCCGAAGAGGGGGCCGACCTCTTTGGGCTTCCGCTTCATTATATCTATCACGCTCGGCGCGAAGGGTGGATCCGGTTTCAAAAAAGCAAGCATAGATTATATTTCCTACAAGGCGAGTTAAGGCGTCTTTCTAACGAAATTGAACGGTTAAAAGAGTTAGGATATTTAAAATGAAGCTTAAAAAACCTCCAATTGATGAGACTTTGCTTTTAGTCCACGAATCTGGAATCTCTGTAGCCCATATTTTGGCCAGTCACAATAAATTGCCCTCTAATTTCAGCCATTGGGAATTAGCCAATAAGGACGGATGGTCTGTCGCCCATGAGGCCGCGAAACACGGCTTTTTACCCGATGATTTTTATCAATGGGAAATAGCCGATCGATTCAACTGGTCTGTCGCCCACGAGGCCGCGAGGTCAAAAAGCTTGCCCAGAGGTTTTGACCGCTGGGCCATAAAATCCAATCACTCTGGAAAAACTGTCGCTCACGTCGCAATTTGTCTAGGCCCTTTGCCCGTCGACTTTGATCAATGGTTCTTGGCTGATGATGACCGCTGGACTGTCGCCCACGAGGCCGCGAAACGGGGTTTTTTGCCTAAAAACTTTAATCGATGGGAATTGACGGACAGCCTTAAACGTACAGTTAAGGACGTTTATAAACATTTTAATAAACATAAATAAATTTTATACATTTAATATAAGTAGACGTTATATACTAACATATAGATATATTTTTATAACACAATAATTTTATAAAGTCAATTAAACCAAGGCGAAATCTGTTAATAAATATTTAAAAAGCCTTGTTTTTTGCTTTATCATGTGGCATAATAGTCTTGACTTGAGATCAAGGCTTATTCGGGTATAAATTATGGTCTCTAGACCGAAAAGAAAGGCTTTCATGACTTGGGCGTTGGCTCATGGGTTGACCGAGGCCTCGGATTACTTTAAAGAGAGCCCTCTTCGTCAAGCGTCCGACGCGCTTAAGCCTTTGGTGGAATTGCCCTTGGAAAATGAGAAGGTAGTTAAGATTAAAGCGCAAACAATTAACTTTATTAATGATATTTTTTGTCAAAACGAGATTGTTACGTTTGAAAAGCAGCAAAGTTACCTTCACATGCTTTGTGTTTTGGTTGAACAGGTTATGAAAACCGACACGAACCGAATTAGGCTTGGGTCTTGGCAAAATTTGTCCGATTCTTTGGTTGATTTAATCCGTCTTTTAGACGATCAAACTGGCGACTGTGGCGTGGCCGAAGGGTGCGCCTGGGCCGACCAATTACTTCAGGAGGTTTGGTAAATGACAAACGTTGATTTAAGCCCTGAGGCTTTAAACAAAATCCGGCTGGCTAAACTCATCTCATTTTATGAGATTGCTCGGGAGGCTGATGTTTCTTATACCACCGTCAAAGCTTTTTTTAGAGGCGAAAAGCGGCGTTTTCACACGAAGAGTCTACGCCAAATTTATACGGCCCTAGGCGTTATGACGAAACCGGCGGGAAAACCTACGGTTTCAACCGTAGGATGAAAGCCGGTTCCATAAATCTCTTGTTTCCCTTAACTAAATCGCGACCACAACGCGGCAAAGAATATTGCGCGAGAAGGGGCGTCTTCTCTCGGAGTAGGGGACGTAAGACCCGCCTAGGCGGGCGGTTCCTGTTGATCCCGGAATCCCACGACTTTAGCCGTGGGAGTACGTCAATAGTCCAAATTCATAACGCTAATGACTAAGCGGGTCGCGAAAACCTTAACAGCTAAAGTCCTGCGCAAACAATATCTATATAACAAGCTGGTTACGGATAAAAGGCGCGCTATTTTCCAGGCGCGCCGGCAACGGGCTTTAGAAGTTTCAAATATGGTTGAGGGCGGGTGGAGCCAGTTCCATATAGAAGCGACCAAGTGGCGAAAATTACCTAAAAAATTCTCCGCTTGGGATATTGCCAATGATGATGGATGGACGGTCGCTCACGAGGCGGCCATGTCCTGGGTTTTACCCGATGATTTTCCTTTCTGGGGTTTGGCTGATAATCACGGCGTGATTGTTGGCCATGTCGCGGCTCGCCAGGGAACCCTCCCCTTTGATTTTAATCAATGGGCTATCGCTAATGAGGCTGGCTGGTCTATTGCTCACGAGGCGGCAAAATATGGCAATTTGCCAATGGATTTTGAGCTTTGGGATTTAGCCGATAATAGGGGGCGCGCGGTGGCTCATTCGGCGGCGCGTAGCGGGCATTTACCACCCGATTTTAATCAATGGGCCTTGGCCGACTATGCGGGTTGGACTGTGGCCCATGAGGCGGCTTTACACGGGAATCTCCCCGATTATTTTAACCAGTGGGCTTTGGCGGACGTTTACGAGGAGACCGTGGCCGATGTCCTGGCCCACTACAATCTTAAAGGAGAAGATAAGGCTATGATTGTTGTCTCTCAATCGGCTAAATTATTAGTTCATTTAAACGCCGAACAGATGTACGCGCTTATCGAAGCCGCTGGCCGCGTCTGTTATCAATCGCCAATGTCCACTAACCCCGACGCCCAGGAAAAATTCATTAGAGGCCTTATCGGGCGAGGCCATCATTCGGTGCTTGAACACGGCGTTCTCGGCTTTAAATTTGTCACCGACCGAGGCGTTATGGCTGAATTGACGCGGCATAGATTAGCCAGTTTCTCCGTGGAGTCCACCCGTTATTGTCGTTATGAAGACCCTGATTCCTTTAAGGTAATCTGTCCTTTTGAGTTGGCGTCGCCGGAATATAATTCATGGTTAGACGCTATGAATAATAGCAAAAAGGCCTATGACGCCTTTTTAAAGGCCGGAGTCCCGCCGCAAATAGCCCGCTCGGTTTTGCCTCAGTGTTTTGCCACGACCATATATATGACCGCCAATGTCCGGGAATGGCGGCACGTGTTTGCCCTGCGAACCTCTTCGGCCGCGCATCCTCAGATGAGGGAACTAATGGGGCTGGCCCTGGCTCAAGCCCGGGATCGTTATCCGGTTCTTTTTGATGACCTATAAAATACGGAACGCCGGGAAGGATTTTATATGGCTATTGATACCTTTATTAGCATTAACGAGGTTAAAAAAATCGTTAACCTGTCCTCGTCAACGATTTATTTTCTGATTAAAAAAGATGAGTTTCCTAAAGGCGTGAAGTTTGGGAATAGGACACGGTGGTCGGTTCAGCACCTGACCGCCTGGCTTGAGGCCAAAAAGGCTAAAAACGGGCAATTAGGTTAATTATCCCTTAAATTGTCTAAATAATTAGCCCACGCCTCCATCATCTGGCGACGTTCCTTTAGATATGTAGCGTGGTTATACGCCGCTCGGACACCGCCGGGGACGTGGGCTAATTGTAATTCAATCCAATCAGGGTTAAAACCTTGCTCGTTTAATATGGTGCTAGCCATCCCTCGGAAGCCATGCGCGGTTAATTCGTCTTTAGTATACCCCATGGTTCTAAGCGCTTGTAATAAACTATCTTTATTTATTTTATTATTATTTCTCGAGCTTGGGAATAAAAATTTAGATTTACCAGTAAAAACTTGGAGTTCTTTTAACATAGATATGACTTGAGGCGCCAATGGAACTAAATGAGGCCTTTTCATTTTCATTTTTTCTGGGGGTAGCCGCCACAAGCCGCCCTCAAAGTCTATTTCGGCCCACTTCCCTCCTGTCAATTCGCCTACCCTTAAGAAAAGATAAGGTAAAAGTCGTAAAGCGTACGTTAATGAGATATTTCCTTTGAATTCATAAATATCTTTTAGTAATTTAGCTATTTTGGAGGGATCAGTTATAGCCGCCCTATGCTTTGTTTGACTAGAAGAGAGCGCGCCTTTAAGGTCTAGAGTATAATCGCGATCAACTACTCCTAAAATCACGCCGTATCTCAGAATCTGGCTACAAGTTGTTTTGACCATATTCGCTATTGGAATTTTATTTTGTAATTCTATCGGATGTATGATAGAATGTAATAAAAATTGTGGATTAATGTCGCAAAGATTGACTTTATTTAAAACAGGCAAAATATGCGCTCTTAACAGACTTAATAAAGTCCTAATTGTTTTTGGACTTTTTTGAGGATTAAATTTTTTTTGCCAAACCTCGCATAATTGGCCAAAAGTTTGTAACGATGAGATTTTGTTTTGAATCTTACCTGTTAGACAAGATTTGACAAAACTATCCGCTTTCTCGCGAGCCTCTTTCAATCCTACATATGGGTAGCGGCCAAGAGCCCTGCGAAAAACTTTTCCCTTGAGCATTTTTTGGACACGCCATAATTTTGAGCCCGAGGACGTAACCTCAATATATAAACCCTGGCCGTCAAAAACCTGATAAGATTTTTTTTTGGGCTTTAGCGCGCGAAGTTTGGCGTCTGATAATAAAAGGGCGCTAGTCATGTGTTAAATTATGTGCTAAATCTTATCTGATGTCAATGGTTTCTACTGTTTTTACTGGAGCCTACTGGACAACATAACTTCTTGAAATTACTTGGCAAATGGAGCTTTTTTGGAGCTGGCTGAAGTCTACTGAATAATATGAATATCTTCTATACTCGAAGACTATCAGACTACCTGGGTTTTTCAATGTCTGGGCGGGAAGCCCGTTTTCATCCAAAACATTTCCAGAACTATCAGTGATAACGTAAATCGAGCGACCGTCAAGACTGAGGAGTACCTGGCGGTAACGATTTTGGGTATGGAAATATTTGAGTATATCGCCCTGAACCTGTTTGACGTCGCCGCTTAAAGGCAACCGATATATGGCCCCATTTTTAAGGGCGCTAATAATAATAGAGTTTTGCCAAGCCTTGATCGGGCCATCGGGTGGATAGTAATCCAAGCTGGATGGGGCTATGGTAGCCCAACCGAGGTAAGCCAAGGCCCCGAATTTAGGGTCTTTAAAATTGTAAGAGCTGGGCACAGTATAAAAAGTTCTGGCCGGTTCTTTAAAATCCTTCCGATCCCATTTGGTCTCTTTTTCAATAGGCTGATCGGATGGCAAATAGACATCCCCCGCTGTCTTTTCACAACCCGGAACTTTAGACCAGTCAATGAAGCCATAGGCTTGATCGTCTTGGTAACCAGCAATCAGCGGCCAGCCATAATTCCCGCCTGGCTCTAGGCGATTTAGCTCATCATCGGTGGATGGGCCTTGCTCAACAGAGAATAACTGATCGCCAATAAAAAGTAGCCCCTGGGGATTGCGGTGGCCCAAAGTGAAGACATGGCTCTTGACCCCTTTGATAACGGGGTTATCCGCCGGAACGCCGCCATCGGGATTTAGCCGCAAAACCTTGCCTACGTAAGCCGAATAGTCTTTCTTAGCCACTTCTTCAGCCGTTGGCGTTCTTTGGGCGTCGTTGGGCTTACAGCGGTGGCCTCCTTGATTGTGGCCAAGCTCGCCTTTGCTAAGATAAAGTTTGCCGTCCGGGCCGAAGATTAGCCGACCCCCTTGATGGTCAGAGCCAGCCGGAATGCCCACCAGAATATCTTCAGGATTACCCAGCTTTTTGGCCTTTGGATCATACTTATAACGGACGATTTTGTGTTTTTCCTTATCTCCATCCATGTAAGTATAATTAAGATAAACTAGACCTGAATTTTTAAAATCTGGAGCTAAGGCCAAGCCCAGTAACCCCTCATGCTGGGGACCCGTTTTTATCTCCGAGATTTCCAGCAAAACGGTCTTTTGCCCGCTGGCCGGATCCACGTCCAAAACTCTCTTGCCTTGACGCTCCGTAATCCAGAGGTGTCCGCCAGGCTCCCAAATCATGCCCCAAGGAGCCTCGAGGCCTTCCAAAACGATCTTGCCGACAAAGGGCTCAGCGGTGGGAATTTCGTCTCCTGGAGCGGCGGAGGCTGGAGCCGCGACCAAGAGAACTAAAAGGGCGAGCCAGCAAAAAAAAGAACATTTTTTAGCAAACATACAATAACCCCTTTTTTAAATAGAAAGGATACAAATTTTGAAGCTACATGGACAATAAATTGAAAAAATCGATACTAAGCAAAAATATATACTATAGCGTTATAAAAAGTAAAATGATATTAGTATAAATATCTATAAAAAAATCACATAATACATATATTTTCTTGGCTTTAAAAGAATAAAAATAGTAAATATTGAAATATATAAAACACAATATTTAAAGTAATTTTAAAATTTTATAGTTTACTAATTTATATAAATACAGTATTAAATATAAAGTAACAAATTATTCTATATAAAAATATAGAATTAATTTTAAAAAACTTTCTTTGGCTACTATAGATGTTATTTGACGCGCCTTTCACGCGCCTCGCGTCCCAGCGAATCAACGAGCTTGTTGGCATAGTACATCATTTCTTAAAAAAATCAAATATTTTTTTGATAGTTTGAATTATCAAAATTCAAAAACGCTCGCGGGCGAAAAATTTACCATCGCTATTAATTTAAAACGTCTTGGTATAGTTTATAGAAGTCTATTATTAAATATTGATATATATAGTATATTTAATATAAAATCATATAATAATTTATACTTTACTAAGCTTTTAATTTTCTTTTAAAATTTCGCGCTCTTCCGTCGTCGGATTTTAAGCCCTAAAGCCGCGCGGAAAGTTAGGTGCCCTTGTTTGGCTCCTTTCTGTCACAGAAAAAATTAAAAAAAAACTTGACATTGTTCCTTAATTATGTTATAATAAACGAAAAATAATATCAGACTTGAAGTGACCTTTGTTGGTTTATTTTAAGTTTCTATCTTGAGTCCTTTCTGGAGCCAAAACGCGGCTTTATTGTGGTTCCTTTAAGGGCTCTTTTATCTTCGCGAGTTCGCCCAGGGCTTTTTTCCCAGGAGGTTTGTCAATGTCACGTTTGAATATTACCTCGGCGGATAATTTTTGGAATCTCATAACTTAATAATTTTTAAGATTTTATTATTTTTGACCTTAACAAAACTCTTAAAAAATTTGAGTTCCAAAAATTATATTGAGACA
>JAISWW010000025.1 GCA_031270705.1 Deltaproteobacteria bacterium
CTATATTTTATGGCCGTCCGCCACCCTAAAAATATGGAAGATTTCCTAAGGAAAAAAGCGCTAAAAAACGACGAGACCAAATTTTCGGCCCAATTTTTGGCGCTCGGATATGAGAAAACCCCAGTTATCAGTTAGAAATATATAAAAATCCTATTCTCCTTATTGGCTTCTTTAATTCGCGCGAGAACTGTGTTTAAACCAGCCACGACCAAGGCGACATTGAAGATCCTGTTTGTGTCTTTCAAAAAGGCTGGGATGTATTTCTTGTTTATCTGGGTCAAGGTTTGACTGGCTAGGCTGGCCATTTTTTGGGCCAGATCCTTAGATTTAGCGGCCATTTTTAGCGAAACTTCCGAATTGCCTTTTTGTCCCTCAACTACTAAGCGCTTGATGTCAATAATGAAAACATTGCCCTCTGGATCCTTGAGAGTGGCGTAAGGCCAAGCTGGCCCTCTATGTCCGCCTATAGCCTGGCCATTAACGCGGAGGCCCGCGATTTGATAGGAGGCTAGGTCAGCCAAAAATATGGCGTAAAAAAATAAGGATTGATAGTATTTTTCAGGATCTGGCTGACGATCAAAGGGAATTTGCCCTAAAAAGCCGCTAAAAGCGGCCTGAAATCCTTCGGCGTCCAATTTGAATAGCGCCTCAAAAGCCTTTTGGCAAAATTTCTGGGCCAATAAAGGACTTTTAGGAGCCTTAAGAGAAAGTAAAAATGGCCCCAAAGAAGCCGCTATCTCCAGATTGGGTGGGCCTAGGCGATACGTTGGCGCTGATTTGTCCAGAATCTCTTTAATTGTTAGATAACCGGTTTGGAATAACAAAACGGCGGAGCTCAATTTATCATTCACGTCAATTGAATTCCAAATTTTACCTCTAAAAACTAATTCTTTACTCAAATCAAAAATTATTTGTCCAGATCGAACTAATTTTGGTAGAAAAGTCGACGTGCCCGATTTGTGCCAGTAGTTATCTAGTAGTTTTTCCTTCAGAAAAGAGATGACTGACCAGGGATTGAAGACCTTGGTTTTCCCATCCCAAGAATAGGCGCCATAGCATTCCTTAATAAGTTTCAAGGCGTCATCATAGAAACTGTCCTGGGGCAAATGTTTATTAGCCTTGAGACCGAGAAGAGTTTGATCTTGACGCTCTCTTAAAAGGTCTTTGAGCTCACGGAGATTAAAGCCGCAAATGTCGCTAAAATTTATGTCGCAGTCATGGTTGATGTTTTTTTCGCAGACCCTAGGATCATGACCGCAGGTATTGGGATTTGTTCTACAGTTGTTGAGGTAGGATGGATTGAGGGTCAAATCCTCAAAATTATTCAAGGCGGAAAAACTGGAAGAGCTAGCGAGCCGAGTGATTCCCGTCATGAAGACAAAACCTAACTTATCGGCGCTAGTTTTCAAAATTCCATAAAAATCAGCTAGAGTGGCTCTAATCGAGGCGGCTAAAGCGAAGCGCCCACGTTCAAGTTGTTTGATTATCGGGGCGTCATACTCGTCTATGAGAACAGCCACTTCCTTTTTAAGGGCCTGGTCAGTTATTCCCTCATTGTGTTTCGCGTAGAGGAGCTTAATGAGGGTTACGAACGCCTGTTGAGGGGATGGGGCTTCTGAGATATAAAGATTATTGGCTTTGGAGATTCTACGAAGGTAGAAAATTAGGTCAGCTTTCAGATCCTCTGGCGAGCTGGAGTTCAAGGCGTTCATTTCCAGCTTTATGACCGGATGGGGCGCCCAATTATAATCTGATTTATAGATCCATAAACCCTTAAATAATTCCCGATGGCCTCGGAGAAGCTTCTCAAGGGCGCTTACTAAAAGCGTTTTGCCAAAACGGCGAGGCCGAGACAAAAAATAAGGCATCGGACGACGTAGCAACTTACGTAGAATCCTAGTTTTGTCAGCGTAAAACAAGTTTTGTTGACTAAAATCAGCGAAGTCATCGACCGCAATTGGTAATATTTTCATAATAATCGCCTAAAATGGTCAAACAAAATTTTGAATGAGAAAGGCAAAACCAAATTTTCGGCCACCATGGCCTTGAGCCATTGGAGCTTTTTATCAGATAAAAAAACTTTGGCGAAACTATCTCATAGACAGCCGCGGATTTTTACAGAGCCCCGACTTTAGCCATTGGCCGAAACGAGATAGTTAAGCCGCCAGTAAAATCATCCTCTTGGACTAGGGCTTGAGCCTCAAAAACGGCTTCCAATAACTCTGGCTTAAAAACCTCCGCCCGCGGCCCATAACCGACCAATTCCCCATCTTTCAAAAAAGCCATTCGCTCGGCGTAAACCGCGGCCAAGGCTAAGTCATGGCTCACCACCACAATGATCCGGCCAGCCTTAGCCAATTGTCCCAAAAGAACCATTAATTCTAAACTTTGCGCGACATCCAAACCCGCCGTTGGCTCATCCAAAAGCGTGACCAAAGTATCTTGGGCCAAAGCCCGAGCGATGACCGCTCTCTGGGCCTCCCCGCCCGACAAAGTCGTAATCGAGCGATCCGCTAACTTTAAAAGATCTAGGCGTCTTAAGGACTCTTCGACCACGTCTTGGTCTTTTTGGCTTAAAGACCCCCAACGACCTAAATAGGGCCGCCGACCCATGGCCACTATCTCGCGAGCCGTAAAAGGCCAATTAAAAATTGATTTTTGGGGAGCCCAAGCCAAAAGGCGAGCCAATTCCAAGGCGGAGTAAGAATCTAGGGGTC
>JAISWW010000142.1 GCA_031270705.1 Deltaproteobacteria bacterium
AGCGAGCGATATCGCTGGTTTTTGGGAGTTTAATGAAACTTTTTTAAATAATTGAACTTTTACAATACGTTTAAAACTAAATTACTTACTTTGAATTAAAAAGTAGTAAATTGTCCTGTTCGTTTGGCTTAAGGGCCTGACCAGAGGGTCAAGAACTTTTTGTCAAAAATTTTAAGGTCAGCGAAAAATAGTTTTCTGACCAGCGGCCTCAAAAACTCTAAAAATCTTCTTAACCCCTTGATTTTTCAAGAAAACAAGATTACTATGGGCTCTCAAAAAAACTTTGGCTAAACGCTTGACAGCCAAAGACCGACTGGTTACAATACATAGCTTATCGAAACGGCCAACGTTGAGATAAGCCCCTAAGTGGAGGGATGCCCGAGTGGTTAAAGGGAGCAGACTGTAAATCTGCCGGCGTTTGCCTACAGAGGTTCGAACCCTCTTCCCTCCACCATTTATTTTTTTCTTGAGCGGGAATAACTCAGTTGGCTAGAGTGTCAGCCTTCCAAGCTGAATGTCGCGGGTTCGAGCCCCGTTTCCCGCTCCAGACAACTTTAAGGTTTATCTAATTATATATAGGGCGAGCGCCCACATAGCTCAGTAGGTAGAGCACGTCCTTGGTAAGGACGAGGTCATCGGTTCAAGTCCGATTGTGGGCTCCATGTCTAGACCCTATGTCTGGCTCATGGCTAGGTTCGTGTCTAGGCGCGTGTTTTGGCTCAAAAACGTTAAGCCCCAACCATGGCCTATAAAACCCTATATAATAATGATATGGCTTTGGGCGATTAGGGGATTGGGGCCAGGATTTCTTTTCTTGGTTATTTCCTTAATCTTAAATGATTCTTGGTTTTTAATCCTTAAAGAATCTTTTTTAGGCTTTTAAAGGTCTTTTTTTAGGCCACAACCTTTTTAGGTTTTTTTGTTCCTGGTTGGTCTTCTAGCTTTAGGCTCTTGTTTGGCTTTTTTAAGTTAATGGCCATCTGACTTTTTTAGGGAGAGGTTTTCTTATGCCCCGCGAAATCATTCAGCTCCAATGCACCGAGTGCAAGAACAAGAACTACTCCACCACCAAGAACAAAAGGAAGCATCCCTCCCGCGTGGAGACCAAAAAATATTGCCCTTTTGACCGTCGCCATACCGTACACCGCGAGGTTAAGTAGGCTAGCTATAACTAGGTTACTATCTAGTTTAATAGCTCGGCCCATCCGCCTAGGCCAGTAGTTCAATTGGTAGAGCACCGGTCTCCAAAACCGGGGGTTGGGGGTTCGAGTCCCTCCTGGCCTGCCACTCTAATGGGTCGCCCGAAAGACTATTTTTGTCTTTTTGGTCATAAGCTTTTCATAAAACATGGTCGGGGGTTTTAATTCGCGCCCCTAAAAATAATTGACCAAAGATTTCTTGACCCCTGGCTCATGGCGCCGTGGTCGAGCCTATCCCTAGGGAGTTCGCGCTCCATGACCAAACACCGTAAAAATAAGACCGCGTCTGAGACCATTAATCCAGCAGCCGCGCCTGGGTCAGATAAGGTCGATAAACCTGTCGCCCCCATCGCCCCTCGAGTCAAATCCAAAAAAGAAGAAGGCGAGATCAAACCTCCCAGCGGTCCGGTTCGGCTGTGGAATTTCTTTAAAGACGCCAAAAAAGAGTTGACCCGCGTCACCTGGCCTAACCGCAAGGAGACCGTCAAATCCACCGGCGTTCTTTTGATCTTGGTAGCCATTTCCGCGGCTTATTTGGGTTTAGTGGATAGCGTTTTGTCTTGGGTTTTGCGTCTCTTGGTTGGCTAGCCGAAAACAGATCCCTCGCTTCTATATCTATATATGAAGTTTAAGGCTGAAGATTAAAGCGGAAGTTTAAGGCTGAGTTTAAGGCGGCAACAAAGCTCTTAGGACTCTCAATGGGCGGCTCTTCAGAGACTAAAAACAAAGGGCTCAAAAAGATCAGTCACTATTAAGATCAGCTACTATAAAGATCAGCTACTATAAAGATCAGTAACCAATAGCTTGGCTGACCATCTAGCTCTAAAAGTCCAGCCCGCTCGTCATCGCTTAAAAGAAACCTGAAACGCGACTTGAAGAGCGACCTTAAAAGCGATTATGACTAGCTAGAATTGCTTTTAAATTAGTTTTTAATATTGAATTAAAAAGTAATATATTATTTATATAAATATTAGGCTTTTTCATAAAATATTTCTAATGAATTTTGGTTTTAAGTTTAGTTTTAATTGGTAAAGATATTACAAAGTTTGTCTAAAATTAGAGTCCAAAGGTTAGAGTAAAGGTCTCAACCTAAAAATTGGCCAGAAGCCAATTTAAAAGATATAATCGTAGAGATGTCCAAGGCCGATTGTTTTTTGGCCTTAACTTAATGACCAGGTTAAAAAAACTAGTCTAAAATCGCTAAGGGCGACTAGTTTAGGGTTAGAGTCCCAAGAGCCAGAAGGAGAGATTTTGACTCCGCCTCTTAAATGGTATATCCTGCACACCTTTTCCGGCTTTGAGAATCGCGTCAAACAGGCTCTCGAGGATGTGATCAAAAAGAATCACCTCGAGGAGTTGATTACCGACGTGATTCTGCCCATGGAAAACGTCATGGAGATGTCCAAAGCCAAAGGACGGAGAACCTCCTCCCGGAAGCTTTTCCCAGGCTATCTCTTGGTGAGGATGGCTCTAACGGATGATACCTGGCACTTGGTTAAAGAGACGCCTAAGGTTACGGGCTTTTTAGGGGAGAAGAATCGGCCAGAGCCCATTTCTGACGAGGAAGCTCAGCGAGTGATCACGCAAATGGAAGAAGGGGCCAAAAAACCCAAACCCAAATTCCATTTTGACGAGGGCGACATGATCAAAGTGGTCGAGGGCCCCTTTTCGAACTTTACGGGCGTGGTGGAAGAGGTCAATGAGGACAAAGGCAAATTAAAAGTTCTCATTAGTATTTTTGGCCGTCCCACCCCTGTGGAGCTGGATTTTATCCAAGTCGACAAAGCTACTTAATTGGCTAAAGCTCCAATCTTTTTTGGTTTTTTTTAGTCGATTAAACACTCTTTAGCTGGTCTCTCGCGCGGCGACTCATAAATTAGGATAGGATTTATGAAGGCCCGGGAGGCCAGTTAAAGTCCTTTTTTTAGGCCCAAGAGAAAAATTTTTTTCCTAAAAGCCTAAAAACCAAAAAAAATCGCTTGACCCCTTGACAAAGCGCTACCGATGTCTTATAATTATAAGTGTGGCCAACTTTTAGTGGCTATTGAAGTTGGTCACAAACCTCGGATTGAACTTTTAATTAAGTTCATGCGGTCGCTCGGGCGGCTATTCTTGGGTTTCCGGTAGCTCTTAGTCACGGTTATTAGGGGCTTGAGGTAGTCGCCTTTTTAAAGCGTTTGTTTTTTCCTTTAATTTTGGTTAATAAAGTTTTTAGCTTAAGTCTCGAAGATTTTTTTCTTGACAGGACTTTTGGAAAGATCTAGAATACGAAACCCAATCGCCTCTGGACTTAAGTTGTCAGGGTTTGGGTCAAATTCTCAAGCGAGGCTATTTTTAGAGTCCGCTATTTTTAGGCTCTATGGTAGCCACGACAAAAAAGGCGATAAATTTACAGAATTTCTCTTACGCGTTTTAGGAGAAATTTATGGCTAGACCTCCTTGTTCGGTTTGCGAAGCACACGGATTCTGGGACAAGACGGTTATCTTTTAGGAATCTTTCTAGCCATAAAGTTTCATAGGGGTTCTTGGAGATAACCGTCTGTTTTAAAATAGATTTTTCAAAGATTTTCCGCGCTTGGTTAAGTAAAACTTTAACGCTGAAAGCTTTTTTTGATTAATTTAAAGAGGTTTTTCGCCTTAATTACTCTTGGCCATGGGCCAAGAAGTTTGAATTCTTAAATATAGTATATAATTTTCGCGCATAACCTCCTTAGAGGTTTTCGCGAATGGCTCCTGACCAAAGGGGCGACAATTTTTAAATCGTATTTGGATTTCGGGTTGAAGGAAGGCTTTTTGACCTTTTTCAGGTTATCAAGCTTTTATAGAGCCCCCCAAAACTGGCGACGTGGCCCAAAAGTCTTTAGTTCCGGGTTTTTGTCGGAAATTTCTCCGGGACTAATTTTGGGCCAAGTTGCCAGCTTTTTTGTCTATTAGGATTTTCTAGGGAGTTTTGAATGGCGAAGAAAGTCACGGCCCAGGTTAAGTTACAATTGCCAGCTGGCAAGGCCTTGCCTGGCCCGCCAGTTGGCCCAGCCTTGGGTCAGTACGGTCTGAACATTGGCGAGTTTGTTAAAGCTTATAACGCCAGAACCCAAAGCCAGACCGGCACGATCATTCCAGTGGTCATTACGGTCTATTCGGATCGCACTTTTACGTTTGTCACCAAGACGCCCCCGGCCTCGGTTCTTTTAAAAGAGGCGGCCAATCTCCCTAAAGGCTCCTCGACCGCTGGTCGCTCCAAAGTTGGCCAATTGACTCAGGCTCAAGTCGAGGAAATCGCCAAAAAGAAGCTTGAGGATCTGAACGCCAACGATTTAGCCGCGGCCATGAAGATCATCGCGGGGACGGCTCGGAGCATGGGCCTGGATATCCTGCCCAATTAGGCGATTAATTTTAGGCGATTAATTATAGATTGCGGCCAAAAAGATATCGGCCAAGTGGATAACGGCCAAATAGCTATCGGCCAAATTCATCCATTAAGTCAGTAGCCTAGATTTTGGCTAGATAGATTGGTCGTAATTCTCTAAACCGCTTCTTTGGCGGTCAGAGATTGTCTGTCAGAGATTGCCTTAAGAGATGGCCTAGAGAGAGAGCTTAAGAGCTGGCTGAAGAAATAGATTATTGACTCGGGCCGCCTTTTTTGGCCTAATCAAGTCAAAATTAGCCGCTGAGCCAATTTGGCTCAGCGCGATTAAAGATAAAAAACGGGCGTTATCGGGGAGCCCTAAGTATTCAAACACCCGCCTTAAGGATTTGGGATGAAACTGGGAAAAAGGCTGAAAGAGGCGTTAACCAAAGTGGATCGCCTCAAGC
>JAISWW010000018.1 GCA_031270705.1 Deltaproteobacteria bacterium
AAAGAATATTGCGCGAGAAGGGGCGTCTTCTCTCGGAGGAGGGGACGTAAGACCCGCCTAGGCGGGCGGTTCCTGTTGATCCCGGAATCCCACGACTTTAGCCGTGGGAGTACGTCAAACATCGTTTTTAGCCTGACTGTCTCGCCTATAATTGACCAATAGACGCCCAGCCTCATATTCGCCTCCGCTTAACTCCTTTTAACTGGGGCCAAACTTTACGGCCATCATTTTTGCCCGACCCTTAAGCCTTTAGACTTTTCGCTCCTGGGGCTTTAAGTTGGCCAGGCTTTTTATTAAAATGGCTTAGGCTATAATGGCCAAGGGGGACTGGGGTTAGTTTTTTGGCCCTTAACGAAACCAGGCTAAAAGCTCCCAAAGAACTCGATTTGGCTCAGCCCGCGACTGGCTGGGACTGGCTTAAAGCCCCAAAAACCTTAAGGGTATCATTTTTCTATCCTTTAGATAATTTCTCCTCTTAGTTTTATCTAAAGTCGATTCTTAGGCGCGCTATTTGACTCAAAACACCATCGCTCAAACGCCTAAACATGTGGCCATTATTATGGATGGCAATGGTCGCTGGGCCGCGGCCAAAGGCCAATCTCGCTCCGATGGCCACGCCGCTGGAGCTGGGCCAGTCCGCTCGGTCTTAAAGACCGCCCATCGCCTGGGGGTGCGGTATTTGACTCTTTACGCCTTTTCCACGGAAAATTGGGGTCGCTCCTCCGAAGAAATTGACAATATTTTCTCTCTTTTGGATCAGTATATTGACAAAGAAACCGCGGAGCTCCTATCCTCTGGCGTGCGTTTAAGAGGCGTGGGCAACCTGGATAAGCTCCCCCCCAGCACCCGACAAGCTTTGGCCGAGGCCGAAAAAGTCACCGCCCAGAACCAAGATCTGACTTTATCCTTGGCTTTATCTTATGGTAGCCGAGCCGAGTTAACCCAAGCGGCGAGGGATTTGGCTAGGAAAGCTCAAGCGGGCGAGCTGGATCCGGAAGCCATTAATGAAGATCTTTTTGGCCAAAGCCTTTGGACGAGTTATCTGCCCGAAGTGGATCTCTTGATTCGCACGGGCGGGGATAAAAGGATCTCCAATTTTTTATTATGGAGTCTAGCCTACGCGGAACTCTATTTTACGGAAACTTTATGGCCGGATTTTGGCGAAGCGGATTTTTTAGCCGCCATCGCCGATTTCCAAAGCCGCCAAAGACGCTACGGTCGAGCTTAAAAAATACTGGAATATTGTCTTTTTTGACAATATAATATTTTTTAAAGATTTTATTGAAATTACTATTTCCATAATAATTTTAAAAATTTATTCTAACCAAGAATAAGAAAATTATTTACCCCAAAGGAGACCTCCATGAAAACACCTGTCGTCACGCCCAACGCCCCTTCGGCTATTGGGCCTTATAGCCAAGCCATAGTCTCTGGCCAGGCCATCTATGTTTCCGGCCAATTGCCCATCGATCCCGCGACTGGAACCATGCCCGATCTAGCCGCTGACCAAGCCCGGCAATCCCTCACCAACATCAAGGCCATCTTGGAAGCGGCTGGGGCCACCATGGAGGATGTGACCAGGACGGGCGTCTTTCTCACGGATCTGGCCGATTTCCAAGCCGTAAATGAAGTTTACGCGACCTTTTTCCGGGCTCCCTATCCGGCCAGAAGCTCGGTGGAGGTTAAGGCTCTCCCTAAGGGGGCCAAAGTGGAAATTGAGGCCCTGGCCATTAAGTAAAAAGGCTGTTTTTGTCTTACTCAGCTAATCTTCATACTCTCCCTGTGGTTAACTGGCCCTTAACCGCGGATCTTAAGGCTTGGCCTTTAAGTTTCGACCGAGACCCTAAAGCCCTAGCCCAGTCCATCAAAGAGCTCGGCCTTATCCAGCCTTTATGGGGAACCTTGGACGAGGCTGGCCTTCCAATTATCGTCTCAGGGGGGCTTAGGCTTTCGGCTTTAAGAGACTTAGGCTATCAAGAGGCGCCGGTCAGGCTTTTTGAGGCTCCCAAAGAAGAGCTTTGGCCTTGGGTTTTAGCCGATAACCTCAGCCGATCCTTTAATCCCGCGGAAATAGCCCGCCTTTGGCGGGCTATAACTCTAGATCTGGCTAGTTTATCCCCCGAAAGAGCCCAAACCTTAAAAAACTCTCTAGCCGCGTCGCTTGGTCTCCCCAAAAATCCCAAAATCCAGGCCCAATACCTTTTAGCTAGTCAGTTACCGGACAAAATCCTTTTATCTTTGGCCCGCGAAAAACTGGATTTAGGCGCCGCCGCCCGTTTAGCCGAAATGGGCCAAATAGGATCCAATCTGTGGGATCTCCTGGAGCCTAACCGCCCCAGTCTCCAAAGCCGCAAACTTTGGCTGGAGTGGCTCGAGGATCTGGCCAGAGCGGAAAACCGGAGTATTTTAGAGGTAGCTCAAGAAATCCTAAACTCTAAGCCCAGCCAAAACTCTAAGCTAGAAGAACCCTGGGATTTTGGCCAAAGATTAAGAGCCAGACGCTTCCCCAAAATCGCCCAAATGGAGCTTTTGAGGCAAAAACTCCTAAAAGCCCTGCCCCTGCCCTCGGGCTCGACCCTTAAGCTTGATCCCACTTTTGAGGATGGCTCGGCGGAAATTCGCTTAACTTTCGCGACCCCAGAAGAACTCTTGGCCCAAACCCAGGCTCTCGGGCGCTTAACCGAGGATCCCCAATTTTTAGATCTCTGGCGTCTTCCTTGGCCAGAATAAAATTGGCCAGAATAAAAGCGGCCGTATCGCCTAATATTTTTTATTTTTATTACTAATTGTATCAATAGATTCTTATAAAATCGAATCAATTTATTCTATTTTATTAAAATAGTTCCATTTGATAAAAAGTTCAGGAGCCCCCATCTATTGACCGCGCCCCTCATAGACCACCCCTTGGATCCCATCTGTCCCGAGCCGCGGAGGTTTTTGGTGGAGCCGGAATTTTGGGATGAGGGTTTTTATCCTCAATATGAGCCCACCCTCATTGAGCCTCTAGCCGCCGCGGATTACCCGACTCTAGAGCCAGGCGATCTGGCCATAACGCGCCATCGGGGGACATTCGCTCGGCTATGTCCCGCCACACCTGTATATAATTGTTGTGGCCTCAACATCATCCACATTGGGCAAGGTTGTCATTTAGGTTGCCATTACTGTGTCTTGGCCGCTTATTTAGGCTCGGAAGCCGTCATCCGCTTTGGCAATCTGGACACGGCCTTGACTGAGCTAGAGGCTATTTTAAGTTCCATTGAAAAGTCGGATCCAGAGTCTGGCCAAGACGGATCGTCTTGGCCAGAGGATCGCTCTTACCGTTTCTGCACCGGAGAATTTACCGATTCCCTCATTTATGAAGAAGGTTTGGGTATTTCGGCCAGCTTGATTGAGCTTTTTCGGTCAAGTACCAAATGCTATCTGGAGCTCAAAACCAAAACCGCGGATTTGGGCTCTCTTTTAAAACTGGATCATGGCGGGCGGACAGTGATTAGCTTCTCCTTAAACGCTCCCTTTATCGCCCAAAACCATGAGCCCAAAGCCGCTCCTTTAATTAAAAGGCTCCAAGCGGCCCAAGCGGCGGCGGCGGCTGGCTATCCTTTGGGCTTTCATTTTGATCCCATTGTCCACTATAAAGATTGGCGCTCGGGTTATGGCCAAACCATCGAACTCCTGGATCAATATGTCCCTTGGGATCGGATCGCCTGGATATCTTTAGGTTGTTTTAGATATTTGGGCCCTTTAAAAAACGCCCAGCTAGCCAAAAACCCCTCCTCTTTGTTTGACGCGGAGTTTATCCGGGCTTTGGACGGCAAATTCCGCTACCCTAGGCCTTTAAGGCGCCTTCTTTATGAGGGTCTATTGGATCTCTTAAAACCGCGCCTAGATCCCCGAACCACCGTCTATTTCTGCATGGAAAGCCCCCGGATGTGGCGAGATCTTCTGGGTTTTGATCCCCAAACCAGCCAGCTGACCGCTCGCTTTCGAAAGCCCTTTTTGACCGAGCCTTGGACAATGCGGTCAAGCGCGGATCCGGATTTTCAGCCCTAATATTTCTATTTAAATCTAATCCCTCATTTTCAGTTTTTATTTAATGGTAATTACTCTTATCTAAGTCTTAAAAATTCGCCGCTAACTTAACCTAACTCAAAAATTTCCCCCGATTATCCGCGGCCATGGCGAGCGGTGAAAACCCCAAAATCCGCGCCCTCGGCTCAATTTTTTCTTTTTTTGACAAAAATTTTTTTTGATTCTCGAGTCCTTCCTGTCAATAAATTTCCTTAAATTAAAGCTTAACTATCGGAAATAATTGAATAAACTCCTAAAAATCCGGGACGAAAAAAAATTTGATCTCGCTATTGAAATTGAGTTTCATTTGTGATAATCTCCTTTTATCAAATTTAGCCCGCTCCCCGGAACCCTATTGGTTCCAAATTACGGGGGAGCTTGTTGAGGAGAGAAGAATTATGGCCAATGTGTTGATAGTTTATGGCTCCACCACCGGCAACACCGAGTGGGTGGCCAACCAATTGTCCGCCCAATTTAAAGAGGCCGGCCACTCGGTCGACGCCTCCAATGTCACTAAGGTAACAGCTGATGGCCTCTGCTCGGGCCGGGATCTGGTCTTGTTTGGTTGCTCCACCTGGGGCCAAGACGAGATCGAGCTCCAAGAAGACTTTATCCCTCTCTTCCAGTCCTTCGACAAGATCGGGGCTTCTGGGGTCAAGACTGGGGTTTTTGGCTGTGGCGACGAAGACTACACCTTCTTTTGCGGGGCTGTGGACGCCATCTCCGGCAAGCTTAATGACTTAGGGTCGAAGTTGGTTGGCAAGGGCTTAAAAATCAACGGCGATCCTGGCGACTCGACCGACGCCATTAAAACCTGGGGATCTTCGGTTTTGGCCGCTCTTTAGGCCTTTCAACCTAGAATACCTCGCCCAGGCCACTAACTTTGGAAATTATCCATTTAGGAAAAACCATGGAAACTGAATCCGCCCTCATAAAGATGTTCAATCATGTCTGGCCCCACTTAGGGGAGCGAGAGCGTCGGCTGGTCGCGGCCAGCGAGGCTCGGCGCATTGGCCGTTGCGGCGTGTCAATGGTTAGCCGGGCTTGCGGGCTGTCCCGGGTCACTATTACCAAGGGTTTGCGAGAACTGGACGAGGCCCCCTTAGAACCGGGCAAAACTCGCCGACCCGGGGCCGGACGGCCCAGGGTCGAGCGTTTGGATCCCGGCTTGTGGTCTTCGCTAAACGAAGCCTTAAGGGAAACCACCCTTGAGGAAACTGAGCCCGCCCTTTTATGGACCAATAAAAGCACCCGCCAGATCGCTCGAGAGCTGACCATTGGCCGTCACCCCATTAGCCATGAAAAAGTGGCTCAAATTCTCCGCAAACAAGGCTTTCGGCTTCAAGGGACGCGCCAAGCCGAAGAGAATGGCGGCTCCCAGAGCCGGCAAGAGCAGTTCCGGAAAGTCAATAGCCAAGTTCGCGCGTTAGTGGATCAAGGCGAGCCGGTCTTTTTTCTGGAAACCCAGAAAAAAGACGGGGCTTGGCTTTGTCGGGAACGCGACCAAGGCGAGTGCGCTCGAGGAGCCGAGGCCATGGCTCCTGATTGGCCCGATCAGCTTTTGGCTGGCGACTACCCGGCGGGCGTTTTTGACCAAAGATTGGCTCGCGACTGCGTCAATGTCGAGACCGCCTATCCCGATCTGGCCTTAGTGGTGGACTCCATCCTCGGCTGGTGGGAAATCGATGGCCAAAAGATCTTCCCCCAGGCCACGCGATTAGCCATTATCGCCGAAATCCCAGGGGCCACGGTTTTAGCCAATTGGCTTAAAGAGCTCAAACGCTTAGCCGCATACTCCGGCTTAACCGTGGAATTACTGAGGTTTCCTCCCGGCACCTCAAAGTGGAACCTGCCAGCCACCAAGCTATTTTCGTTTGTCTCCTCCCAATGGCTTGGGGGCCTAGCCAAGGATCACGAAACAAGCGCCCGGCTCATTGGCCATCATGGCGATGAGGTTCGAGCCATGGCTCTGGGTCTACGCTTAGATCACAGTCGCTACCATCCACCCGCTTCGGACAGCCAAGGCGAGGCCCAAAGCGCCTTTGAAAGCTCCTGGAACTTTACCCTGGAACCAGGGTACGCCCAAAGTTCCCAGGAAGCGGAAGGTTTGGCCGCGGCCATTTAAAAGCCGTCGGCCTACCCGCGGGGAGCCTGCCCGCCCCAGGCTCTCCGCGCATTTTTAAAACATAACGCTTTAACTAAAAGAAAATAGTTAAGATACCGCTAATTTAAATATTTATTAGATGATTACAAGATTTCTACAATATAGTTTATTTTTTATGATTTATTGAGTTAAAACTAAGGTTTTTAACTTGTCACGACTGTAAGATCTGGCCCAGAGACCTAGTCGCGTTTTGAGCGACTAGTGGGCTAACCCGCCGCCGCGTTCCTCGCTCTCAAGAGCCTATCTAAAATCCGCCGCCCTCCATTCCTGAACCAAAAGCCGCCTAAATAGGCGGCTTTTTTCTTGGTCTCAACCATCTTTAAAGCGAGCGGAGTAGGGGCCAGGAAAAAAATTTAGCCTTTTCCAGTTTTTCTCGCGCCGCAAGTCTCGCGCGCTACGCGCGCTAAATGACTATAAAAACGAAGAGATAATTTTTAAGAAATTATTTGGCTAAAGAGCCTCTCGGCTACTCTTCTGGATAGTCAGGCCCCCCCATTTTTCTCTTTGGGGCGACAATTTTTGATCCTGACAATATTTTAAAATTTTTAATCTTCAAAAACTGGCGCTCAAAAAAACTTTCGCCTTAAGCTAGCGCCATAAGCCCGCGCGCCGCGTTATACTATTAAAGCCTTCATACTAATAGTTAGGCCAAGCCCAAAAGAGCCCTAAACGCTCTAAAGCCAACTTGACGAAATATTTTTGACCGCAAAGTCCTCTATAGGACTTTTGAGACCTCACTCTGGTTATTATTGGGCTGGCCAATAAGACTTATAGGGATTTCCTTTGACGCTTCCCAGCTTTTGACGGCTCAAGAGAGCTCAAGGCCAAACGCTAAAAATATTTTTTGACTTTTCGCTTTTTGGTCGGGATTTTTTTCAATTTTTGGGGTAATATCAAGATACGCTTCGCTAGGGGGGTTTTTCGGCCAGGGATTTCTCGCCCCCTATGGCTTATGCTTTCTCTTTTCGCCTGGCCCAATTTGTTATGTTTGGCCGGGTTTTTTTATTATTTTTGAGGATGTTTCCGTAAACTAGCTCTTTTTTAGATAAATTAACTTGGTTTAAACAATTAAGCGTATTTTAGCGAGTTTTCCAGATTCTGGCTTTTCCGCTCTTGACAGAGGAATCCATTATGACCTATATTCCGAAGACACAACGCTACATTTATAGGCCCACCAACCCCGAGATTAGCTTTGGGGCGATAAGGCGCCAACTCACCATATTTTTTTTGGCTGTTGATTACGGGTTATTGTAAAAGGTTGCTTTATGGTTTTTGACTCACTCCATTTGGCCATTATTGTCTTTCTGGTCGCGGCCACTATCTTCGCCGCCTCGCCTTTGCTCATCGCCGCCCTCATCGCCCCGCGCAACAAAGGCGGCGACTATAGGACGCCTTACGAGTGCGGGATTAGGCCCTTGGGCCGGGCTTGGGATCATTACGGCTTCAACTACCATATCTACGCCCTCATCTTCTTGGCTTTTGACGTGGACGTCTTATACCTCTTCCCGATCGCGGTCTGCTACCGAAGCTTGCCAGGCTGGTTGCCGCTTATCGAGGTCAGCTTCTTTTTGTTTTTTGTCTTGTTGGCGGTCGTATATTTTCAAGCCAAGGGGGTTTTCGAGTGGCCACGCCGGAAAAAATACTAAGCGGGCCCCTAGCCCAGTGCCAGGTTGACCCGCCTATCATCAACATAAAGCCGGTCAACTGGTTTTTTGACATAAATAGAGCCATGTCGCTTTGGCCAGTCACTTTTGGCTTGGCTTGTTGCGCCATTGAGATGATGTCGGCCAGCATGGCGCGCTTTGATATCGCCCGCTTTGGGGCTGAGGTCTTTCGGCCTTCCGTCCGCCAAGCCGACCTAATGATGGTGACTGGCACGGTCACCAAAAAGATGGCTAAACCCTTGGTCAGGCTTTATGAGCAGATGCCCGCCCCCAAATACGTCATGGCTTGTGGCAATTGCGCCATCTCCGGCGGGCCTTTTAAGTTTGAGGGTCAATATGGCGTGGTCGAGGGCGTGGATCAATTAATTCCCGTGGATGTCTATGTGCCCGGTTGCCCACCTAGGCCAGAAGCCATTTTGGAAGGGGTCTTTAAGATCCAAGAGCTCATCACCGGTCGCCGTTGGTGGCCTCAGCCTAGGGAGATGGCCTCATGAGAGATCCGGAAAAGTGGCTTAGTAGCTGGCGGAACTTGGGAGCCTTAACCCTTTCGCGCCATGATCTAGCTAAAGAGGGCTTAACCGTCTCGGCCTTCCTCCCGCCCAAATCATTATTAAAGGCGGCCCAGGAATTAAAACAAGCCCGCTTTAGCTTATTGGACGTCTCGGTCTTGGAGGCGGCGGAAGGCTTTGTGGTCACCTACCATTTTGATAGTTTAGACGGGCCAGCTCGCTTGGCCTTACGCGTTTTGGCCCCGAAGAAAAAGCCCGTGGCGCCCAGCCTCTGGTCTATCTTTCAAGGGGCGGAGTGGCACGAAAGAGAATCCGCTGATTTTTATGGCCTGATCTTTGAAAATAACCCCAATCCCATCCCTTTGCTCTTGCCGGATCCTGAGGAATTTACCTCGCCGCCACCTTTAAGAAAAACCACGCCATCTTCGATAGCCAAGTTAGGGTTATTGGCTCAAGCCGAGGTTTTGGATCCCGACTTTGGGGAGCTTTTGGGTCTGGCCAATTCTCCCAACGCGCAAGGGGGCTCAGAGTGACCGGCTGTAATTTGGGTTTTATAAATCCGCTCTCGGTTCTGGAAAACCCCGGCACCATGGCCGGGGACTTTTACTCGCGGAATTTTGAGAAAAAAGCCGTTCCCGGGCGAATTATCTTAAATTTAGGGCCCCAACACCCGAGCACCCACGGCGTTTTGCGCGTCTTGTGCGAGCTGGATGGGGAATACGTGGCCAGGTGCGAGCCGGTTTTAGGCTATTTGCACCGGATGCACGAGAAAATGGGCGAGGTCAAAACGCCTTGGCAGTTTTTGCCCAATCTGGGGCGGATTGATTACCTCCACCCCTTGGCTTGGAACTGGGCCTTTGTGGGAGCCGCCGAAAAACTGGCCGGCTTAACTGTCCCCCCCAGAGCCGAGTGGCTCAGACTAATTGGCTGCGAGCTCAACCGCGTGGGCTCGCATCTATTGTGGTGGGGGGCCTTTGTCATGGACTTGGGCGGCTTTACCCCCATCCTTTACGCCTTTGAGGAACGCGAAAAGATCAATGACATCCTCCAAATCATTACTGGCTCGCGCCTAACCATGTCTAACTTTCGGTTTGGCGGCGTTTGCGCGGATGGGGATAGTCGTTTTTTTCGGTTAATCCAAGAGTTTATTCCTTATTTAAGGGAAAGACTGAAAATGTATAAGGGTTTAGTCACCGATAACGTCATCTTAAGAAGGCGCTTAGAGGGGATTGGGCCCATTGACGTGGATATGTGCCAGCGTTATGGCGCCACGGGCCCAATCTTAAGAGCCGCGGGCTCGCCGCGCGACACCCGCCAAGATTACCCTTATGGGGTTTATGATCAAGTGGATTTTCCCATTCCCACCGGGCCCGTCAATGACTCCTTTGGGCGTTATTTAGTGCGCTTAGTGGAGATTGAGACCAGTTTATCCATTGTCGAACAAGCTCTAAAGGCTATTCCCGAAGGCCCCATCATGATGGAAAAAGCCCCCAAGGTCACTTGGAAGCTCCCGGCGGGCGAGAGTTACATGGCCGTGGAAGGGGCTCGCGGCCAGATCTGTGTCCATCTGGTTAGCGATGGGGGTCAGACGCCTTACCGGGTTAAACTGCGGGCTCCGGGTTTTTCCAACTTGTCGCTCTTCGCCGAGGCGGCTCAAGGAACCATTTTGGCTGACGCCATCGCCATTTTGGGGAGTTTGGATTTGGTTATTCCTGAGGTTGACCGTTAATAGTGGCTTTAAGGCCTTATGACCGTTTTTTGGCTTAATTGACCAAAAACCTTAGGGTTTTAGGATTTATTCAGAAGAATTTTTCATAAGAATTATTCATAGGGAATATTCATAGGAAATATTCATAGGGAATATCAATGGATCTATCACTTGCCATATTTGTCCAGATAATCGCGGCGGTTCTTTTGATCATCGCTTTGATGGTTGGCAACGCCGTGGTCATGGTCTACATGGAGCGGAAAGTGGCTGGCTTTATCCAACGCCGCCCTGGTCCCTACGAGGTTGGGCCCTGGGGGACGTTACAGGCCGTTTGCGACTCCATGAAACTTTTGGCCAAACAGCTCTATCGTCCGGGCAATGTTGATTTAATCCTATATTATCTAGCCCCAATTACGGCCTTTTTCCCGGTTTTGTTATTGTTTTTGGCTATTCCGTTTGGCCCTTGGCTGACCCCTTTGCCGGTCAATGACGGCATTGTCTTGATCTTGGCTTTCGCGGGTTTGGGGGTTTTATCCAATTTACTGGCCGGCTGGGCCTCGAACAATAAATATAGCTTATTGGGCGCGGCTCGGGCCGTCTCCCAAACGGTGGCCTACGAGATCCCCATGATCTTGGCTTTATTGGCCGTGGTTCTCCAGTCCGGCTCCATGGATTTAAAGCGGATCACCGACCAGCAAGGTCAATGGCCTTGGGAATGGAACATCGTTCTCCAACCTTTGGCTTTTTTTATATATCTAGTCAGCTTGGTCGGGGAAACTAACCGGGCCCCCTTTGATCTGCCCGAAGCCGAGTCGGAGCTGACGGCGGGCTTTCATACTGAGTACTCGGGCATGGGCTTCGCTCTCTTTTTCTTATCCGAGTACGCCAATATGCTTTTGGTTTCCTTTGTGGCCGCCGTCTTTTTCCTGGGTGGCTATAAAGGGCCCTTCGCGGATGGTTTTTGGTGGCTCTTTCTCAAAGCCTACGCGGTCATGTTTTTTATGGTCTGGATCCGCTGGACTTTTCCCAGAGTGAGGTTTGACCAATTACTAAACATCAACTGGAAATGGCTTTTGCCTTTAGGCTTAATTAACTTGTGGCTGACGGCTATAATTGTCAAAATAGCTCTTTAATAGGCGATTTTCGGCTAATAAATCTAAGAGCCGATCTTTTTGTATGGGGGCTCCAACCATTTTGGGGCTAATAAGAACTTTAAGGCCAGCCTTTTAAAAATAGGCGAGGACTCATATGCTTCAAGCGATCTGGGACAATATTAAAGGTCTCTATAGCCTCCTGGTGGGCATGTCCATTACCGGGCGCTACCTCTTAAGCCCGGTGGAGACTATCCATTATCCGCGTCAAGTGGTGGCGGACGAGATTATGGCCTCTTTTCGGGGGCCCATCCAACTGACCAAGGGCAAAAAGGATCCCGCCCAAACCCGGTGTATCTCTTGCCAGATGTGCGTTAAGGCTTGCCCTGGCCATTGCCTCTCGGTCACTAAAGGCGATACCAAAGCTCCAGCTCAGTGGCTCTATGACTTTAGTTACTGTTGCCTCTGCGGAGCGTGCGTCGAAACCTGCCCGACGGGCGCTTTGGAGTTTTCCCATAAGGTCTATTTGGTGACCTTAACGCGAGAGGAACTTATTCTGGATCTTTTGGCCGATCTCCAAAAAAGAGCCGCGATCCTCCCGGAAAGCCAACCCGTCCCGACCGCCAATCTCGCGCCCCCCACCGTCCCCGACGTAGAATCTATAGGAGAGCCGAAATGAATGACCTCATTGGCCAGATTTTCCACTCCCTGGCTTTAGTCTTAGCCGATATTGAGGCTTGGCTGGCTCCATATCTGCCGGGCCTTAATTGGGTGGCTTTATTGGCTTTCGCTTTTTACGTAATTTTAATCCTTAGCGGCGGCTTAACGGCTATTTTGGCTCGGAATCTAGTGCGGGCCACCTTAGGGCTGATTATTACTTTTTTGGGCGTGGCTGGGATGTACTTGTTACTAGCCAGTCCATTTTTAGCTTTAATGCAGCTACTCATCTATATAGGCGCGGTCTGCGTTTTGATCTTTTTCGCCATCATGCTGACCAAAAACACCGCTGACGGCGAAGAAGCCCAGGCTCCCGGGCCCCTCAACCTCATTTACGCCTTTTTAACGGTCGTGGCCGTTTTAGCCGTGGCTGGGCCCACTATTGTGACGGGAACCAAGGATATTGTCGTCCGGCTCCCCGTCGATACCGGCTCCAACCTCGGGGAAGGCTTATTGTCCATGGATCTGTTGTCGTTTGAGCTAATTTCCATCATTTTGCTGGTGGCCATGGCCGGAGCGGTTTATCTGGCTTGGCGGCCCCAGGGCCAACTTGACGCGAAAAATGAAAAAAGGGAGAGCGCGTGACCCCTTTAACCTTATTCCTTCTGGCCTCCCTCATCCTTTTGGCTTTGGGGTTGGTGGGTTTAATCACCCGGCGCACTTTGGTGGGCATGCTGATTTCGGTGGAACTAATGCTGAACGGCGCGGGGCTCTCTATAGTCGCGGCCGCCAAAACCTCGTCTTTAACCGGGTTATTGGATATTCACGGCCAATTGGCGGCTCTCTTTGTCATGGGTTTAGCCGCGGCGGAGGCGACTTTGGTTTTGGCTATGGTCTTGCTGGTTCAAAAGCGTTTTGGCCGCGTCACCACGGAAACAGTCACCAGCCTTAAAGGCGCTGGAGGGTCAAATTATGCGGATAATTGAGTCCTCCTTGATCCTGTGGCCCCTAGTAGTGACCTTGGTGGCCCCATTTTTGATCTTATTGGCTGCCAAACGCGTTAATCTCCGGGAATCCATCTCCTTTGTGGCCGGAGCCATCACCTTCGCTTTGGTTTTGACCGCCGCGCCCACTATTTTGGAAGGCAAAATCTTAAGGTATGAGCTCTTCCGCCTTCTCCCGGGCGTCACCGTCACTTTCTGCTTAGACGGCCTAGGTTTTATCTTCGCCTTTATCGCCCCATTTTTGTGGGTCTTGGCCACTAGCTACAATATTGGCTACATGCGCTCCCTTAAGGAGCACGCCCAGACGCGCTACTATTTCTGTTTCGCCGTGGCTATCTTTGGAGCCGTGGGCGTGGCCATGGCCGCCAATGTCTTCACCTTGTACCTCTTTTACGAGATCATCTCGGTCTTTACCTATCCCTTGGTGGCTCACCACCAAGATGAGGAAGGTTTTACCGGAGCCAAGAAGTACCTGGTTTATCTCATGGGGACATCCAAGCTCTTCCTCTTGCCGGCCATGGCTTTGACCTATTATTTGGCCGGAACTTTGGATTTTCCCCTTTCGGGGATTAAAAACGGCATTTTTACGCCCGAGGTGGTGGCCGCGAACCCGGATCTGGTGCGTCTGACCTATGTCCTCTATATCGCGGGTTTGGCCAAAGCCGCTTTAATGCCTTTCCATAACTGGTTGCCCTCGGCCATGGTCGCCCCCACCCCGGTCTCGGCTCTTCTCCACGCCGTGGCCGTGGTTAAAGCGGGCGTCTTTTCGGTCAGCCGGATGATTCTTTCCGGTTTTGGCGCGGAAACCATGACGGTCTTGGGTTTGTCGATCCCGACAGCTTATGTGGCCGGCTTTACCATAGTGGTGGCCTCTTTGATCGCTCTAACCAAAGACGACATTAAGGCTCGGCTGGCTTACTCCACGGTCAGCCAGCTCTCCTATGTCGTCTTAGGGGTGGCTTTGGTGGCCCCTCTCTCCATGCAGGGGGGGTTACTGCACATTGGCCATCACGCCTTTTCCAAGATCACGCTCTTTTTTGGGGCCGGGGCTATCTATGTGGCTTCCCATTTGAAATCCATCAAGATGATGAATGGCTTGGGAAGGAAGATGCCCTTAACCTTTGGGGCCTTTGGTTTGGCCTCTTTATCGATGATTGGCTTTCCCCCGGTTTGCGGCTTTGTCTCCAAGTGGTATCTGGTCAACGGAGCCCTCCAGCAAGAGCAAATGATTATCCTAGTAGCTCTTTTGCTCTCGACTATCTTAAACGCGGGGTATTTTGTGCCCATCTTTTATAGAGCCTTTTTCTTAAAACCTGAGCCTGGCTCGCGTGTGGAAGAATGTCAGGAAGCGCCCCTCTCTATGGTTGTGCCTTTGACTCTCACGAGTTTGGCTTCGCTATTTTTAGGCTTTTTTCCCGGGGCCTTCCACAACTTTATAAAAATATTTGGGGGCTTTTGACCAGAAGAATTTTTAGGTTATGAGTCTCTATGGGCCTAACTTTTTTAAATGACTTTTAAAAAACTTTTCAGAAAAACCAAGAGCTAAATTTGACTTTTAGTCAAATTTAGATCTAAAACGATATTTTTTAGGATTTATTTTTAACAATCTACTCAAGTTTTTATGGGTTGTTAAAATCCTCTTTTTCTTTGGCTTTATGACAGGAGTTCCCATGCCCCCCCGTGGCGAAAACTTAGGCTTTTTGGCCAAATTACTGGCCGCCCAGTTGACCGCTGGCCGGATCAAGTTGTGGCGACGCGTCTTCTTTGGCGCCCTTCTCTTGGTGGCGGCCCTAAGTTTGGTCATCCCCAACCATCATCCCCACTTCGGCTATGACAAGTATCCTTTGTTTTGGACGATCTTTGGGCTCGGGGTGGGTTTGGCCATGGTTCTGACGGTCAAAAAAATCATCCAGCCCGTGATCAAAAAGTCCGAGGATTATTATGGCGACCTCTAGTTTTTTCCATCCCTCGGTGGCCTTTTTAATGATGGCCGTCATCTTGCCCTTCCTGCCGGGCAATCGGCGTTGGAAGTGGCTATTGTTATTGCCGCCTCTGGCGGCTATCTACGCGGCCTTCAATAACCCGGTCGGGGATCATTTGTCGCTCCAGTGGCTGGGCCAGACCTTAAAACTGGGCCATGTGGATAAATTATCCTCTATTTTCGCCCAAGTTTTCGCCATCATGAGCCTAGCTGGTCTCATCTTCTCCCTCCACGTCAATGACAAAGGCCAACATGTGGCGGCTTTATTGTACGTGGCCGGGGGTTTTGGCTGTCTTTTGGCTGGGGACTACTTATCGCTCTTCGCTTTTTGGGAGTTAATGAGTCTGGGGTCGACTTTTTTGGTCATGCTTAACCGAACTAGGGAATCGGTTTTGGCCGCTTTTCGCTATTTCCTTTATCACACCATTGGCGGACTCCTCCTTTTGGCTGGCGTATTGCTCCGGTATCGCCTGACCAACTCCTTTGACTTTGGGCCCATCGCCTCGTCTGGGGCCACCATAGCCGATTGGCTCATTCTGAGCGGTTTCTGCGTCAACGCCGCGGTTGTGCCTTTACACGCCTGGCTCCCGGACGCTTACCCTCGCGGGACGGTCACGGGCTCGGTTTTTATGTGCGCCTTTACCACGAAAACCGCGGTTTACGTTTTGGCTAGAGCCTTTCCGGGCTGGGAGATTTTGGCTATCGCCGGCACGATCATGGCTATCTACGGGGTTCTCTTCGCTTCCATGGAGAATAACGCCCGGAAAATCTTGTCCTATCACATTGTTTCCCAGGTTGGCTACATGGTGGCCGGCATTGGCGTGGGCGTGGCCATGACCTTAAATGGCGCCGCGGCTCACGCCTACGCGCACATTTTATATAAAGGCCTCCTCTTCATGGGCGCCGGAGCCGTTCTCTACGCCACCGGGACTCAGCGCTTGGATGAGCTGGGGGGTCTAGCCGCTCGCTTGCCTTGGGTCATGGTCTTTTATATGGTCGCGGCTCTCTCCATCTCCGGCATGCCTTTGTTCAATGGTTTTGTCTCCAAAACCATGACCATCGCTGGGGCGGCCGAGTCGGGCTGGTTTTGGGTGGCTTTGGGCCTAGAGCTAGCCGCGGTGGGCACTTTCATCTCCGTGGGCTTAAAGTTGCCTTATTTCGCCTTTTGGGGCGGCAAACCCACGGACTGGCAAAGACCCTTAAAGCCCATTCCGGCCAATATGTACGCCGGCATGGCCATCTTAGCCATTTTGTGCTTGGCTCAGGGCGTTTATCCGGACATCTTGTATCGCTATCTGGTTTTCCAGGAAGCTGTCCACGAGTTCCATCCCTGGACCTCTTGGAATGTTATCCAAGCTTTAAATTTACTGGGTTTTTCCGGGCTAGCTTTTTATGTCTTAAGAAAAGTTATCGCCCCACACAAAGCCTTAAATCTGGATTTTGATCTCTTTTATCGTCTAATTGGCCGGATGGCTCTATTCTTTGTCTGCCGTCCCTTAGCTTTTTTTGACAATATCTGGACCAATGTTTGGAACGCGGTGGGCCTTAGAATCTTAAAGGCTTTAGGACGCTTAACTAACGTTTTTGACAAGAAAGTCATTGATCTCATCGTCGATGGCTCGGCTCGAGACGTCAAAAGGGTCGGCCAACTGGGCGCTTTGATCCAAAATGGCCGCCTGCAACAGTACTTGGGTTTGGCCACCTTTATAGCTTTGGTCATCTTGGCTATAGTTTGGTATTGTTAAGAATTTTTATTAGTTAATTTTTTATTTAAGCCTAAAAGCGAGCCCCACGGCATACATAAACGGACGACTAAATGATAGACGTTATTTCCCAATACCCGGTCTTGACTGTCCTTACTTTCTGGCCCACTTTGGCGGCCATCCTTTTGGCTTTGACCAAGTCCGAAAGGGCGACTCGGGTCTGGACTTTGGTGGCCTCCTTGGTGGAAGTCGGCCTGGCCTATCCTTTGCTGGCCTTTCAGAAAACCAGTTCCTTCCAATTTCTGGAACAATGGGCCTGGGCTCCGGATTGGGGCTTGACCTATAGCTTAGGGGTGGACGGCGTCAGTATCCTTATGATTTGGCTCTCGATCCTAACGCTCCCAGTCTGCGTTTTATGCTCTTGGACGTACATTGGTCGCCGGGTCAAGGAATTCCATGTCTGTCTCTTATTGATGACCACAGCCTGCGTCGGCGTCTTTTCGGCTTTGGATCTGGTTCTATTTTATGTTTTCTGGGAAGCTCTTCTCATTCCCATGTATTTAATGATCGCCATTTGGGGTGGGGATGAGCGTCGCTACGCTTCCATAAAGTTCTTTTTATACACTTTGGCCGGCTCGACACTCTTACTGGTAGCCATTGTGGCTTTAAGGATCGAGGCTCATACTTTTTATATTCCCGATTTAATGAACACGAATTTTTCTTTTAATTTTCAATATTGGATCTTTTTAGCCTTTTTTATCGCTTTTGCCATCAAAGTGCCCATGTTTCCCTTTCACACCTGGTTACCAGCGGCTCACGTCCAAGCCCCGGCGGCGGGGAGCGTTATTTTGGCCGCGGTCTTATTGAAAATGGGAACTTACGGTTTTTTACGGTTTTCCTTGCCCTTAGCTCCAGCGGCTAGCCAATATTTCGCCCCTTTAATGATAGTTATCTCTATCATCTCCATTTTATATGGCGGAGCCATAGCTTTAGGCCAAACGGACATCAAAAAGCTCATCGCCTACTCCTCAGTGGCTCATATGGGCTTTGTGACCTTAGGCATCTTCCTTTTCAATCAATTTGGAATTCAAGGGGCTATTTTTCAGATGCTCAACCACGGCATCATAACCGGAGCCATGTTTACGCTCATTGGGGCGGTTTATGAGCGGAGCCACTCTCGGGATATCGCCAAAAACCTCGGCTTAGGCAAATATTTGCCGGCTTTTATGTTTTTCTGGGGCTTTTTTGGTCTCGCTTCTTTTGGCTTTCCCGGCACTAACGGCTTTGTGGGCGAATTTTTGGTCATTGTCGCGGCTTTTCAAAAGGATTTAACGACGGGTTTGTTGGTCATTCCGGGGGCTTTGTTGGCCGCCGCCTATATCTTAAAAGTGACCTTAAAGCTAGCTTGGGGCCAACCCGCCTCTCCAGCCGGCAAAAACTGGCTCGATTTGAAGAAAAAAGAGTGGGCTTACTTAATAGTTCCGGCTTTTTTGGTCGTCTATCTAGGTTTGGCTCCCACAGGCTTATTAGAGATCATTACGCCCAGCGTTGATGGGGTCATCGCGAGCTATGAGTCTAGAAAAGATCTCCACAAACCGACCGACTTCGTGGTGGAATCCTTAAGCCCGGTTAAAGCTAGGCCAAACCAAGAAAAAACAGCCGCGGAAAAACCCGCTTCAGGAGATCCAGCTAGCCAAGAGCCAGCTAACCAAAGCCCGGCTAGCCAAGATCCGGGTAGCTCGCCCGCCGCGAGGCCAGAGTCGAGTCTACAGCCGAGTCCAGAATTAAGTCCAGCGACTTGGGCTTTTGAGACCATGCTCCTAGAAGATTATCAAGCTTTGGATCGGCTTTTCTCTCAGCGCCTACCGGAGACCGAGAACGAAGCCGAAAAAGAAGCTAATCTTCTCTCTATACAAGCCAGTTGCCCATCTATGCTTAAAGATGGGGTCAGTTATTTTGTTTGCGCCCTAAACGATAATA
>JAISWW010000146.1 GCA_031270705.1 Deltaproteobacteria bacterium
CCTTTACGCTTTCTTTCTTATCGCCTCCAGATATGACAAGAAAAACCACGATAAGGATAACCGCGATAACAGCTCCCCCGATTATGGCCAGGAGTTTTTTGTCGCCGGTTACTTTGGCGACAAAAGCGGCCACAGTTGACTTGATATCCGTCTTCTCAGCTTGACCAATGGGCCTGGCCTTTATCCCCTTAATTTCTTCCTGAGCCCGCTTCGCTTCTTCTTCGGCCTGTTGTTTTTCTCCCTCAGTTTTACGTCTGCGTTCCTCAACCTCTTGTTCCAGACGGCGTACCTCCGCCTCAGCCGCCAATCTGGCCTCTTCTTTTTCCTTGGCCCTTCTCTCAGCCTCCTGCTGGTCTAGCTGTTTTTTGCGGGCCGAGACGAAGAGAGCTGAAGTAGTGTCAGATGAGGGGGCGCCAGGATTATTTTTTTTATCTTGTTCCATAATTATACATCCTTATATATTATCAATTATGGCAATTAAATTATTCATAATTGGCTTCTAATATTGCTCATCTGATTGATATGAGTTATTAACAGATCCCAAACTTATATGCTCTCGAACCTGATATCTATGACCAAAGCTTCAAATTTTTAACACAACAAAAAATCTTTTCATATTACCCGCTTGGGCAATAGAGACATTTTTAAGATCCTGACATCTATAGACCAAAATTTTTTATTTTTTAACAGAACAAAAAATCTTTTCATATTACCCGCTTGGGTAATAGAGGGATTTTTAATATATTGATAATTTATTGAGCTTATTTTTAAATACAGTATGTTAAACCTTTAGTTTGACTTATTTTATTTATTTTATGTAGATAAATTATTTATAATATAATTTTATGTAGTTTTTGCTCTTATAATTATTTCGTCAAGTTTGGGACCTTCTTTTTACTCTGCCCGAAATATATAAGCTCGCCAGTTATTCTTAAGTTACCATCTTTCATTTGGTAAACGCGCTTTATTGGGCGAGATAACCTATTCGCCATCCTATATGTTCATCTGAAGAGAAAGATAGACTCTTTATCTTAGTCTTAACTTTTTATGAGTTTGTTATAAGTAGGCAATAAATCAGCAATTATAAATTTGGACACCAGGTATTTTATGACCCCTTTCTCCTGTCTAGTCTAGGTTTTTTCATATTTCCGTTATTGAGAAATGTGTAAAAACAGGCTAGAGGAATTTAAATCTTTTTTTTAAGCGTATTATTATAATTTATTTATTTTATTATTATTTTACCATTATTTAAACTGTGAGACACCTTTATACTTATTTTAAGAATTTATTTAATAAGATTTTAACTATTTACGGTAAGGACGGTCTGTTTTGAAGCTAAGAAGAAGAATCAATGTCCCAACGGCGATACAACAGCCAAATGTCAGGCGCCCAGGAAGTTCTCGGTTAAGTGGGCCCAGCGAGTCGGCTTTTATAGTTGGCCTGAATAGGGCCTGTGCCCTTATATTGACAGAAAAATGATTTAGCTCTAGACAGATTGGTCTATATTTCGCCAAAACCAATAAAATCCAGCCTGTCAGGCTATCCAACCTAGAGAAACGCCCGCTCCAATCGCTGTTTTTTAGAAAAACCACATTTTTGTCTAAATGTTTATTGGTAATAAACATTTTCGGGCCAAAAATCTGGCCTATACCAGATATTTATGACCCAAAACCAGGAGGAATCCAAAAAACATTTTGGCGTTTTTTTACTGTTCTCGTCCTTAAAAATGGCGGGTTCAAAGAACTTAGCGCTATCGCTTTGAGGGCTAGACATAAAAACTCAGCCTATTTATCAGGTGGTTGGCACAATTATCGCTTAAGAACTCTAGGCGCTCGCCAAAAATTTAATCACGCTCTCTAATATAGTTTAAATTCCGGCATGGAGGAGACGATGCTCAGGTTTAAAATGAAACATTTGATAGGCCTTCTAGCTTCGACCTGGGGGCTACTTTGGCTCTTGTCTGGGTCAGCCCTGGCCGCTGAAGAGGTGACATTTCTTCAGCAAGGACACGCCAACATCACCTGGACCCTTCTAGGCGGCATACTAGTTATGTTCATGCAGCCCGGATTCGCGATGGTGGAGTGCGGCTTGGGTCGAGCCAAAAACGCGGCCAATATTTTAATGAAGAACTTCGCTGACTTTATGATTGGCTCATTGGCCTTTCTTTTTGTTGGTTTTGGCCTGATGTTCGGTAGCTCCGAGGGTGGCTTCCTTGGTAGCAGTTTTTTCTTTATTGAGGGACTCAACGGTTCCACGCCCGAAGGACAATGGGGACTGACTTTTTGGTTCTTCCAGAGCGTCTTTTGCGGCACGGCGGCCACCATTGTTTCTGGGGCCATCGCGGGACGAACCAAGTTCCGGGCTTACCTGTTAGCCAGTATTTTGATTTCCGTGGTTATCTACCCCATCAGCGGCCACTGGGCTTGGAACGCCCTGAACGCTGGAGCCAATGGCGGCACTAATGGTTGGTTAGGCGAACTAGGCTTTATTGATTTCGCCGGATCCTCAGTAGTTCACTCGGTGGGCGGTTTTGTGGCTTTGGCTGGAGCCATCGTTGTGGGCCCACGCTTGGGCAAATATGGCCCCGACGGAACCCCGAGAGCCATTCCGGGCCATAACTTGGCTTTGGCGGCTTTGGGCGTTTTTATTCTGTGGTTCGCTTGGTTCGGTTTTAACTGTGGCTCAACCAACGTCCCCGATGGCACGATTGGTTACATCGCCGTTAACACTAACTTGGCCGCTTGCGCTGGCTTTTTGGGAGCCATGTTGACCAGCTGGTATATCAGCGGCAAATCAGATCCCTCGATGAGCTTTAACGGCGTTTTGGCTGGCTTAGTGGGCATTACCGCTGGTTGCTTTGACGTTAACCCCTTTGGCGCGCTCATTATTGGCTTCCTCTCGGGTATTTTGGTAGTTATTTCGGTTCTTTTCATTGATCTGAAACTAAAAATAGACGATCCCGTCGGCGCGGTTTCGGTTCATGGGACTTGCGGGGCTTTCGGCTCGATTATGGTGGGCTTTTTCTCCGCCCCTGGCTATGGTAGCGAGACGCTAGGCCTTTTTTATGGTGGCGGTTTTAGCGCCTTAGGCGTTCAAATCGCGGGCGCCGCGGCTATTGGCTTATGGGCCTTTATCATGGGCTTAATTGTCTTTAAGATCATTAAAGCCGTGGTTGGAGTCCGGGTTGATTATAAAGAAGAAATAAAAGGACTCGACCTTTCCGAACACAAGACTGAAGCTTATAGCGGCTTCCAATTCTTCGCCAACAGCTAATAGGGAGGCTACTATGAAATTGGTAACGGCCTTTGTCCGACCTGAAATATTGCAAGACGTCAAAACAAAACTCTACGCCCATGACTTGTTTTCCATGTCCATCACCAACGTCTTAGGGGCTGGGCAACAAAAAGGATACACCGAGGCTTACCGCGGCGTCCAAACTGAAGTGAACCTCTTAAAGAAACTCCGCCTGGAAATTGCCCTTCCAGACGAAAAAGTCGAAGTGGCCCTCCAAGCCATCAGCGAAGCGGCCAAAACTGGCCAGGCTGGCGACGGAGTCATTTTTGTCCAGAACATTGAGCGAAGTCTCCGGATCCGCACTGGGGAACCCGTCTAGCTAACCCACCAAACCACCCACCCTTTGACGCGCGCTCGAAGCCTCTCGAGCGCGCGTATTATTTAATTATAGCTCTTTATAACTTAACTACATTATTATTTACTAATCTTAAATGACAAATTGAACTTTTAAAAAATACCAAAGCTAACCTAGCCGCCTCACGCCACCTTGGCCCCAGTCCGCTTGAGCCCTCCCCTACCCTTTAAAAGCTTATCCGCCGTAAGCCCAGAGGCCTTTTGAGCCAGTTTTCATAAATCTAGCCATAATCCGGAAAATATATTACACTTAAAACGTCCAAACCTCCCTCCGAAGCGCCTATTCTTGATGTTTTTCTGAAAGCTTAAGCGCGCCAAAAGTTTTATTTCTTCAGCCTAAAAGCCGCTCCGCTGGTTTTTTGGGG
This sequence comes from Deltaproteobacteria bacterium, assembly GCA_031270705.1. GTDB lineage: Bacteria > Desulfobacterota > Desulfarculia > Adiutricales > Adiutricaceae > JAIROO01. The sequence continues at coordinate 4,014 of JAISWW010000146.1, forward strand.
TTTTGAAGCGCCTAGCCAAAGGATGTTTTATGATAAAAACGCTTTTCTTAGCCTTAATGATGGCCGCCTTAACGCTCTGGGCTCATCCCCTCATGGCCCTTGAGGCTAGCGAGCCTCAAGCTAGCGAGCCAACGCCCAGCGAGGCTATCAAAAAACTAGCCGAGGCCAACGCCGCTTTCGCCTTGGCTCTCTATGGCCAACTGGCCAAACCCGAAGGGAACCTCTTCTTTTCCCCGCTAAGCGTGTCCGCGGTTTTAGCTCTGGTTCACCAAGGCGCGAAAGGCGAGACCAAAAGCCAGATAGAAAAGACTTTGCGTTTTCCTCTAGAGGCGACCGAGACCCCAGCTCAATCCATGGCCGCCTTGTCTAGCTACCTGGAAAAACGAGCTAAATGGCCAGAAATAAATCTAAAGCAAGATAATGATAGCCATAAATATGATGAAGAGGATTTAAAAAGACTAAAAAACGCCGTTAAAATAGAGCTTAATCTAGCTAATTCCCTGTGGCCTAAAGTGGGGCTCAAAATACAACCCGATTACCTAAAAAGCTTAGGCGAAAATCCACCCATCTTTGAGGTGGACTACGCTAATGATGGCCAAGGGGCCAAAACAAAAATTAACGATTGGATCGCGGATAAAACCAAGGGCAAAATCAAGAATTTTTTAGGCTCGCCCCCGCCACCCCAGTCGTCGTTGATTTTGGTTAACGCCGTCTATTTTTTGGGCCAATGGACTTTCCCTTTTAACGCCGAGCTCACCAAACCCCATGATTTCGTCTTAGCTAGTGGAGAAAAAGTTGAGGTTCCTTTCCTTAACCAAACCAAAACCTTTAATTACTTAGAGATAGACGAAGGTCAAATCTTAGAGTTGCCTTATGGGGCTCAGGATTTTTCTTTTTTGATTCTCCTCCCGGCTAACAAACCTAGCGGGCTTTTGGAATTGGAAAAAAAACTCAGCCAGGAAAACTTAAACAATTGGCGGGAGAGTTTAACGCAAAAAAGGGTTATAGTCTCCATGCCCAAGTTTAAGACCACCTGGGGAACCAACTCCCTAACAAAACCTTTGATTGAGCTGGGCCTTAAAGCTCCTTTTCAGGCTGGGGCCGACTTTTCTGGGCTCGTCCTCAACGACAATCTCCTCATTAGCGACGTTATGCAAAAAGCTTTCGTTAGCCTGGACGAGTCGGGCACCGAAGCCGCCGCCGCCTCGGCTTTTCTTATGGCCACCTCGGCCATGATTAACCAAACCCCACCGAGCTTTGTCGCCGATCGCCCCTTTATTTTCTTAATCCAGGAAAAAACTACTAATAGTATCCTTTTTATGGGTCGACTAGCCGATCCTCGCTCTTAAAATTAAAAGGCTAAATCTAAAGCGCCAATATAAAGCCTTTTTTCATGTTTTTAGAAAAATTTTATTTGTTAAAAAATTATTTTCTCGCCCTAAAAGCCCCACCGCGCGTTTATGAGGCTTTTGGGCTCCAAAGCCAAAGGAGATCTCATGTTAAAAGAGTTTTTCATCGCCTTAATGATCGTCGCCTTGACGCTTGGGGCTTGGCCCTTAATGGCCGACGAGCCCAAAGAAGCGACCGAGTCCAGCGAACCTACTGAGGCCATCAAAAAACTGGCCGAGGGCAACTCCGCTTTCGCTTTGGATCTCTATGGCCAATTGGCTAAACCCGAAGGCAACCTCTTCTTTTCCCCCTTAAGCCTATCCGCGGTTTTGGCTCTGGCTCACCAAGGAGCTAAAGGCGAGACCCAAAGCCAGTTAGAAAAAACTTTGCGATTTCCCAAAGACGCGGCTGAGCCCCCGGCCCAAACCATGGCCGAATTAGCCCAGTATCTGGCCAAAAAAGCCACGGGAGCGGGAAAAGACTCTAGCCAAGACAAGGCTGGCCAAAATAATGAAAAAAGCTCTGACCAGAAAACCGTCGATTTCAGCCTAGCCAACTCCCTGTGGCCCAAATTGGGTCTCCAATTGCGACCCGAATACCTTAAAGGCTTGGGCGAAAAACCGCCAATCTTTGAGCTGGACTACGTCAATGATGGCGACGGGGCCAAAACAAAAATCAACGACTGGATCTCGGAAAACACCAACGGCAAAATAGAGAATTTTTTAGACTCGCCCCCGCCAGCCAATTCGACCTTGATTTTGGTTAACGCGGTCTATTTTCTTGGCCAATGGACGAAATCTTTTGATCCAAAAAAGACCATTGAGCAAGAATTCGCCTTAGGCGATGGTCAAAAAGTTAAGGTTCCTTTTCTTAACCAAACCGATAGCTGGAACTACTTAGCCGCCGAGGGGGCCCAGATCTTAGAGCTACCTTACGGGAATGGCGATTATTCTTTTTTAATGCTTCTCCCCGAGGATAAACCGGGCGCTCTTTTGGAATTGGAAAAAAAGCTCACCCTAGAAAACCTAAACAACTGGCGCGAAAACTTAAAAAAAGAACGCGTTAAAGTCTCAATCCCCAAGTTTAAGACCACCTGGGGCGCCAACTCCTTAACCCAGCCCTTGGTTGAGCTGGGCCTTATCGCTCCATTTCAGCCGCGGGCCGATTTTTCTGGGTTCGCGCTGGATAATCAGACGGTCATCAGCGATATCTTGCAGAAAGCTTTCGTTAGCCTGGATGAGTCGGGCACCGAAGCAGCCGCCGCCTCGGCTATAATTTCCCGAACCTCAATTGACTTAACTCCGCGTTTGCTCGCTGATCGTCCATTTATATTTCTGATCCAGGAAAAATCCACCAATAGTATCCTTTTCCTGGGTCGTTTAGCCGATCCGCGCTCATAAAAATTAAAGGCCAAGAACTTTTGGGGTTCTTGGCCTTTAAGTCAAATATCTAAAGATTTTTAGGCCCCGGTGGGGTTGCTTTTGATGAAGAGGCCGGACTCCAATTCCTTATAGGCCACCTTTAACTCGGCGTCCGTGTTCATGACAATAGGCCCACCCCAGGACACAGGCTCCTTGAGCGGCGGGGCTTGAAAAAATAGAAAACGCGCCTCTTTTGGCCCCACCGCCTTTACCTCGACGCTCTCCCCTGGCCCAAATAGAACCGCCGTCTTTTCTTTGTAAATTACGCCACCGATTTCGCTATCCCCTAAAATCTGGAAAATAAAGGCTGTCTCCGCGGATTTACAGGGAATCTGGGCTGTTTGCCCAACCTTAATCAAAAGGTCAAGCAAGGTAGCTTGGATATAAGGTGGTTTAACGCCTAATTGTCCATCATACTCGCCAGACAAAACCCGAACTTCGCCAAAAGAAGTCTTAACAAGGGGGATCATGTCCTTTTTTATGTCAAAGTAGGCGGGCTGGGTCATTTTTTTGACCTTGGGGAGGTTTAGCCAGATTTGTACCCCGAGCATCCAATCGCCGGCCACCGGCATCTCTTGGTGCATGATCCCACTACCCGCCGTCATCCATTGGCTTTCCCCAGAATTCACATAGCCTTTGTTGCCCAGACTGTCTTGGTGCTCCATGGAGCCTTCCAAAAGGTAGGTAATGGTCTCAATGCCGCGGTGCGGGTGAAAGGGAAAACCCTTGAGATAATCATTGGGGTCATGAGAATCAAAGGAATCCAGCATTAAAAACGGATCAAAAAGTTCCACGGTTCGCGTACCCAGCACTCGAACCAGATGGACGCCAGCCCCATCCACGGTCGGATGGCCTTTGACGGAATCAATAACTTGACGTAAGCCCATAATAGCGACTCCTCTCCAACCAAGGGGTTAAAAGCTTTGAGGGTATGACCAGAAAAATATTTGACAAAACTTAACGTAATTATACGCGGAAAAAAGCCAAAAAGTCAAAATTATTTCTGGACAAGGGGGACGCGGTTAAGGGCGCCCCAGAATTTTCCAGGTTTGAAAGAGGCCAAATTCGTCACCGTGACTCATGGTTTAAAAAGCGCCTTAGCCAATATTGGAGCCGATAAGCTAGCCAAATCCGCGGGGTTCCTGGAAATGGCCGCTCGCTAGGCCAATTTCAGTCAAATTAGCCAAGAACTCCCTCCTTTTCGCTCGGAACTCTCTTTGTCGCTTGACCGAATCGCCAACCAAGAGCCAGATAGCCCCGACGAGCGTGACCCGGCCCAAGCCCAAGAGATTATGGAAGCCTTGAGACTTTTAAAAGAAGCGATTGAGGAAAAGGATTTTGACTTGATGGACTCGCGCCTTTTAAGCTTAACAAATATGCCCTTATCCAGACAATTACAACGTCATATTTCGGAAATTAGCGAATAAATTTTAACGGCGGATTTCCAAAACGCCTCTCAGGCCCTCATAGCGAATCTTACGTCTAACGCGGCGAATTTAAAGAAGGATTAATCAGGCGAATCCTTGGAGCGCGAGCTATACAATTTTCTTAATCCAGTCCGGTTTTTGACGCCGCACTTTCTATAACCGGCTTTTAAGTGCGATTTGATGGTATTGTTGGTCACCAAGAGGCTTTCGGCCATTTCCTGGCAAGTCAAGCCTTCCGCCGCTAGCTTCATGATTTCTTTTTCCCTTTCCGTTAAGCCAAATGGATCCGCCTCCGCTTGGCCCAGAATTCTCTTGGCGCGGACCAGGCCAGCTTGGCGCCGCTCGCCCAAGGCCCATATCTTTTCCAAGCCATTAAAGTCTATGGTAGACAACAAAGGTTTGATCAGCTCAAAATTTTCCACAAAGGGCATATAAATATTATCTGGCCAGGCGACTTCAAGGGCTATTTTTAAGGATCGCTCCGCTTCTTCGTTTTGACCTAGCCCCAGATGAGCTCCAGCCAAGTAGACGCGCGCGTAAATGAGGAAAAGAAGATTTTTGGCGAAGAAGCCCTCATTTATAAGAAAATTGAACAAACTGTAGGTTTCAACGTATTTTTGCCTTAAAAGCAAGGCTAGGCCATGGACAATGTAATAGTAACCCTTAGCGAAAGAATACAAACGAACCGATTCAGTCTCCCCATGGCGTAGCCAGGCGGGAATTTTGTCGATCTGGCCCACGGAAGCTCGCAACCAACCTTCGCAAAGCTCAACGGTGTGGAGAAGAAAATAGTCTTGACTCCGGTTTATTAAGGATTTCATGGCCGACGCTAGATCCAAGGCTCTTTCCAGATCAGCGGGCGGATTGAGGCCAACCTGAGCCAAGGCCAGACGCGAGCGCACAAATTTAGCGCATAAAACATTCCCTAATTGGCCGTAACGGCTAGCCATGGTCTCGGCTAAACCGCAAGCCGCGGTGGACTCAAGCCAACGCCCAGAGTAATATAAAGCCTCGGCTTCCAGCAAATACTCGCCGCCCGCTCCATTATGGCTAGCTAATTTATAGTAATGGGGCAAGCATTCGCGCATTTGTTTGACCTCCGCCTCCAGTTGGCCGCTTTCTCGGTGAAACATGAATAAGACCGATGGGCAACCTAACGCCCAAGGCGACTCAGAGCGAAAAAGAGAAGTTGGGCCCCGCAAAAGCTCATTGGCTTTCCGATGGTGGACGCTCATCGCCTCAATATCGTTAAAAGCCAAAAGAGAACGCAAAAGCTCCAACTCGCCCCGCCAACGATCCGCCTCGCCGCCAGTCTCCATAACTTCGCAACGACTGGCCAGCCAAGAACACTGGGCGGCGTAAGCGGCAAAATCCGAGACGCTAAAAAGAGCTATGGCCAGTTTGAAAGCCGCCCCTAGATGCCGCTCCAGAACGGCCACCGGACAAGCCTTAAACATCTCAGAAAAAAAATGAGCGTTTTCCGTGACCAAATTGTTGGCCATATCTTTTTCCAAAGAGGCCAGAGCCAGCTCATAATCCGCGGCCTGGGCCAAAGCCTCCATGGCGGGGATCATCTCGCCATGAGCCAGAAACCATTGGGCCTGGGCTCGGAAAATGTCCTGTCTCTTTTGTAAAGGCCAGGCGTTAAATTTTTCCATAATGAGCTTTTGGAAAATATTATGGATTATGTAAATCAAATTATCATGGTCAAAAAATATAAAAGCGTTTTTATTTAAAGCTTCTGACAAAAAAGTTTCAGCCGTATCGCCATAAACGCTCTGGGCTTGCTTCGCCGAAAAATACTTTAAAGGAGCGAGAGTAATAAGCAAATCCTGAGCCTGGGGCGAAAGAGTCTCAAAAATCTCTTTTTCCAACAAAAGCTGGATATCGGCTGGAGGCGAGAGCAGGCCGTCCCGACGATAGCGTAAAAGGCCTAGATAGAGAGCGCTTATCCAACCATTGGTTGTTTGACGCATTTCCTCGGCGGTCTTTAGATCTATGGCCAGGCCACACAAGCGGTAATATTCCAGAATCTCCACCGCCTCAAAGGCCAAAGATTCCCGGTCAATGATGGCCAGGAAGCCTTTGAGTTTTAAAATCTCCAATTGTCCTGGCCAAGCGTGCCGGGAAACGCAAACGATCCGCAAATTAGCCTGACTCGCGACGGCCAAAGAATCGACAAACGCGCTAAAAGAGGTCGGCAAAAGGTGGCAATCGTCAAAAACCAAAAGGATTGGCCCAGCGGCGTCGGTCAAATTTTCCAATATTTCCACCGCCATGCCAGCCAAAACATGGTCATGGGGAAAACCGAGCTTAGCCAGAGCTTGGGCGGGTTTGGCCAATTCTGGCCGAACCTTGGCCAACTCTTTGGCCAATGATCGCCAAAAAACTTCCGGGGCTCGCCCAAAAGCCGCGACCCAAACCACTTTTCCCGGAAATTGTTTGGCGTATTCGCGTATAGCCATAGTTTTCCCATAGCCCATGGGCGCCTCGACAATGGTCAGGGGGGTTTTGGGTATGACGGTTAGGAGTCGCCGCAACCTAGGCGAAAAATACAAGTAGGAGGATAACTTTTGACTGCTAGGTCTCTTGACTTTGGGGTTGGTCATGTTTAAGTATTTTAAACCGCTTTCTTTAAGGATGATTGAAAAATATGGGCGAATAAAAAAATGAGTCTAGTTTTAAATAGCTAATCAGGCTAAATATAAACTATTTTCCCTTAAAAATCGCTGGGCCCACAATTTCGCTATTATAGCGCTTAATCATATATCCCTCAAAACGGGTTATGGACAAATGGAGCGGGCCTAGTTAAAAATATTTTCTAAATTTTATCCTGGCCAGGAGGAAAAATCTAATCGGCGTCAAGTAACTTGAAATAACGAATTTAGGTAAAAAAATGAGAGGCGCCACCCTATTTGACCGATAAATGGCCTAGAGTTAACCCACCTCCCCAAGAGAATTGAACCCGTCAAGACTAATTCGACTCTGAAGACCTTGACCGTCTCAAAGAGAAAATCTGAATCGACTAGCCCTTCGCCTCTTTTTGACCCTTCTTTTGATCCTAAAAGGCTTTAGTCGATCTAAAAAATA
>JAISWW010000161.1 GCA_031270705.1 Deltaproteobacteria bacterium
CATCCACAATCTCCATGAGGGGGCCTAAGCTTTTGGGGAGATTGCGCTCTTCGTCGCGAGCGATCATTAAGAGACCCAAAGAGGGCGCGTTCCTAGACATGATTTCGTCCTAAAGTTTAGACAACATTTTTAAGACCAAAGCCTCGGCTCTGGTCAATTCTTTTAAGGTCTCCGAGCGGCTTTGGGCTTTTTGAGCCGGAGCGAGGAGTTGGCCCAAAAAGGCGCTGGCTTTGGCCAGGTTGCTCATTTCCGCCAGAGCCTTAGGCAATTGGCGACCGGCTAGTTGTCTAATGGAGCTTAAGAGGCCGGACATCTGACGCAAATCGCTTTTCAGCTCTTTGGCCGAGGGTTTAGGCAATCTTTCCAAGTGGCTAGCCAAATTTAAAGGCTCTTGGCGCGGCAAGCTGGCCAAGATGGCGTTTAAGGGCGTTTCCTCAAAACCCTTAATGGAGGCTCCAGCGGCGGAGGCGTTAATGAGGCGAACCTGGGGGGTCTGCCTTTTTATGGTTTGGCCGGCTTCCGCGTACCAGTTTAAAGAGGCCATTAAAGAGGTGTTGGTTTGAACCGTCGTGCCATAAACGCCAGGCACGCTTATAGTTTGGCCTGGATCAGCCTCTATGACGCTATCGGGAGTGTGGGCCGCGTGGAGCAATTGCCCTTGGTAAGCTTGATCTTGGCCCACCAAAATCAAAGGCCTTAAACCCCAGATATAGGCCAAAGCGAAGGCCGCGGTGCCGGCGTTCCCGCCTTGGGGCAGAAAGAGACCTTGACTTAAAATTTGGGCTTGGCCGCCATTTAAATGATATAAGCTTTGGTAATAGCCGGGAACTCTAAAATGATTGGGATGAGAGCCGGCGGCGGCGGCCAGAATCGTTTGAGGCCATAAAGCGGCTTCTTCCTCTTGATCTAAACGCAAATAGTCGCTGGTGTCCGAGGATTCCAAAACCACGATGGCTTGTGGGCTGACCCCCATTTTCAATAATGGTTTCAGAGCCGCGCCCGCGCAAATGATGAGACCTTGATCGGAAGCCTCTCTAAGTAAAGCCCCATTTTGATCCAAGCTCGGGCCCGCGCCGACGATAAAGGCTGGTCTGGCCCCCAAGCGACCTTTTAAGAGCAAGACATCGGGGAGAGTCGAGCATAACTTAACGTTTTCAATGAGGTTGTCCAAAAAGGCTGAGTCTGTGATGGCTTTGGTTTTTTGAATGACCTCGCGCCTAGATAGCTCCGCTTCCAAATGGGCCCTAAATTTATGGGCGGCCTCAGGCCAAAGTTTATGATAGGCCGGAATGGTGACCACTACGGGCGTGGGGCCATCTTTATGGACCATTTCGCGAGCCACAAAAGATTCCCAAGTGGCCCAATCGGTAATTATCTCCGCGTTAAAGCCGGTCACGCGCTTTTCGACGTAGACTTTGACCAAAGCTTGGTCGGGCTCAAAGACGGCCAATCTAATGTTGGGAAACCTCTCGCGAATGATCTTTAAATGCCAACCTAGGCCCAAGCCAAAGACCAAGGCTAAGTTAGGAGCTGGCCCCAAAGGTCGACGGGCGAGACCTTGTTCTAGCCATTGACGAGCCTCGCCTAGGGGATCTTCCGCCCAATGGACGGTTTCGCCCCGGAAAGTTAGGCCAGGGCCAATGGGCCCAGGCCGAATTTGGGCTTGGGCGGCTATAGCCTCGGCGTTGGCTATCTGACTAAAAGTTGGGCTATAAGCTTGAGGCATGTTAGCTCCTATATATAGGTCAATTGACCGCGAGATAAGACGCCCGGCCAGCCTGGGCGAAGATAGTCAATAAGGTTTCGTCTTCGGGATGGGCGGCTAAACCCTTTTGGCAAACATCCACGGCTTCGGCCACGGCTCCGCAATCCAAAAGGATGTTGGCCATGGCTTGGGCGCTAGCCAGATCATTGGGTTTGGCCTGAAAAGCCGTTTGATAGAACTCGAAGGCTGTCCAAACGGCGGGATCGTGGGTTATGCGACTAAAGCCGGGGGTAATGATTTCCCCTTGATCCCTTAGTTTTTGACCCAAAACGCCGATAGCCTCAAAAGGCAGGGTATTGGGGCCCAAAGCCGGAAAATCCTCGGTTCCGCAAAAGCGGCCTAGCCACTGCCGGGCTTCGGGGAGACGTCCAGTAGCCAATTCCAAAATCCCAAGACCCAAAGCCCCGCGGCTTTCGCCTCCCTCATAGGCTAGCTCCAAATACTTTTTGGCCTCTTGGGGTTTGTTGCGGAGGCGATTGATATGGCCTAAGCAGAATAAGCCTTGGGGGCTAATGACTTGATGGTCAAAAGCTTTTTGGAGCCGAGACTGAGCTCTTTGGGCTCTTTTAAAACCTTCTTCCTTGGGCCAACGCAAAGCTGTCCAAAAGAGAACTTGCCCCTCGCGATCCCAGGACAAGGAATCGATCAAGGCTTGCCCAGGGTTTAAGCCGCTAATGGTTTTGAGCAGTTTTTCGGCCCGATGCTGAATGTCGTGGGCGGAATTGACTTTCTCCTGGGCTCTTTTGGCCACCTTTTGGAGTCTTTTTTCGTCAGCCAGCCAACTGTCAGCCGCCCCTAGGATATCTTCCGGCTCAAACCAGGCGAAATCCTCTCCGGCTTTAAATAATTCCCCCAAATCGCCGCCCGCTTTTTCCGTAAAAAGAACCGCCCCCGAGGCCATGGCTTCCAACATGCGCGTGGTGATGCCAGGGAATAGGTTTTCGTTTAAGGCTAAACGCGCTTGCCGGTACAGTTGCCCGGACTCGGCCGGCCCCACCCAACCATTTTGATGGCTACCCGCCGTTTTGATGGTGTAACGACTGGAGAGGAGATCCATGAGGCGAGCTCTTTTGGGGCGATTGGCCACGTCTAGTTGGCCGACAAAGCCAAAGTCATAGAGCTTTTCCGCCGAATCCTCAGGACTGGCTTGATAACTTTTGGCGTCCACGCCTACTGGGAGCCAGGAGGCGGCTAAGCCATCCTCATTTAAGGTCTGGGCCAAGCTCTTTTGATCGGTGAAGGCGTAATCGAAAAGCCGGGCGTAATCCCTTTGCCACCAATAGTTGATGGGCGTGTCCACGGCGTAGTAAACCTTGGGGATGCCATAAATATTGGTTAGGCCATCTGGAAAGAAATGGCTCCCCAGATGATCGGTCACTACTATTAAGTCAGGCCGATCCTTAAGGTTATTGAAAAGAGTGTCCACAGGGTAACCTTCTTGGTGAGGCGGGGCCATAACGGTGTGGCCCAGGGCGTGGAAGGCGGCGTGGAAGTAATCGCTACCCAGGCAAAGAATCAGCATGATTTATCTCCCTTCGGGGACGCGGGCTTGGCTGGGGGCCGAGCCGAGAATATTGGGCCAAGGTTGTTCTATAAGTTGATCTAGAGATTGATCTCTATGATGGGTTTGGCTAACGGTCGCCGAGCCAAGAATAGTGGGGTCAGAGGCTCGTTGGCATTCTTGGCAATTGGCCGCCCAGCCTTGATCGCGGGCTAAGGCGACCGCTAAGGGCGAATTCCAGGCTTCGGCTAGAGTTTTTTCGGGAAAATGGCCCAAGGAGGCTTTCCGCCCAAAGTCCGAGCAACACGGAAAAAGAGAGCCGTTGGCGAAGAGGGTCAAACGGGTAAGCGGATCCGGGCAAAACCCTGGACTGGGAGCCGATAATCCCCAATTTGTTCGCTTTAAGCCTAAAATATTTTGATATTTTTGAAAGCTTAGATAATCGGCCATCTCCCCAAAATCTTCTTGGAATTTGACCCGCTCGTTTTGGTTGAGGGTCATTTCCACAAAGCTTAAACGGAGTAAAGGGAGAGGCGAATTTAAGCTGGATCTGATAGCCAAAAAAGCCCCGATATTAGCCCACAAAAGCCCCCAATCGCCGCCCGGGCGAGTTATTTGATAGGTCTCTTGGCTGGCCGCGTCCACCGAGACCATCAGCCGCGTGAGACCCGCCTTTATAAGTTTGGCGCTCATTTTGGGGCTTAAAAGCTGGCCATTGGTGATGAGGGCTAAATCCATAACGCCATGAGAGCGAGCCGCCTCCACCCACTGATCCACGTCCGGCCTTAAGAGAGGCTCGCCCGT
>JAISWW010000023.1 GCA_031270705.1 Deltaproteobacteria bacterium
GGGTGAACCGGCCATATAGCTTAATTGATCCAGCTTTATGTCATTGTCCCCACACGCGTGGGGGTGAACCGTTTGAGCGTTAGCCGCCGCCACCCGTCCCAACATTGTCCCCACACGCGTGGGGGTGAACCGACAAGAAAATAGCCGCTTTGACGCGGCGTTATATTGTCCCCACACGCGTGGGGGTGAACCGGCGCGCTAAAACGGTACCGAGTCCTTGCCAAAATTGTCCCCACGCGTGTGGGGGTGAACCGCTGGCCTTGATCATTTCGACCGCAAGTATAAAATTGTCCCCACGCGTGTGGGGGTGAACCGCAATTCAGATTAAACCGTATTTCCCGTACCAATTCTTACCACGTTAAAATTTTTTCAACAAATCAATTTAGACGTAAATACATGTAATTAGAGATATTTGAATTTTCATGGACCATTAATTAAACATAATTATAGTCTAAAAAATTGGATGGAAAAAATATCAAATCTTTCTATTTTCTATTGACAAGCTCATATTGAGACAAAAAATGGGGTTGAGTATGGAAGTATTTATACCCCATGCCGGGTTAATGGCGTAAAAGTCAATAATCCAGTATACTTGGGTCGGGTTGTTGATAAGGAGGCCTTAATATTCACGAGCGGAAGAAGGGGGGCTATTTCAGTATTCATTGGAAACTGAAAATTTTGCGATACTAGATGGCGATAAGTCATCTGGCGCTACTGAATTATTATCCAGTCTTTATTAGAGAAAAATTAAATTAGCGGCGACAACTGGCTCTAACTTTGGGCCAACCAGGGCCCAGAGTTAGAGCTTGGTTTTTTTCATCATGAGCGGTTGTTTAAAGGATTGATAGGACTTTCTGGCGGCTCATAGGAACCCAAAATAGTGAGCTTATCCGACTCCGCCTCTAAAGCTTTTATGGCCTTAATGACTCCCTCTTCCTTAAAGTGTCCCTCAAGCTCCAGAAAAAATAAGTACTCCCAGGGCGATTTGGGATTGGGGCGACTATGTAGGCGAGTCAGATTTACCCCAGCGTCGGCTAAGGGTTGGAGGCACTTATATAAGCTACCAGAGTTGTGCGGCGCGGCGAACCACATTAAGGTTCGATCATGGCCAGTAATTGGGCTATCGTCCCGACTTAAGATCAAAAAGCAGGTTTGGTTGTGCTGAAAATCCTCAATGCCTCCGCTCATAACGTTGAGCTTGTAAAAGCTAGCTAGAGCTGGATGGCCAATGACGGCGCAGGAGTCGTCATTGATGGCTAAGGTGGCTCCAGCGGCGGTGGAGACTGTGGGTCTTAATTCCACGCCCGGCATGTTTAAAGCTAGCCAATTGCGACACTGAGCCAAAGCCTGGGGATGAGAGGAGATGACCTTAAGGCGAGAGATATCCCCATGCGCGCTCATTAAAGCTAGGTTGACCCGAAGGTTTAAGGTGGCCTGAACTCGTAAGTTGGTCGCGGTCAGAAGATCTAAGGTCTGCCCCACAATCCCCTCAGTTGTGTTCTCAAAGGGAACTAAAGCGAAATCCGCCTCCCCAGACTCGGCTGTCCTAAAGACCTCGGTTAGGTCGTCGCCTGGGATAAAAGTGGCCAAGCGCCCAAACTGTTGTAAGGCCGCCGCGTGACTAAAAGTTCCTGCTGGCCCTAAAAAGGCCACCTTAATGGGAGCTTGGGCTTCGCGACAGGTTTTAATGATCTCCGTAAAAACCGCGGCCACGGCTTCGGAGCCCAAGCCTTGGCCTGGAGTCACGTTTTGGGTGAGGCGCGTTAAGACGGTTCTTTCGCGAACCAGATCCATAACAGGCAGAGAGAGATTCTTTTTGATCTTGCCCAGCTCAATGGCCACGCGAGCTCTTTGTTGGATCAGTTCCAAAAGTCGCTCGTCCAAATGGTCGATTTGTTGGCGGAGGGGCGTCAGGGAGTCAGTATCAACAGTCATGTTTTTTATCTCAGGCGTTTTCGGCCAGCTGGGGGTTGTGGTTGGCGATGGTGGAGATCTGACGCCCAAAATGAGGGGCCAAATCCTTAAGAGTGAGCATAAGCTCTTTAAATTGTTCCGGATTTAAAGATTCTTCGCCATCGCAAAGAGCGTTAGCTGGATCGCAATGCACTTCAATCATGAGTCCATCGGCTCCCACGGCTAAGGCGGCTTTGGACAAAGGAGCCACGTAATGAGCTTTGCCGCTCGCGTGGCTAGGATCGACTATCACCGGCAGATGGCTTTTTTCTTTAATGGCTAGAACCGAAGAAAGATCCAAGGTGTTGCGCGTGGAGGTCTCAAATGTCCTAATCCCCCGCTCGCAGAGGATGACGTTGGGGTTGCCGCCAGCTAGGATGTACTCGGCCGAGCATAAGAACTCTTCCACGGTGTTCATGAGGCCGCGTTTTAAGAGGATGGGTTTGTTGAGTTGGCCTAGACGCTTTAGCAAGGAGAAGTTTTGCGCGTTTCGGGCGCCCACTTGGAGGATGTCGGCGTAGGAAGAGACTAGATCCACGTCCGTGGAGTCCATGACCTCGGTGACAATGGCTAGCCCCGTGAGTTCCCGGGCGCTAGCTAGCTTTTTTAAGCCTTCTTCGGCTAGTCCCTGAAAACTATAGGGGGAAGAGCGAGGTTTAAAGGCGCCGCCTCTTATAATGTGAGCCCCAGCCACTTTAACGTCCCAGGCCGTGCCCAACATCTGCGGATCGGCCTCCACTGAGCAAGGGCCGGCCATGATTATGAATTCCGGGCCCCCAATGACGAAAGAGCCCAAAGGGATGAGGGAATTCTGGGGATGAGTCACTCGGCTAGTCAGTTTGTAAGCCGGGGCTTTGGCTTGGGGTTTGGGGGCCGGGGAACAAGTGGGTTCCATTTTTCGATTCCTCCTAAAAAAAAGGCCGCCAGCGGTTTTTGTGTTTCGCTGGCGGCCTAAGGTTATTCTAAATAACGGCTAAGTCAGACGAAACTTCGTTTATTAAAGCTAAAAAAGTAGTAATAAGGAGCGAAGAAAGCGAGCGGATCAGTACCCGAAGCCTGCCACCAGGTGGGAGCCCAATAATTTTGAGCGGCCAAAGATGTTAGTGAAGGCGAAACGGGCATGAGTGGAGGATCCTTAAATATAAGTAACTGAGCTATGTCCAAAAACCTAAAAAAGGCTAGGTCTGGATTAAAGCTTAATCAGTCTAAACCCGGTTTTTCCAGATGTCAAGAAAAAAATGAGGCTCGCTCAACTTTTTTTTGGATTTTTTTGAGATCCAAACAAAGGCTCAAATAAGGCCTAGTTTTGATTGGGCGATAAATTTAAATAAAATTTAAAGACATAAAATATATAAAAATCTTAAAATATTGTCTATTACCGATAATAGAGCGTTTAAAAAAATTCGCGTCTTTTGGTCAGTTACGAAAAACCGCGCTTAAAACCGAAATTTTAGTTTTAGTTTCCAAAAATCAATAAATCTTAGGGCCTAGTCACGTCCGTGTAAACGCCGGTTATGTAGCGGCCAGAGCCTAGGTTAATGATCTCCACCCGGCGGTTGCGGCCATCTTCTGGGTCGATATTCGGCAAGGGCCGAGATTCGCCGAGACCATCGGTGGGCAAGCGGGACGAGGAGACCTTAAAGTTTTCCATGAGGTATCGCTGAACGGATAACGAGCGGCGCCGGGAAAGATCCATATTGTACTCATAAGAGCCCACGGCGTCGGTGTGGCCTTCCAAGCGAAAATTGGAGCCGCCTAGCTCTTGCGAGGTGATGGCTTGGCCCAGGGTATTGAGAACGTCTCGAGCCTCAGAGGTTAAGACGTCTTTGTCAAACTCAAACAAAATATTTAAAGCCAAGCGAGGCGGTCCATCGGGCTCGGGCAGATACTTTTCCGGGGGAGGGGTGCCGCCTCTGGCTATGGTTAAAGCGGCGATCTGCTCTGGGGTGTAGGCTGGGCGTCTGAGTTGGTCGCCTTTTAAGCCATCGATCATTTGCCGAACTGAAGGGCTCTTCTCCCCAGTTAGATCGGTTAAGCGCCTATTATTAATGTAGCGAAAGGGATAGTGAATAAAAGTCCAGCGGGGCAGGGGAAAGTCGGAAAAAGGCGGCTCTTTGGACTCAAAGGCCCCACTGCCATCATAATCCACGACCTGATAGTCCCAGGGGTCGACCAGGTCGTGATCGGCCACGAAACAGAAAACCCGGCCATTGTGAGATAGCCGTAAGACCCGGCCCTCGTTATCGGGCAGGATAAACTCCTCGCGCCGAGTTTCCTCGCCTTCCACCGAGACGTCAAAGTCAATCATCTGATCCGAGGTTCTTAAAGCTCCATACAAAGCTGGTTTGAGCCAACCATAGGGATAATAATCATGATGGTTGGTCATGGCCAAAGTCTGGGGAGCTCTAAGCCAAAGGGCCAAACCTAAAGCTAGAGTCAGCGTCAGGCCTAGAAACCAGTATGGGCGCTTAAAGCAAAAAGTCATCAAAAGCTCCGACTCCCTAAAATAGGGGAATTGGCGGTTGCCATTTGTCTTATCGGCAATAAAGAGAAAAAATTGAAATCCGGATTTT
>JAISWW010000053.1 GCA_031270705.1 Deltaproteobacteria bacterium
AATCGATAATTTCCTAGCGCGGTCTTATTTTCTTTGGCCCATTATCCCTCTCGGCGCTAAAGTTTTTTTTCGCGCTTCAATTCTCTTAAAGTCACGTTTAAAGTTCATTTTTAACATTATAAATAAGTTTTTAAACAACTACTCAGATAATTTTGTTTTTTGTTTTGATCTCGGAGGTATGGTCGCATGAGTCACCGTCCTGTCTTTCGCTTGATTTCCGTTCTTATCTTATTGAGCTGGTTGGTTGGGGCTATCTTGGTCGCGCCCAGTTTGACTTGGGCCCAAGACAACGCCACGAACCAAGATTCTAGCGCGACCAAGACTGACCAAGAGGCCCCAGCTAGCCCAGACGCGGCCCCGCCTCTTCCGGAAAGCCCCCCAGCCTTGGATCCTGTCATCCTTGAGACGCCGGTGGATGACACTTTTTTGCGACAAATTTGGGAATCAAGGGCCACGGCCATCCAGCAAATGGCTCTGGAAGTTTCCAGTTCCGTGGAACAGCTCTTAAACGCCAATGTTCTGGGAACTCGTTTGGCTTCCGCCAACCAAGAATTAAGTCGACTTATGCGCCTTTATCAAGTCTCTCGAGCTTATCCGGCTCATCAAGAAGACATTTTAAGGCAGATGAAGGGGTTGCGAGTCAAGATCGTCCAGGATTTGGACGCTTTAAATATTCAAAAATCCTTGTTGACCCAAAGGCAAGAAGAAGCGGCGGCCTTAAAAAAGGATATGTCCGGCTTAGTGTTTTCGGAAGACTCCGATCCTCAGTCCAAGCGAGACTTGGAACGGGCGAGCGCGGTTTTGGAGTTAACTGACCAAAAAGTGAGCTTGGTTTTGGAGCCTGGCCAGAACCTCCTAAAAAACCTCGACGCGGCCATCGCTCAGCTGGAAAACGCTCTGCCCCAAACTTGGCGGAACTATTACCTGACCTCCTTAACCGCCTCCGGACAAGGCTATGGCCTTGCGGCCAATTTGGATTTGATTTTTAAATGGGCTCATTCGACGACCTCGATGGCTCTTTTTATTTATCCCCAAAGCGGAGCGGATTGGCTGGGAGCCTTGGTCAAGTTTTTAGTGACCATGCTCATCGCCGCGGTTTTGGGTTTAGCTATTCAGCGCTCCATCGCCAGATCTAGGCTCAAGAACAAAGAGGAACTGGCCAAAGTCTTTTTGCGGCCTTGGCATTGGTTGATATTTGGCTTCGCCTTGGTCATCGGCTCCCAAAATTCGCTAGGCGGCAACTACCTAGCCTTAAAACTGCCGGGGGTCTTGGCTCTGGTCTGGGGTTTAGGCTCTTTGAGTTGGCGACTGCGGGTGGCCGCTCGGCCAGATTTGAAGGGAGTTGGCTCGCCTTTGGCCCGTTTTTTCCCGCCCGCCGCCGTGGGGGCGATTTTTCTCTTTTTGGATTGCCCTTCTGGTCCCATGAGCGTGGGCTGGGCTTTGGTTTTAATTATTTTTTTAATTTGGCGTTATAAATCTCGCCAAGCCCAGGTTTGGCCTTTAATAGAAAAGCTCTCTTTTGGCTCTTCGGCTTATTTTAGCCTGGCTTCCTTGCTGACCGCTATTTTTGGCTATCCCCGGCTCGCCATTTTGATCTTTCTGCTTCTCTTTACTCTGGTCAATATCTTAATTTTGGCCTCGGCTCTCATCTCTTTGGGCTCTACCTTAAGCGAGAACCGATTCGAGGAGGCCATTCACCCCATTAAGCGGGCCATCGCCACCTCTTTGGTTATCCCTTTGGCTTTTATCCTCTCTTTGGCCTGCGCCATCCCTTGGTTGTGGGCCGCGCCAGGTTTGGAGCACCTATTAAGAAATGTCTTAACTAGTGGTTATACCATTGGGGAAGCCTCCTTTAATTTAACTAAGATCCTATTTATCGTCTTTTTATTCTTCCTCTTCCGCTTTATTAGGGCTTTTGGCTTAACTTCTTTGGAAACTCTGGCTAAATCATTCGCTGGAGTGGACTCCGGGGTCATTCCTTCTTTAAAAGCTTTGTTCTCATATTTAATTTGGGCTATTTTCGGCATTATCGCTTTAGCTCTTTTGGGAGTCAACTTCACCAGTTTAGCCGTCGTGGCTGGTGGTCTATCGGTGGGCGTGGGTTTAGGCCTTCAGTCCATTTTTGGCAACCTAGTTAGCGGCATTATCTTAATGCTAGGGCAAACCATTAGAGTTGGGGATTTGGTGGAAGTGGGCGGCGTGACCGGGACGGTCAAATCGGTGCATATCCGCTCCACGGTGCTGGAGACCGCGGAAAAATCCGTGGTCTATGTGCCCAATTCCAGCGTTATGAGCGGTCAGTTTGTCAACTGGACGCGCAACAATCGCTTGGCTCGCCGGAAAATTACGGTTCAAGCTTGTTATGGCGTGGACATCGCTTTGGCCATTAAGCTCTTAAATGAGGCGGCTTTGGCCAATGAGAAAGTGTTGTCTAATGATCCGCCAACGGTTCTTTTTAGCGAATTTGGGGATAATTCCTTGGTTTTTAACCTATTGGTCACCGTAGTCATTGACGGGGGTTTGGGGGTTTTATCGGATCTCAGGCAAGACATTGAAAAGCGGTTCGTGGAACAAGGGATAACCCTCTGGAATCCGTGCTTGGAAGTTACGCTAGTGAAACCTAACGAGGATGCCGCCCATAAAGAGCCAGATAGCCCAGTAGAAGTTTACCCAGACAAACCCGACTCAACCATTTGCTAAACTCATAGGCCCCGCGAGAAAAAGGCTTTTAGGGATTTTCGCGAAACTTTACGCTTGACCCTAAAAGCCTTTTTTTGCCCAATAATGGATCCCTATTCGGATTGCGTTCTAGTCGTCGTCTTTTTGACTCGAGCGGAGTTCGCGTTAATCTCGACTTGGCCTATTTTGGCTATAAGTAAATTATTTTCGAGAGGTTTATTTCTTTTTAAGGCCGTTTTTAGCGAGCCACCCCTCGATAGCCTTGGTGAGGCTTGAGTCGCCGGAATAATAGACGGACAAGCTTTCGCCTAAAATCGCTTTTGGCGCGAGTTTGGCTATGTCGCTCACGCTTTGGCCCAATCGACCGCCGCCATGACTACAAAATGGGATAATCTTTTTGCCGGAAAAATCGCCCGACTTAAGAAATGAAGCGATGGGTCTAGGGATGGAAGCCCACCAATTGGGATACCCGAGCAAGATGGTGTCATAAAGGTCTAGGTTGAGCGAGCTATCGACTAGTTTCGGCAGGGCGCTTGATTTCTGTTCTTGTCGGGCTTCCTCCAGAACAAGGTTATAATCGCCGGAATAGGCTTTTATGGTTTTGATTTCGAACAACTCCGCTCCGGTTTGCCTCTGGATCGCGCTAGCTAGGCCCCTAGTGTTTCCGCTCCAGGAAAAGAAAGCAACCAAGACTTTTCCGGCTTTATTGTCCATTTGTCCTCGCCCGATAGCCGGAGGGGCCCCGACAACGCCCCCCGCCGGCGCCACGTTCCGGGCTAGGCGGATACCAACATTGAATAAACCTTGATTAGGCGGCGCGCTTCCCCGGTAAGCCGAGCGTAAGTTTTTGGCGAAATCATTCCAGCCGCCGCCCCGATAAGCTCGTAGACTACCGGAAGTGGGGCCAACTGGATCAATATTGGCTTCTAGGTCATATTCCCCATAATAATCCCAAACCCATTCGCTAACGTTGCCATGAGCGTCGAAGAGGCCAAATTTATTGGGTTTGAAGCTACCCACGGGCAGGGTAGTTTCCCGGTATTGGCCGGGTTTTATTTCTAGTTTTTCCTGGGAAAAATAGTTATCTTCAATACCATAGGGATAATGGCCATAATAGTTAGCGTCCTCGACGCTAATGGAATTGACCACGTAAAAGGGCGTCGCGGTTCCCGCCCGGCAAGCGTATTCCCATTCCGCTTCCGTGGGTAGCCGGTAACCATTGGCCGCGCGATTCCAAGTTACGGTTTGGCCATCAATCGCGTAAACAGGTTCTAGGCCTTCCTTCTCGCTCCGGGCGTTACAGTAGGTTATGGCCGCGAGCCAAGACACATTTTCCACCGGCAAATTTTGACCAGAAAAAGAGCTGGGGTTTTGGCCAGTAATTTCCTGATATTCCGTCTGGGTCAATTCATAACGGGCCAGGTAAAAATCGTTGACCGTCACGCGATGTTGTTTTTCATCGGCGCCTCGCCAGGCCTCTGATTCTGGGCTACCCATTAAGAACGAGCCTCCCTTGATCAAAACAAAATTGTCTGGAACTGTCATTTTTCCGGTTCCCTCCGCGTCTCCGCCTACTGACTCATTCGCCGATTCTTTTGAGTTTCCTTCGTTAGCTTTTTCGGCCGCGCCCCTGGCTATGACCGGACAAATCCAAGCGGCCAAAATCAACATTAAGGCTAGCGGTAGAACTGAAAATCTTCTCATGGAAAAACCCTTCATTTAGCCCGACCTCCCGTAAAATGAATCAATGAAGATATCTCTGGTCGGCTTATGTTGGAGCTCGATAACCAGATTGAGCGCCCAAACAAAACTAGATAAATATACTTTTTGGCCTGATTCAGGGAAAAGAATTAATTTCTAAAAAAACTCAATTTTTGCATGGTATCTTTTTTGAAATTATTTCATAGATCTGATTCTACCTATTAATTGCCTAATCCTATTTTTAAAATGCGCGCCGTCATTTTTAAGCCATTGTCGAGCGGGTTCCCTAAAAGCCGTACTAACCCTAATCCCTTCCTTTCGATCCTGAGCCTACCATGGTTTCGACCATCTCCACAGGGTAGTTTAAGAGCCTGCCCGTTGTCTTTGGGGGTAACTCACTAATTATACTCTAAATTAAGATATAAGAGCTAATTTTACCTTTCACCATCTCCAAAACGGCGTATAATTTATGGCTTAACGATTTCATTCATATCCAGATACTCAAACTCGTCACGCGCCTAGGCTCTTAGAAAAAATATGAGCTCTTTTTTAACAATTAAAATTATTCTTGAATTAACCTCTCGGTTGATCTATCATTACGTCTATGAGAACTCAGAATCTTCAAAGTAACCCCACCAAATGGCTTCAAATGGCTCTGGCTGGCTTGGCTTTTCTGGCTAAGAGGCCTGTTTCCGCTTCTATAGCTCCCTAAGCGCCCCATGTTCCAAAAAATCATTAACCTGGTTGTAAAGTTCCTAGAAAAGGTTATAGAAGCCTGGATTAAAGCGATGGAAACCAAGATTAACGAGATAGAAGCCGAGAATAAAGAGAAGGACGCCAAGATTGAAAAGATGGAGGCCGAGCTTAAAGAGAAGGAAGCCGAGCTTAAAGAGAAGGAGGCCACAAAGATAGCCTTGAAGGAAAAGATAGCTTTGAGGGAAAAAATAGCCAGTTTGGAAACTTACCCATCCGATGACGCGCTCAACCTAGAAGATGATCCGCTCCCAATAAAGATAATATCTCAAACTGGACTATCTGAATTAGATAGGCTTAAAAAAGAGTATTCTGAATGTCAGAGGATATTCAAGACTTTATCAGCTCAAAGCTTCAAGAACAAAGAGCTGTTGACGGAGCAAAAGACCAAAATCGTCTGTCTAGAAGCTGAATTGTCCATCGCCAAAGATAAAATGAAGGAACTTGAAGCCAAACAGGCCACCCCCAAGCCAAATTCCCAGAAATCTGGTCTCGCTCCAAGCAATGATGTGGGGAAGGGAAAAAACCGAAAAATTAAAAAATGTGGAAAGAAGAAAGGGGCCCAGTCAGGTCACAAGCGAAACGAACGCTAGAAATTTACCCACGCCGCATATCATTTTTATGGCCTTCATTAGGATTAAGAGTCAGGAGACCTTCTAGCAAGATAAAATTTGAGCCATAACCAGGCGGATTATTATGAGATAAATAAATTTAAATTGATAGGCGTAAAAATTATCCGTCCTGGTTTATAGTTTCTCGAAATAACGCTACTCAAAGACTCAAAACCATTAGTCTAGGCCATAATCAAAGATAAGCTTAAAAAAATTAGGATAAAAAAGCGGCGAATTTGGAGAGAGTTTTTTTAAAGGTCTCTATCAAAATGGGATCAAAATGGGAGCCCGCGCCGGCGATGATGATGTCAGAAGCGTCTTGAAAAGAAAAAGCGTTTTTGTAGGGCCTTTTGGAAATGAGGGCGTCAAAAACGTCGCTGATGGCCATTAATCGTCCTTGTAAGGGGATATCGTAGGCGGACAAGCCAAATGGGTAACCAGAGCCATTCCATTTTTCATGATGGCTAAGAGCCAAGATTTTGGCGTGATTTAAAAAGTGATCATTGCTTTGCGGTAGGCTTAAAGTAATTTTTTCAATGACGCTCGCGCCAATGACCGTGTGGGCTTTCATGGAGTCAAACTCAGTATTGGTCAGTTTGGCCGGTTTTTTTAGGATGGCGTCATCGATGGAAATTTTGCCCACGTCATGAAGACGAGACGATCTTATAAAAAGTTTAATGTCCCAAGACCCCAAGATTGAGGCGTATTCGCCAGACTCCAATAAGCCGTTGGTTATGATTTCTAGCCAGCGCATGGTTCGGCTAACATGGCCGCCCGTAATGTCGTCGCGACTTTCGACCAGATCCACGACTGTGTCCAAAACCGAGTCTTGCAATTTTATGACTTTTTCGGTTTCTTCTTCCACCATTTTCCGCAGGTTATCGTTATAGTTTCGTAGCTCAAGGCCTTGCTTTTCCAGTCTTTGGCGTTGATCTAGGATCAAAAGCTGGATTTCCACGCGTTTGCGCAAAAGCCGCTCGTCAAAGGGTTTGGTGATGTAGTCGACCGCCCCATAAGATAAGCCATCCAGCTCGGAGTTCAAACCCGTGACGGAGGTCAGAAAAATAACGGGAATTTCTTGCCAAATCGCGGAGTTTTTGAGGATTTTTATGGCCTCTAGCCCACTCATTTCGGGCATCAGAATATCCAAGAGGATCAGATCCGGTTGGACTGTTTCCATGAGCTCAAACATCCGGTTAGCCGAAAGAGTGGTGTAGATATCCCCTATCTCGCGCAAAGCCATTTTGGCGGATTTTAGGTTAGTGACCGAGTCGTCCACCACCATGATCTTAAAGCGTTTCTGAGCGGTCATTGGGCCTAGGCCTCCAGCCTTTCCACGAGGCGTAAAGCCGCTTTAAAGTCCGAAATGAGAACTTGGTCAGCCACCTCTTTTAAGGCTTCCTTAGTGGGCTCATCGCCTTCTAAGGTTAGTTCCTCTATTAACCGATCCGCCTGGCCAACGTCGTTTTCGGCCAAGGCTTTTTTAAGAGCCTGTATTAAGCGTGCCAGTTCTTCGCGATCTAGCCGCTGGTCAGCTTTTTCGCTCAATAGATCTTGGTTTTGGCTCTCTTGGGTTTTACGCTCATAGGCCCCAAGGAGAGCCGCTTCAATTCGGGCCATCAATAAGCCTAACTCGCGCTTAAAATGGCTGAGTTTCGCGTCGGCGATGAGGCGCAAATCTTTGTCTAGAGCCGCTTTTTCCAGTTTGGCCGCCTCAATGGACCAGGCCATGGCCCCAATGTTGGCGTAGGCGCTTTTGATGGCGTGGACTTTAATGGCTAGCTCTAGCGGATCGCGATTAGATTCGTTTTTAGCCAAAAAGTCAGTTAAATAGTTTTCGCAATTTTTGGCGTCTTCCAAAAAAACCTTTAGCAATTCCAGATAACGATTCAGGTCGCCCGCCTGGCGATTTAGGCCCAGCTCCAAATCAAAGCCCGGGATTTGGAGCTCTGGGAGAGTCGCTCTGGCCGTAGCGGTCTGGGTCTGGTTTAGATGGGCGGGCTCTTGGTCTAGCTCTAGGGTATTGGCTAGCGAGGGGCGGCGACGAGTCTCGGGGATCCATTTGTCCAATATGGAGACGAGCTCATCGGTGTTAATGGGTTTGGAGATATAATCGTCAAACCCTTGGGACAATAAAAACTCTCTGGCCCCTCGAACCGCGTTAGCCGTCAAAGCGATAGCCGGAGCCTTGTCGCGACCGTTTTCTAAGCTCCGGATATTTTTTAAGGTTTCCACGCCATCCATGATCGGCATCATATGGTCAATGATGAGGAGCTCAAAGGGCTGTTCTTTGAAGGCCGCGACCGCCTCTGAGCCACTTAGAAAAAAAGTCATGTCCATCTCAAAGGGCTCCAATAAGCCTTTGGCCACCTGAAGGTTGGTGGCGTTGTCATCGACTAACAAAACCTTAAGATTCGGGGCTCTAAAGGGACTTAAGGCGCTAGGTCGTTTGACGCTTGGGCTCAGGGAGGCTAGATCTTGAATGGGCTCGTGGTTAAGCGCCACTTGCCTAAAGGTGGCCGTAAAAGTGGAGCCTTGCCCATACTCGCTTTCCACCGAGATATCGCCGCCCATCATTTGACATAAGCCGCGAGCGATGGATAAGCCTAAACCCGTGCCCTCCACATAATGGCTGAGATGGGTATTGGTGAGGCGGACAAAGTCATTGAATAAAGAGCTTAAATCTTCCTTTTTAACGCCTACGCCACTATCAGTGACTGAGCAAACCAAAATTATTTCCTCATCGGATTCTTGCCGAGCGTCAATGGTTAATTTCACGAACCCTTTGGCCGTGTATTTGACGGCGTTGGACAACAGATTTAACAAAACTTGCCTTAAGCCGCGATCGTCGCCGATCAATTCGCCGGGCGTGTAAGGAGCCACCTCAAAGGTAAAATCGAGGTTTTTTTCTTTAAGCCGCACGTCTATAGTCGAAAGAACATCGCTTAAGACCCGGGCCAGCTGATAAGGCGCGTTATGGATTATAAAGCGGCCAGACTCAATCTTGGAAAAATCCAAAATGTCATCAATGAGGCTTAGGAGGCTTAAGGCGGCCTTTCTAATGTCAATGACATAGCGTAAAGACTTGGGTTGGCCAAAATCGCGGTGGGCCAATTCGCTCAAACCGATGATGGCGTGCATGGGCGTGCGAATCTCATGGCTCATGCGGGCCAAAAAAGTCGATTTGGAGCGGCTTTCTTCCTCCGAGCGAGCTTTGGCTTGACTTAAACGCAATAAGACGATACTTAAGATGGTGGCCAAAATTAAGCTTATGGCCAGGATCACCGGCAATAAATTTATGGCTTGGCTATAATAAAAAGTGACTGGGGCGACGTTCCCAAGGTACCAGCCATTTTCCAGACGGCTAAAAAAGCCGATGTGTTGTTCCCCATTGAGCTCAAAGCGCTCGATTAAGATTTCGCTTTTAACGTTAAGCAATTTTAGCGGCAAATCGCTAAACGCGGGGATAGTGGCTAGGTTTTGACCTATATAGGCTCTATCTGGATAGGCTAAAACGGTTAAGGATTTATCCACTAATAGGCCAAACCCCGAAGTGGCCAAAGTAAAATCTTTAACTCTTTTGACAATGGGCTCCAAAAGAAAATCTAAGCCTAAAACGCCTCGGCTTTCGCCGCGGGCGTCAAAAACCACCATCGACAAAGCCGAGACCGCTTGACCCGTTCGGGGGTCAATATAAGGCTCGGTGTGGTAGACGCCTTGGGATAAAATAGCCCCCCGTAGCCACTCGGCGGTCTGCGGGTTAAAGAAAGCCCCTGGAATAAGCCCAGAGCCATCAATGAAGTTGCCATCCAAAAAACCGTAAACTGAGCCGAAGACGTCTTTGATGTTTTCTTGCTCGCCCAGGATGGCCGTCAGCCTTTTCAGGATGGCCAATTGCTCGTTGGGCGGGGCTCTTCTCTCTAAGGCCATGGCCATGATGGCCGAGGCGTGGAAAAGGGCGTCCTCATTGGCTTGGAGGAGGGCTCTTAAAGAATTTTTATAAATTGTCACTTCGGCTTGGCTATAGAGATCAATCTGTTTTTTAACGACAGAACTCACATAATAATAGCTAGCCATGGACATCACCAGGAAGGTGGCCACCACTAACAAAACTAATCCATAGTTATTTTTTAGTGTTTTCTTACTAATCATAAAGTTATTTTAATTTTATGGAATAATATTTGCTTGGTATCTTTATTTTAGTAGTTTCAATATAGCCTTTCCCAAAGATATAAGTGTCTTGGTATATTAAAAAGTAATTTCTTAAGGGTTTGCCAGTCAGAGGATCATTGACAAAGCTACCGTTCCAGCGAGCTCCAGGCGTAAAAATCCCTAAACATTGGAGAAGAGCGTTAAGATCGCCGATTTCGGCCTTTTCTTCCAACAAAAGCCGGGCGAATTCCACTAAGCCGGCGGTTTGGGTAAAGCCTAAGGGGTAAGCCCAGGTGCCTAAGCGACCAGAGCCCCCCGCTTCTAGGACTTTTTCTTCGACCAGCTGTAGGATTTTGTTCCATTGGCCCAAATAAGGAGTCGCGTCTAGCCCAAAAGCCTGAGGATAACCCAAAAGAGGCGAGGGGATGTCGGCTTCTATAAAATAGCCGCCCTTTTTAGCCACTTCGGCTAATAAGGGCTCGGTATGGGCGTCATTGGTGGCGAAAAAGGCCGTGTCTGGCCCGTATTTTTTGAGCCAAATGGGAAAGGAGTTCAAGATATCCTTTCTGGCTCCCTCTATGCCGGCCTCGCTGACCGGATCCACGGCGGTCTCGCGATAAAATTTGAGCCCTAAATCTTGGCAGGCCACGTCCATGATCTGGCTCCGCAAGTTTAAGGACTCAAAAGTCATGTGCCTCTCAAACGTAATGTGGACAAAATTTTTGGCCCCTAAAGTTTTGGCCGCGTAGGGGATGAGGTAGCCTCGAGAGATATAATCCCCGGCCACCACCAGATCGGCCGCTTTGGAGATCTGATCCGAGGGCTCATGGGGCTCGCCGGCCAAGCGGAGAATGTCCGGGCGTTTGGCTTTGATTCTGCGGAAGGCTTCCGCGGTTCCATGTAAAGACTGGTTGACCACGATGGCCTTAATTAAAGGATCAGCCGCGAGACTCTCAATCAAATCCGCCGCGGCTTGGGGATTGTCTAAGTAGTCGTTAGGGTAGATGACATGCCGGATCATGCCCCCTTGGCTCGCGTCCCCATAACGCCGGATCATCTCCAAGGCGGCCACGACATCCTCAGCCCCTTGCTCCATGTCTCCAGTGACGATGCCAACGCGATAAAAGGGGGCGACTTTAATTTGGCCATCTTTGAGGCTCACGGCTTTATATTTGTCCGGCGACTTAATCGAGGCGTTGCCTAAATATCCGCGCCCAAAAATATAGGTGTCCTGGTAGATCAAAAAGACGTTATTGACCTCCAGCAGGTTGGTGTCCACGTAAACTGAGCCACTCCAGCGCGCGCCCGAGACCTTCTCGTAGATCTCCAACAAAGCCTTAAAGTCGTTTTTGGCCACTTCGCCTAAGGCCAAAAGACGCCCAAACTCGACCATGGCCATGACGTGACTAACGCTTAAAGAGCTGGTCCAAGTCCCTAAACGGCCAGACGCTCCTTGGTCGATTAATTTTTCCTCAATTTTTTCGATTAAGCGAGGCCAGTCGTTGGCCAAATCTTGGTTGTCCTCTAAACCCAAAGCCTCGGGGTAACCAACCAAGGGCGAAGACACGTCAGCCTCTATAAAATAGCCACCATATTGGATAACTTGCTTAATCATTGGGGCGGTGTGGGCGTTATTGGTGGCGAAAAAGGCCGTGTCTGGCCCATATTTTTCTAGCCACTTGGGGATGTTCTCCAGGATATAATCCTGGGCCACGGTTATCCCAGTCTCAGCTGTGGGATCGGGCGCGTTTTGATAAACAAATCTGAGGCCAAGGTCAAGGCTGGCCGCTTCCATGATGGCTCGGCGACGGTTTAGGGACTCATCGATCATATGTCTCGCGAAGGAGACGTGAACAAAGGTTTTAGCGCCCAGTTCCTTAGCCGCTCGGGGAATAAGGTAGCCCCGGGCGATAAAGTCGGCGTTAACCACCAGATCCGCCGCCGCCGAAATTATGCGGGTTTCCTCATGGCTTTCGGAGACCAAAAGAAGGATATCTGGCCTAACCGCCCGAATTTTTTGGAAAGCCTCGGCTGTGCCCGGAATTCCCTCAATCACATAAATGACTTTTATTAAAGGATCATCGGCCAGATTTTCAATAACGGCCATACTGGTTATTAGCTCAGCCAAAAAATTGTCTGGATAGGTGACATGTTTAATTAAGCCACCATCCGCCGCGTCCCCATAAAGCTCAATGACTTTTTTTACCCCGTTTAGGACATCAATGCCCTGGTGCGCGGTCGCGGTGACCAAGCCAATTCGAAAAGAGCTCGGCGAGGGAATCGCGGGCTTGGCTGTTTTGGCCGGGGCGGGAGTGGGGCTAGTTTGGGGTAGGGGAGGGGTTATGGTTTTAGGGGGCTGGCTTGAAGGAATGAACCGCCAAAGCAAGGCGCCGAGGGCTAAAATCAAAATCGAAATTATAATTTTCTTAGTGTAAAAAAATGATTTGTTATTTGTTGACTGGTAATCTGACATAAAATTACCTATTCAATGATAAGACTAAGGCCAAACTGACCAGTCAGGTAAGAAAATAATAGAATAAAAATACAAAATAATTTCTATAACAAAATATTAATATGTTAAAATAATTTAACAACTTAAATAATTTGAAAATTAATTAAACAATTGTCCAGAAGCCAGGTTAGGATCTTTTTTATACTATCTTAGCGAACAATAAAAAAATGAAATGTTCGCTAATTTTTTGTAAAATTTTTGGCAAGCTAAGGCTTAAAGTTGAAGAGAGTATAGCACAAAATAAGTTTTGCCGCTCGAAAAACCCTAGGCTCGCCAGAAATTTTTCCAAACGATTTCTAGATTTTAAGGCTAATATTAAGGTTTTTTTGATTTATATAAGGTAAAAAATAATTTATACTGAAAAATATAACACTTAAAAATTTTTTAAACTATAATTATTATATTTTTTGGTTGTTAAAATTATTAGAAGAGTTAAAATGGAAAGCTGTAGTTGAATATGTCAAAAAAATTCGAGGTAAATTTTTCGATTAAACTTTTGAATAATCTAGATAGAGATCTAACAGCTAAAAGAGTAAAGAATAAAGAATAAAGAAAGTTAAGGTTTAGATATTTGTTAAAAAGTTGTAAAAAATAAACTTATAAAAAAGATAGCATTATCAAGTTATTTAAGAACTATATTTTAACTTATATAAATTAAAATTAGTTAAATTAGCTTTTATAATTAATATTAAAGTAGTAAACAAACCACCGGCTAAAGCCGGTGGCTTTCTTTTTGCGACTAAAGTCGCCTTTGAGCGGCTAAAGCCGCTTAGAAGAACAACATCACCTACCACCGGCTAAAGCCGGTGGTCTGTAATCGAGAACGCGGCTAAAGCCGCGGAAAGTTAATCTATCTTAAACTCTTCATCACTATCATGTTGATTTTCAATGTAATTTTTTATAATTTCATCCGTTATATTACCACTACTGCAGCAAAAATATCCTCTCGCCCACATATGGCGACCCCAATATTGCTTTTGCAGAGAAGGAAATGTCATCATTAGTTTGTGTGAAGTACTTCCTTTTAACTTCTGAACCAGCCTACTTATCGTTACTTTAGGCGCTATTGAGACAAAAAGATGTACATAATCACTACTAACTGATCCACGTATTATCTCAACTGACTCAGAAGCGCAGATTTCCCTGACTATTTCACGTAATTTTAGCGCAACATCACCAGTGAGTATCTTTTTCCGATACTTAGTAATCCACACAATGTGTAGATGGATTAGAAAAACGCTATGGGAGCCATGCAAATACTCGGTCACAAACAACCTCAGGGTAAAGAAAATTCTCGAGCAAAATTCATTCTAGTACCCATACTGGCATTGTCAAGAAGAAATGCTGAAGCTACCAGCTAAAGCTGGTGGTTTTAATCCACCAAAACTATGACAATAAAA
>JAISWW010000157.1 GCA_031270705.1 Deltaproteobacteria bacterium
TCTTTAATGCCCTCTTGATTGACTAAAAGCGATTGGCGCTCGGCTATTAAACCTTGCCGCTCAGAGCGGACATTAGCCAATTCCTCGGTCAAAGCGGCGTTCTCTTGGCGCAAGAAAAAGAGCACCGCTTGTCTCGTGTCGCCCGTGGCTGGGCTGTGAGTCCAAAAATCTAGGCCCGAATCCAAAAAGAAGGCCACCAAAGGCACCAATTCGCTGAGCCAGGCTTGATGGCGAGCCAAGGCTTGGGCTTGGTTTTGGATCAGCTCTTCCATCTCGGTTTTGACGCTTTGAGCCTCGCTTCTCTGCGAGCTAAAACGAGCCTTTAAATCGCGCAAACCCCGGTTCAAGTGCTCATGACGCAAGTCGGAAGCGGCTAGAGCCACGGACAGTTGGTTGACCACCCAGCTTTGGGTTTGGTTTTGACCAGCCTCCAAAGAAGCCGTCTTTTCCATCTCCATGTTTTCGATTTCGGCTTTAAGGGCTTCCAAATCCTTTTCGCGCCGAGCCAGTCTCTCCAAGAGATCGATCTCGCGGCCAGCTCCCCGCACGCGAAGCCCGGCCTCGCGCGCGGCGGCTTCTTTCTGGAGTTTAATGACATTGTTGGCCGCGGTTTGACTGGCTTGCCGAGCTTGGGCCTCGCCTTGCCACAAGGCCAAACCCAATAACTCAATCAAAGGCTTTAAGCTCTGATCCATCTCCTTTTGGAGATCGCCTAACTCTTTTTTGAGCCGCTCTTCCTTGGCTAAGGCCTCGCTTTGGGCCTGGGCTAAGCGCGCCTCGGCCTTTTTTCGGAATTCCTGGCTTTCCGCTAAGCGCTCCTCGGCCGCTTTTCTAAACTCTTGGTTTTCCGCTAAGAGCTCCTCGGCCTCTTTTCGGAGCTCTTGGCTTTGCGCTAGTCGCTCCTCAGCCTCTTTCCTGAACTCTTGGCTTTCCGCCTCTAGTTGTAAGGTCTCGTTTCTAGCCCTTTCCGCTTCCGCCCTGGCCGCCTCGATCTCTTGGTTAAGGCGAGTTCTTTCGGCTTCCATTGACTCCAGCCGGGCGCGAAATTGGCTGAGCTCATCGAGCAATTCGCGACGTCTAGCCACTTGGCGAATTATGGCTTTTTCGCGCCGGGCCAAGAGAGCTTTATGCCCAACCTTTTCCTTCTCCCCTCGCTTTAAGGCTTGACCACGTCCGAGCCAGGCTTGGCGGAGGGCTTGGTTGGCCATGGCTAAACGATCCAATTGCCCGCGGTAAGCGGTAATGACTTGCCCCAAGCGCTGTCTGGCTCGCGTGGCTTCGGCTAATTCCTCCTGATGGCCAGCCAACTCTGTGGCCAAAGCCGTTTCCTGGCCCCGGGCTTGATCCAAGGAGATGGCTAGCTCTTGGCCTTTAGCTTCCAAGGCTCTTTTCTCATGATCAAGGTTAGCCAGACTTATTTCCAGATCCGCGCGCTTTTTGGCCAAGAGCTCCCGGTCGGCCCAAATATTTTGGAATTCCTCATTCCGCTGATTGGCGGCGCTGGTGAGGTTGTTATAATCTTTAATAGTCTGATCATAGAGTTTGGACAATTCCTCTTTTTCAAGGGTCGCTTGTCGCAAACCTTCTTGGTTGTCGTTAACTTGTTGGCGGAGACTAGCGATTTCTTGACCCGAGTTTTTCAGCTCCCGACGGGCCGACTCCACCATCTTCATGAGTTTGGCTTTGGTCTGGCCTGACTCGGTCAAACGCTCCGTTAAGCTCGAGAGCTCATCTTTTAAGCGATCGCGCTCCAAAGCCACGGCGTTTAATTGTTCGGCCAAATACTCGATGGCTGGGCTGGCGACCTGAGGGGGAGGGGATTCCGTTAAAGGGGCGGAAAAATCGGATGGGGCGTCGCTTGGCCAATCTTTAGCTATATCGCTAGGCCAATCAAAAGGCTTGTCATAAGTCTCGTCATGAGTCGCGTGAGTCTTATCACGAATATCTTTGTCAGGAGCTTTGGCGGTTTTCGGGGCGCGTTCGGCCAGCTCTTTTTTGCGGAGAGCTTTTAATTGACTTAAGCGTCTTTGAGCCTCGCGAGCTAAGCTAGGATAGGCTTTGTCCTTATCCATAGCCAAAGCCGCCCGAGCGGCTTCGCGGGCTTCCCTGGAACTGGATAAACGGGCCACTTGGCGATTGAGGCGGGATTTCAGCTCTTCCAGCAAACCTTGGGATTGAGCCAAAAAAATCGCGGTCTGCGAATAGACGTTTTCCAAAAAGATGGGGCGACCCACTAAACGCGGCAATCGCCAAGCGGCTTCGGCCAAATCAAAACGCCGAGCCAGGATGGTTTTTAAAAGAGTGTCCACGCTAGAGGCCAAAGTTTGAACATAACTTAAGACCGTGGTGTTGGCTTCCCCAACCAACTGGCTTTCGTGGCTCTCCAAATTGGCCAAAGCTCGAGTCAAACGCTCATCGGTGGCTTGGCGTTTGGCGGCTAAAACTTCCGAGGCGTTCTCTAGATCCATGAGGCGAGCGTCAAACGTTTTTAGCCTTACTGGATCAATGGGGAGCTTTGAGGTTAGATGGGCGGCCTTAAAGCTATCCATCTCCTCAATGACCTGACGAATCTCCAAGCGCCAACGTTTTTGGGCCAAAAGAACCGAGCGCGTGTCCACCAAAGTTTTGGTGAGATTTTGGGTCAGCTCAGTTAAAGGCGGGGCGTCTTGGCGCAGACCAGAATCTAAATCGTCAGGTTCTGGGGCAATGGCTAATTTCCGGCCCGCCTTAACCAATTTTTGGGCTTCGTGACGGAGGGCTAGGCTTTCGACCCGAAAGAGCTCCGCCAAGCTAAAGAGCTCTACGCTTAAGCTTTGGGCCCGTAAAAGCGAGGCCCGGATGGCCGAGAGCTCGCCCAAGATTTTTTTGTAGGCCTGGGAGTCTACGGATCTATAACCCAAGATGGCTTCTTCCACGGCCCTTAAAGCCTTGGGAATAGATTCCGGCCCTCGCGGCAAAGGACACTGGCCGCGCGAGCTGAGATCTCGATGGGGGTCTTGGCTGAGAAGAGTTCGCCGGAAGTATTCGGCTAAAGACGGAGCTCCCAAAAGTCTAGCCATGTCTGGGGTGATAGACAGTTCTGGAGCTATAGGCTCAGGCTCGTAACCTTGCGGGGGCCTAAAAATGGCCAAGGATTTGCCTATTTCCTTGGCGACCGTCAACAGCCTCGGAATATCCAATCTCTCGCCTTTTTGATAACGAGCCAGATCTTCGGCGATAGGATCGGGTAAATCCCAAAGCTTCTGGTCGCCCGTATCGCTTACTTTAGGCTTTTGACCGCCAAAAGCCATGACCTCGTCACTCCCTCAACCTCCCTAAATCGCGCCCTGAAAATCAGTCGCCCAGAGAAACCGCTAAAAAGTCGCTCCACCAATTATAACCCATAAGCGCGAAACCTCTCTGATCAATAAACTGGAGGGTATTCTAACAAAAGTAAGACCATTTTTAAACTGGTTTTTAAAATTCCATATATATAAAACTAATTTATAGCTAAAGTCGTTATGGCCTTGTTAATGATGACAATTAGTCAATTATGATTTTTTGGCCAAAAACCTGGCTAAAAAAAATTTTGCCAAAAGGCCAAAAAATTTTAACGTTTTGAGGGAGGCTCAATGAGGAAATGGCTTTGGGGATAGGCCCTTGTCAAGGGCAAAATATACAAGATAATAATAAAAAATCCATCAAAAGATTGTTAAGGGCGCTTTTTGGCCAGTTTTAAAGAAAGCTTAAGTCTTAGCCTCCCCAGCCATGGCCCGAGCTTTGTCCTCTAAAATTTGAGCCAAAGACTCATAAGGAAATTGACCCACCAACTGACCGCGCTCAAACAAGATCCCCCGACCGCGACCGCCAGCCACGCCCAGGTCAGCCCGCTTCCCCTCGCCTGGCCCATTGACCACGCAGCCCATGACCGCGATTTTTAAGGGAGCCTTAAGACCCCGGAGCCGATTTTTGACCTCTTTCAATAAACCCACCAAATCAATTTCGCAACGCCCGCAAGTGGGGCAAGAGATAAATTCTGGGCCCCGCGAGCGCAAACCCAAAGAGCGCAAAATTTCCCACGCGCAATCCACCTCCGCCTCCGGGGGGCCAGTCAAAGAAACGCGAATGGTATCCCCTAAGCCCTCATGGAGCAAAACGCCCAAACCCACGGCGGACTTAATCACTCCAGTCTCCAAATCCCCCGCCTCGGTAATCCCTAAATGCTGGGGGCAATCTGTCCGCTCGGCCAAAAGCCTCACCGCGGCCACGGTCAAGCGCACGTCGGAGGCTTTTAAAGAAACGACCAAATTATGAAAGCCTAAATCCTCTAAAAGACTCAATTCTTTTAAAGCCGATTGGGCCATGGCTTCTGGGCCATGACCATAAAGTTGTGCCATCCGCGGATCCAAAGAGCCGGAGTTAACGCCCACGCGAATGGCCGCGCCTTGTTGGCCCGCTTTGTGGCTAATTTTTTTAATTTTGTCCGGATCGCTAAGGTTCCCCGGATTGAGCCTTAAGCCCGGCGCCCCAGCCTCTAAAGCCAGCATGGCCAAACGCCAATCAAAATGGATATCGGCCACCACCGGAATGGGGGCTTGAGGAATAATCTCAAACAAAGCCCGGCCAGCTTTTTCGTCGGGCACGGCCACCCGAACTAGCTCGGCTCCGCGCTCGGCGACCGAATTAATTTGAGCCAAGGTGGCCGCCACATCGCGGGTGTCGGTATTGGCCATGGTCTGGACAACCACCGGAGCCCCGCCGCCAATGGGGATCGGGCCGACCCAAGAACGCCGAGTAACTTTTTTAGTCATTGGGCTGGAGCTTGCGTGGTCTGGCTGATCTTGGCTGATTTGGCTGGTCATGAGAGAAACCCTAATTCTAAACTTCTAGGGTGGATAAATAAGGGACGCTACACCCCTCACAAGCCAAAATGTCCCGATAAGAGCCAGTTTGGTGTTTCTGGCGGAGACGCGTTAATTCTGGGCCCAACCAAACTTCTTTTAAGGATCGGCCATCCGCGACCGAGCCCAGGGGAATCTGGCGAGCCCAGTCGCCACAGCAAGGCCCATAAACCCCATCATGGTAGACAAAAAGACGCCGAAAAAGATCCGGGCAAAGAAAGGTCTTAGGATTTAAGCTCGCGTAATCGCGGCCCATAACGGAAGGGAGGCCAAAACCAATCTCGGCCACGCGCAAATCCCGAAAAAGCTTGACGTAATCAGCTTTAATTTCCTCGCGCCCACTTGGTTCCTCAGGAAGAACCATACTGGCCCGCGTTTGGACGGCTTTAAGATTTAGGGCGGATAATATGTCCATAAAACTCGCGATATTGTCTAAAACTTTCTGGTAACTGGCCCCTACCCTAATGGCCTCATACTCTTTTTGATAAGGAGAGTCAAAGGAAAAAAAGATATCTGTCAGGCCAGCCAATAACAATCGCCGGCTTAAATCTTTAGTCAATAAAACGGCGTTGGTGTTGAGCATGACCCAAAGACCAGCCTCCCTCGCCAAAGCCACCATTTCAACTAGATCTTTATATAATAAAGGCTCGCCCAAAAAATTAAGCTTAACCGACTTTAAGCCCTCGCGGGCGCCCTCGTTTATGAGCTTTTTGTAAAGCTCAATATCCATATCCCCTAAACCTTTAGGCGCCCAATCCTTTTCCCCCAAATTTAAGTAATAAGTGCGGGGACACATGGGACACTGAAGATTGCAGCGGTTAGTGGGGTCAAAATCGAGGTGAATGGGAAAAGTCCCTGGTTGGCCTAATTCCCCGCGCCTTAGCCAATCCTCGCGATAAGCGAAATAAGCGGGCGGCCTATAAGGGCGCCAGTCCAGCTCCGGAGGCGCGGCTAGCTCATAATAGGTGGGGCTACGGTAGGCGACGATTTGGGTCAAGAGAGCTCGGGCTCCTTAGAGTCCTTGGCGTCATTGGATTCCTTGGCGTCATTGGATTCCTTGACGTCCTGGGCCTCCTTGGCCAGGGGCGAGGCGCTGGGCTCTTGGGGCTTATGGATATCGGAGAACTGGAAGATATTTAAAAACCGCCGCGCCCTTTCGGTGGCTGGATTCTCAAAGAAAACCTCGGGTTTAGCGTCCTCAACTATGAGCCCCTCGTCCATAAAAATAACCCGGTCAGCCACGGCTTTAGCGAAAGCCATCTCATGGGTGACAATGAGCATGGTTCGCCCATCTTTGGCCAAGTTCACTATGACATCCAAAACCTCGCGCACCATCTCCGGATCCAAAGAGGCCGTGACCTCGTCAAAAAGCATAATCTCGGGCTCCAGAGCCAAAGCCCGGACAATGGCCACGCGTTGTTTTTGGCCGCCGGAGAGTTGCCTAGGGAAAGAGCCTCGCCTATCCCATAAGCCCACTCTAGTCAGCCAGCGCTCGGCGATGGCCAAAGCTTCCGTTTTCGAGCGTTTTTGGACGCGGATAAGGCCCAAAAGAACGTTATCCAAGGCGGTCAGATGGGGAAAGAGCTCATAGTTCTGAAAAACCATGCCTATCCGTTGGCGCGTCCGGCTCCAATTTATATGGGGATCGGTCAAATACTGGCCGCCAAAAATAATTTGCCCGCCCTGAACCGGCTCCAGGCCATTTAAGCAGCGGAGCAAAGTGCTTTTGCCACAACCCGAGGGCCCGATGATGACCAAAACCTCGCCTTGGCGGACGGTCAAAGTCAGGCCCTTTAAAACGGCCAAAGAGCCGAAATTCTTTTTCAGATCTTTTATTTTTAAGATATCAGGGCCCAGGCTCATAAATAACTCGCCACTATTGTAAATCCTAAGTAAAGTTTAATTTTAAGAAAGCTTAGCCTCAGAAAACCAAGAGCGCCGGTTTTAACTGGGGCCGCTTAAATGGCTTCGCTTAACTGGCCCAGCGCCGTTCCAAGTACCGCGAAAATAGCGATATCGGATAACAGATGACAAAGTAAATTATAAAGATAAAGCCATAAACCCAAACCGAGGCCAAAGGATACCGCAGACCCGAGACCTCCACTATCTGCTGGCCCACCTTAAGCAGATCCGGCAAATTGATGAAAAAAACAAAGGGCGTGGTTTTAATCATGCGCGTGGTAAGATTGATGACGCCAGGCAAAAGACGCCGAATCGCTTGGGGAATGATGACGCGAAAACTGACCTGGCCCTCGCTTAAGCCCAAAGCCCTAGCGCTATCCCATTGGTGGCGAGGCAAAGAAGTCACCGCCCCGCGCACCAGATCGCCCATCTCCGCCGCGCCCCATAAGGTAAAAACAAAAATTGAGACCGTTAAGGCTGAAAGATTTATGTTCCAAAACTTGCTTAAGCTATAGTAAAAAATAAAGAGCAAGGCCAAGATGGGCATGACCCGGACAAACTCCAAGTAACCCCTTAAGAGCCATTTAAGGGGGCGATTGGACCCAGCCATCATTAAGCCCAAGGGGACGCCAAAAATGAGCGACAACCCCACCGCGACCACGGATATCTCCAAGGTCACGCCCAGGCCTTCCATGAGGCGAGCCATATTGCGGCCCATTCGAAAGACGCTAAGAGCCGAATCCAGCAAACCTTAGCCTCCTCTCCATCCTCCCGAAAAATAGCGAAACCGGCAGGATTATGGTCAAATAAGACAATATCAAGAGCAGATTAGTCTCCCCGCTATGGCCTTCCTTTAAGAGATCTTTAGCCACGTACATTAAATCCGGCAAAGCCACGATGCTAAAGACTGAGGTTTCCTTCATGAGAAAAATAACTGTGGCGCTTATAGCTGGCCAAGCCACGGCTAAGGCTTGCGGGGCGATAACGTAACGTAAAGTTTGGATCCGACTTAAGCCGATGGACAAAGCCGACTCCACCTGATTGCGGTTAATGGCCGCGAGCCCGCCTCGAAAAGCCTCGGCCATATAAGCCCCGCCTAAAAAAGTTAGGCCCACAATGGCGCAGGTTTGCCCTTCCCAAACCAGACCCAAGCGCGGGAGGCCAAAATATAAAAAAAAGAGTTGCACCATTAAGGGCGTGTTGCGGGCCAGCTCAATGTAGAAATAGGCTATTTGATTGAAGACCGGAATTCGGTAAAATCTGGCCACCGCGCACAGAAAGCCGAGCGCCGCGGCCAGAAGAATGCCCCCCACGGCCAACTTCACAGTTAACTTAGCCGCGGCCCAAAAGAGCGGGGCCCGAGAGACAATAAAATCCCAATCAATAAAGTCCACAATCAAAGGCTTTCTGGAATCAATTCAGCTTTTCAATGAGAACCGACTTGGGATCCACCGCCGGGCCAAAAGCCGGGGCTAGGGTCGCCGCGTAGGCTTTTTCGAAAAACCCTTCGGCGATGAGCTTTTCAATCCGCTCGCTGACCCAAGCCAAAAGCTGGGTTTGGCCTTTTTTAACGGCCGGCGCGATGGTATCCTCGTCGCCCAAAAAATCAATGCCGGTCACAAAATTAACGTTATCCTTAGTCCAAGCGAAGAGGAAAGTGTTGTCATGGGCTAAGCCCGCGGCCCGACCATCCCTTAAGGCGTTAAAGGCCTCGGTGTTTTGGTCAAACTTTAAAAGCTTAATCTCGGGGTGATTTTTGGAAAAGTAAGTGTCCGAGGTCGTCCCCTTGGTCACGATGAGGGTCTTGCCCTTCAGATCCTCAACCTTAGAGATAAGAGCGCTTTTAGGGGAAGCCACGCCCAAAGCCACTTTCATGTAAGGTTTGGCGAAATCCACCTGGGTCGCCCTTTCCGCGGTCACGGTGAAGTTAGCCAAAACCAGATCGGCTTTATTGGCCTGTAAGACTTCAATTCGGCTGGCCGCTTCCACCAAGACCCATTCGACCTTGTCGGGGGAGCCAAAAAGATCCGTGACCAGGCGTTTGGCTAGATAAACGTCATAGCCTTGATTCGCCCCATTCTCGTCAATAAAGCCAAAAGGCGGCTTATCGCCAAAAACCGCTATCCTAATTTTGCCAGCGGCCTTAATGTCGTCCAAATCCCCCGCCTGAGCCTTGACCGAAACAATCATGGCCAAAGCCAGAGCCAAAGCCACTATTAAAAAACGAGCGCGCCGCATAAAAGACCCTCCCTAGCGGTAAAAAACCGCGTTATAAAAAACTATTTTAACAGTTAAGAGCCAAAAAAACAAAAAATTCTTTAAAAACTTCAAAAAACGGCTATTTATTTTCCTAATGACCAAAGGCCTCTTAGCCCCTATACAGGGCCAAATTAGCCTCGCCAAAGGAATAGGCGGCTAAAGGCCATAAAAAGACGTTTTATGAGTTATAAGTGGAAAAAACATATTAACATAAAATAATCCAAAAATCATTAGACTAAAGCGGCTAAAAAACCAGATTAAGCCTTAATTTCCTCTTTGGCTCCCCAACGCCGGGCTAAATAGGCGCAAACCAAAAGCTGGGTTTGGTGAAAAATCATCATGGGCAATATAATGGCGCTGACAAGACCTTGGGCGAAAATAATATTGGCCATGGGGACGCCAGCCACGAGGCTTTTTTTGGAGCCACAAAAGAGAATAGCCACCCGGTCAGCCCGGTTAAAGCCGAGCCGAACGCCGGCCTGATAGGTGAAGAAAAAGGCCAAACCCAGGATCAAGACGCAACCCACGATCAAAGAAAAAAATATGGGCCAAGTTAATGACGACCATAAGCCAGAAGTCGTGCCATGGCTAAAACTACCATAAACAATAAAAAGAACCGATAGCCGATCCGTATAGCTAATAATTTTTTTCTTTTTTTCGACCCAAGCGGCTAATTTAAAGCGAGCCAATTGACCTAAGGCGAAAGGCAAAACCAATTGTAAAGATAGATCAATAATAGCCTGAACTAAAGAGCCGCTAGCGCTCGCCCCCATGGTCAAAGCCACCCACAAAGGAGTAATGAAAACGCCCAATAAGCTTGAGGCTGAGGCGGCGCAGACAGCCGCGGCCACATTGCCATTGGCGATGGAGGTGAAGGCGATGGATGATTGCACCGTGGAAGGCAAAAAACATAAAAACAAGATGCCTTGATAAAATTCTGGCCGGGCGATCTTCGATAGTACTGGCTTAAGGCCTAGGCCTAAAATCGGAAACAGAATAAAGGTGGCCGAGATAATGACCAGATGGAGAGGCCAGTTGGTCAGACCCGCCCAAAGGTTTTGCGGGGACAGTTTTAGCCCATGCATGAAAAACAAGGAAGCTATGACCAATTTGGACAAAATGGATATGGCCCGCAAACCCGCGCCTTCGGCGGGCAGAACCACGGCCAGGAGGACGGTTAAGACCATGGCCAAGGTGAAGC
This sequence comes from Deltaproteobacteria bacterium, assembly GCA_031270705.1. Lineage (GTDB taxonomy): Bacteria > Desulfobacterota > Desulfarculia > Adiutricales > Adiutricaceae > JAIROO01. The sequence goes on from JAISWW010000157.1 coordinate 10,243, forward strand.
CATCAAGATGTTTATCGTAAAAATTGTATATATTTTTAAACAAGGGCATTATAAATTGATCCTTAAGAAGTTATATTATTATAATTTTTAAGACAACTAATCTTAAAAATCATTATTAAGAAGGCCCAGGCGAATTCTCGCTTTGGTCTGACCGCCGCCAATTCCTTAGAGCCTGGCTAATTGTAAATAGATTAGCCTGAAGACGCAAACATTAAGGCTTGGGCCAATATTTGTGGCCAGGCCCCTAGACCCCAAAATTAAAGGCGGATCTAAATCCTTTGGACAATTTAGATCCGCCTCTGAAATATTTTGGCTAAGAAACTTTAAAAAAGTTTTTTAACGCTATTTTGTTTTATTAGCCTAGATATAATAATTTTCTGGCCAAAAAGACTAGCAAATAGCCGAACTACTGACCTTAAAACTCCCAATCCAGCCTAATCCCGCCCGAAAAGCCGCGCCGAACGCCCAGATGGCCTTGTAAGCCCGCCTCAAGGCTAAAGGGCCCGTCGTCCTTAGGCCGATATTTTAGGCCCATTTCCCCAATGCCGGTTGAGCCTTTGATGTCCGGGGCGTTAAATGGTTGGCCGCGATAAGAGCCGCGCGCTTGGCTATTGAGCTCCAACTCATAGGCCGCGCCCAAATACCAGGCTAAACGGGGCGATTTGAGCCAGTTATAGCGACCGCCCAGACGGATTTTTTGGGAGACGTCTTTTTGAAAATCCACCACCTCGCCCGTGACGAACCGGTAAGATTTCCCGGCTTGCCTAGTCCAAAAATACCGGCCCAAGAGACTGAGAGAATTCCCATCGCTTAAGCTCCATTCATAGCCTAGGCCGCCATGAAAAGCTAAATAGGGGGCCGAAAACTCATAAGACAAGATCTGGCCGCTAGCCAAAGACAAAGACGAGGAGGAAAATTTATTGCGGATCTGACCGGCCCGGGCCGAAGCCTCCACATGAAAACCCGAGCCAAAAGTCTTTTTGGCCATTAAGCCGCCACCGATATATTTTAGAGAGCCGCTACCCTCGACCTCGGGGCCCGCGAAGGTTCCATAATGGCCATTAATGTCGTAATTGGCCAAACCCCCATCCACAAAGCCGGCTAAGATAAAGGAGGAAGTCACGCGCCGAGCTAAACCGGCGATAAAAGAAAAAGTCACATGCTTAGTTTTGGAGCCCTTGCGCGTCCAAAAGACTCCCGCGTCCGCCCCCGTGAAGGGCAACCAATCGCCGCGCCCGTTTTCGCCAGCGGCTGGGGCGGAGTTATTGGGACTAAAGCCTAAATCAACGGCTCGGAAAGAGTGATCGGCTAACCAATTGCCAACCCCGGACAAAAGAGCCAAACTAGCCACGCGGCCTTCCAAAACGATTTTGCCTTCCTCAATGGGCCGATCCGGATCATAGACCTCTGGCGTGGGCGAGGGGGTGGGAGTGGGCGTGGTTATATCCGGAACCGTAGGCGTGGGAACCTTTTGGCTCGGATCCACGGGCGTGGGCGCGGGCGCCGGCGTAGGGGCTGGGCTCGGAGTCAGAACACCTGGAGGTAAGCCCCCGGACGATGGAGGCGTAGGTTGATCTGGCGGAGTCGCTGGATCGGGAAGTGGCGTCGGCGTTTGAACCGGCAATTTAGCCACCAAATAACGATTCGTGGCGGTGGAATTATCATCTTTATCAATTTTCAAAGTATAAAAACCGCTGAAGAAACCGCTATGGTTATTTTTGACTTTTACCCATTCGGTGGCCGCCTCGCCAACTAGATAATTGTCCATTGACGCGTCAATGAGATAAAACTGTTCGCCTTGATCCAAAGCGCGGTTAAGATCAAAATTGGTTAGGGTAACGATGGCCCCGCTAATGTCAATGGAACTAGAGGATTGGATTTTTAACAAAGGGTTGGATTTATCGTTAACTACCGCGTTCAATAAGTTAAACTGGAGCTGGCCTTTTAAAGAGCCGCCAGCGATAGTTAAAACATTTTGTCCCGCCACGGCCAGTTTTCCGCCAGTCAGAAGATTAAACTGATGATTAACGGCCTCTAAAGTCATTTCTCTTTCTAACCAAGTCGTGGTTCCGGAGTTTAAAACTATCTGGTTGGGGGTGGCGTGGAGAGCCGCGTTATAGGTTCCGGTCTGAAAAACATTGGCCCCACCCCAGACAAAATCGCCTGAGCCGAGAACCTCCATGGAAAAAGTTCGATCGGGCCAATTAGCGTTATTGTTGACCTGATTGACCTCAAGGGGATCATAAAGATAAATCGCGCCCCCAGTCTCAATTTGGAGACTTAAGTTTACGTCGGATCTGGCGTAATCATCTTGATTATGAATTTTACCATCGCTACCGGTATAAATATCTGGGATACGCCCAAAATACAAAGAATTTTGGCGAGGGGAGGTATCGATAAGTTTGTTTCTCTGAAAACCCAAGGTATGGCCCGCCGTGGCCTTTAAAATTATTGAGTTGATTTTATTGAGCTTAGTCGGCTCTAGTCCCGTGTCAATGACCACGGTTCCATAAACCTTGGCCGGGGGAGCCAAGCCCGCGTACGCGCTCTCGTTGGAGATACTGGAAGTAAATTCGTTATCCTGAAACCAGCTGTCGGCGATAGTTAAAGGCGCGTTTAAGCCATAGCTATAAATTAGCCCGCCCATGATCTGGCCATTGTTGGCCTCAATATTATTTTCGAAAAAATGCGTGTTGTTAATCTCAGATAGGCCAAAGGCGACTTTGACTTTGGCCGCCATGGGCCCAGTGACCCCAATCGCCCCGCCGCCATCGATATATTGGCCCACCATGACTATATTTCCGTAAAAAATATTATTGGTTAAGGAGCCTAAGGAGGCGATGGAATTGGAGCGAACCCCTAAGACGCCGCCGCCTTGCAGAAATTGGTCTATAGTAATCATGTTATCAAAAAATAAATTGTCTTTAACAATTTGGATATTGGCGTCGCCATCGCCCAAAGCCACAAGGCCGACGAGCCCGCCCCCAATCAGGCTAGAATTGACGATAACGTCGAAATCTCTAAGATGGTTATTGGTTAGGGAGTAAATACTGGCGATGCCTTTAGAGTTTTGGCCAATGGTCGCGCCAATCGCCCCGCCCCCGATCAATTGGCCAGAGGCTTGGATATTTGTTGTCGACATAGCGTTTTGGTTAAAATCGTTACTATCAATGGATTGCGCGAAAGCTGAGCCATTGGCGGAATAAAAGCCAATTAGGCCGCCGCCATAAATAGAGTTCCCCCCAACGTCAATATTTTGGCCATTGTAGCCAAAGAAATTTTGGCTTAAAGAGAGCGAGGAGGCCAATGAGCTGGGCGAGCCATCGAGAACCGCGGCCCCTATTAGGCCAGCCCCAAAAATGTCGCCCGCGACGTTTACGCTGATCTCGTCAAACATATTGCTGGTCAAAAGGGACAAGGAAGCGGCGCTAGCGGAAGGGCCAGACGAGCGAGCCCCCATGAGACCGCCCCCGGAAAGATTGCCCGATACGCGAATAACTAGGTCGTCAAAATAGTTATTGGTGACGGAAGCTAGATATGAGCTCCAGCCCGAATTGGCCCCCACTAAGCCGCCGCCCAAGAGTTCGCCCGCGTTGACCTTAAGGCTCTTAAAAATGTTGTTATCCAGGTAACCCA